>NZ_JBAPVS010000322.1:0-5726 GCF_049283275.1 Caulobacter sp. | reverse complement strand
CCCGAACCCGCCGCCCGTCCGCGCGCGCCCCGCAAGGCCGCGCCGGTCGTCGAACCCGACGCCGAAGCCCGCAAACCCGCCAGGTCGGCCAAGGCCGCGCCACCGGTCGAGGACGAGGACGCCTTCGAGCCCAGCTTCGAGCCGCGCCCCCTGGCCATCGCCCAGCCCAAGGTTCCGGGCAAGTCCAACAGCCGCGAGCTGCGTGAACAGCAGAAGGCCTTCGACTTCGACGCCGAGGGCTTCCAGCTGCCCGAACTGGCCATGCTGGCCAAGCCCAAGCCCCGCTCGGCCGAGTTCGACGAGGAAGCCCTGCGCCAGAACGCCCGCCTGCTGGAAAGCGTGCTGGCCGAGTTCGGCGTGCGCGGCCAGATCGACCAGATCCGCCCAGGCCCCGTGGTCACCATGTACGAACTGGTGCCGGCCGCCGGCACCAAGACCGCCCGGGTCGTGGCCCTGGCCGACGACATCGCCCGCTCGATGAGCGTGATCTCGTGCCGCGTGGCCGTGGCCCAGGGCCGCAACGCCATCGGCATCGAAATGCCCAACTCGCGCCGCGAGACGGTCTATTTGCGCGACCTGCTGTCCAGCTCGGACTACGACAAGGCCACCCACATCCTGCCCATGGCCCTGGGCGAGACGATCGGCGGCGAGACCTACATCGCCGACCTGGCCAAGATGCCCCACCTGCTGATCGCCGGCACCACCGGCTCGGGCAAGTCGGTCGGGGTCAACGCCATGATCCTGTCGATCCTCTACAAGCTGCCGCCCGAGAAGTGCCGCTTCATCATGATCGACCCGAAGATGCTGGAACTCAGCGTCTATGACGGCATCCCGCACCTGCTGGCCCCGGTCGTCACCGATCCGAAGAAGGCCGTGGTGGCCCTGAAGTGGACCGTCCGCGAAATGGAGGACCGCTATCGCCGGATGTCGAAGATCGGCGTGCGGAACATCGGCGGCTTCAACGAGAAGGCCAACGAGGCCCTGGAGAAGGGCGAGCACTTCGAGCGGACCGTCCAGACCGGCTTCGACGACGCCGGCCGCCCGATCTATGAGACCGAGAAGATCCGCCCCGAGCCCATGCCCTATCTGGTGGTGGTCATCGACGAGGTCGCCGACCTGATGATGGTGGCCGGCAAGGACATCGAAGGCGCCGTCCAGCGCCTGGCCCAGATGGCCCGCGCCGCCGGCATCCACCTGATCATGGCCACCCAGCGCCCGTCGGTCGACGTCATCACCGGCACCATCAAGGCCAACTTCCCGACCCGGATCAGCTTCCAGGTCACCAGCAAGATCGACGCCCGCACCATCCTGGGCGAGCAGGGCGCCGAGCAACTGCTGGGCCAGGGCGACATGCTGTACATGGCCGGCGGCGGCCGCATCACCCGCCTGCACGGCCCGTTCGTCAGCGACGGAGAGGTCGAGGCCGTGGCCAAGTTCCTCCGCGACCAGGGCATCCCCAACTATCTGGAAGAAGTCACCGCCGGCGGCGACGAGGAGCAGGAAGAGGCTGTCGAGGGCGCCTTCGCCGGCGAGGGCGGGGCCAACGACCTCTACGACCACGCCGTGGCCGTGGTCACCCGCGACCGCAAGGCCTCGACCAGCTACATCCAGCGCCGCCTGCAGATCGGCTACAACCGCGCCGCCTCGCTGATGGAGCGGATGGAGAAGGAAGGCGTGGTCGGCGCCGCCAACCATGCCGGCAAGCGCGAGATCCTGGCCCCGCCGCCGCCTCCGATGTAGTGCGCCTGGGCCGGTTGGATCATTTGTGGCGCCGCTTGCGTTGTAGAGCTTGTGACGGCCCGGGCCGTCGCTTCGCCTCACGACCCCAAGGGAGTTTCGACCATGATCCGACCGCGCACGCCGCTCCTCGCCCTGACGCTGTTGATCGCCGTGGCCGGCTTGAGCGCCTGCGACAAGGAAGCCGGCCGCAAGCAGGAAACCATCGGCAAGGTCGAATCCGGCGTCGGGACGATCGTCGGCGACAAGGACCTGAAAAAGGAAGGCCAGAGCGACAAGGTCGCCGGCAATGTGAAGCAGGGCGACCTGAAGGGCGCCATCAAGGACGCCAAAAACTAGGGCCGTCCCGACCTGAAACCAGGGCCGTCCGTCCGCGTTTCCCCTGACTCCGACACCCCGAACCTGAACGGCGCTTCATCGCAGCGCCGGAAAATGGCCGCGCGACGGCCTTTCGCTCGTCGCAGGGTCAGGGCAAAGGTTGGAGGCATTGTTATCGGGCGTTCCGCTCGCCAAACCGCTCACACTTCGCGGAACGCTCTTTGGGAGATCGCATGACCGACATGACCCCGACCCGCCGTCTGATCCTGGCCACGGCCGGCTTCGGTCTGGCCGCGGCCTTCAGCGGACAGGCCCTGGCCGCCCAAGCGTCGGCCCCGGCGCTCTCGGCCGAGGAAAGGGCCCTGGTCGACAAGGCCACGGCCTATATCCAGACGCTGGGCTCGGCCAAGGGCCGCTTCATCCAGACCGACGCCCGCGGCGGCCAGACCCAGGGGGATTTCTACCTGCAGCGTCCCGGCAAGGCCCGGTTCGCCTATGACGGCCCGGCCGGCCTGCTGGTGGTCAGCAACGGCAACAACGTCAACCTCTTCGACCCCCGGCTGAAGACCTACGAGAGCTATCCGCTCAGCCGCACGCCCCTGGCGCTGTTGCTGGCCCGCGAGGTGCGGCTGGATCGCGGCGTGACCATCACCGGGGTGCGCAAGCTGCTGGACGGCTTCTCGATCACCGCCGTCGACGCCAAGCGCCAGACCTTGGGCCGCATCCAGCTGGACTTCAGCAGCGCGCCCGCCCTGACCGGATGGACCGTGACCGATGTGAAGGGCGGCGAGACGCGCGTACGGCTGGTCGGCTTCGAAAAAACCTCGGGCCTGGACCCGAAACTTTTCGTCCTTACCGATCCGAGGCGCCGAGTCGGCAAGCCTTAGTTGTATTTGGGCCGTTAAACGCCCCTGAAATGCGACAATTTCACAACATGCAAGTTTTAACGCGATTGTCCTTGACTTAGATCTCAGCCGTGGCAGATTTAACACGCATGGCGAAGAGCGCCCGACCCGCCCTTCGCAACCGTGCCGGACCTATCCCCTCCCGGCGGCGGCATGAGAGACCCGACTTTCGCCCAGACGCTCCGGCGTCTGGGCGTTTTTCGTTGTGTGTCCGCTCAGAACCCGACGACACCCGCCTTTCAGGGACCGTCCTCGTCCTTCGACAAGCTCAGGATGAGGACTACTGGCGGGGCGGTTCATTCAAACCTCATCCTGAGCTTGTCGAAGGACGAGGTTTTCGCTCCCAGAAGCCGGTTGGACCGACAGGCGATAAGCTCTAGAGGAACGGCATGCGCCTCCGTATCGCCACCTGGAACGTCAATTCCGTCCGCCTGCGCGCCGAGCAGGCCGCCCGCTTCGTCGACGAGCAGGGCCCCGACGTGCTCTGCCTGCAGGAGATCAAGTGCCAGGAGGGCGAGTTCCCCCGCGAGGCCTTCGTCGCCATGGGCCTGCCGCACATCAAGATCATGGGCCAGAAGGGCTGGCACGGCGTGGCCATCGCCTCGCGCCTGCCATTCGAGGACGTGCCGACGCTGATGAACTGCCGCGAGGGTCATGCCCGCTGCGTTGCGGTCAAGGTGGCCGGCGTCGACATCCAGAACTTCTACATCCCGGCTGGCGGGGACACGCCCGATCGCATCGGCAATCCGAAGTTCGATCATAAGCTCGACTTCTATGAGACCCTGACCGCCGCCCTGAAGAAGCGTGATCCCAAGGCGCCGCTGATCGTCACCGGCGACCTGAACATCGCACCCGGCGAGAACGACGTCTGGAGTCACCGCCAGATGCTGAAGGTTGTCAGCCACACGCCGGCCGAACTCGAGGCCTTCGAGGCGATGATCAAGTCGATGGATCTGCTGGACCTGCCGCGCCTGGCCACGCCGGAGCCGGAAAAGCTGTACAGCTGGTGGAGCTACCGCGCCGCCGATTTCCGCAAGTCCAACCGCGGCCTTCGCCTGGACCACATCCTGGCCAGCCCCGGCCTGCGCGACGCGGCGATCATCGACGGCAAGGTCAGCTCCAAGGTCCACGACACGGTCCGCGAATGGGAACGCCCCAGCGACCACGCCCCGGTGACGGCGGACCTGCTGGTCTAGGCGGCGTCGGCGTCCCCACGTTCCGGATCAGCAGGGATTTCCCTTTCAAATCCCGGTCGAAGCCCCGGACACAGCGCGATATTTCTCGGGCGGGGGAGCGGTCGTGATATCGGTGCGCTCCAGTGAACCCAGAGTGCCTAACGTGTCCGCTTCAGAATCCACCCCTCAAGTCTGGGACACGAAGCAGCTCCGGCGAGCGCTCGAGGCGGCGGGCGTCGCCCTATGGTCCTGGAATGTCGACACCGATCAACTGATCATGGACGAGCTCGGCTACAGCCTGTGGGGCGTGGCGATCACGACGGCGGTGCGTTTCGAAGATCTGTCCGCCCATATCCACCCGGCCGACCGCGACCGGGTCAGGGCCGCGTTCGCGGCGACGCGAGGGATCATCGGGGCCTATGAGATCGATTTCCGCATCATGGTCCAGGACGATGTCCGATGGATTTCGGCCCGTGGTCAGGGCGATGACGCCGGCATCGTAGGCCGGGTCATGGTTGGGGTCTTTCTCGACGTGACGGGCCGCAAGCAAGCCGAAGAGGCCAACGAACTGCTGGCCGGCGAGATGAGTCACCGGGTCAAGAACCTTCTGACCATCGCCTCAGCCCTGACCGCGATCACCTCGCGCTCGACCAAGACCACCGCCGACATGGCTCGCGAACTGACCGACCGCCTCACCTCCCTGGGACGCGCCCACGATCTTGTTCGTCCTATCCCCGGCCAAAACGGCAAGGCGGCGCTGCTGGGAGATTTGATCTCCGTGCTTCTCGCGCCCTATGACGACCTGGCCGCCTTCAGCGGCCGCATTCGCGTGTCCGTCCCGCGGATGGGCGTCGGCGAGGCCGCGGCGACAACCCTGGCCCTGGTCATCCACGAACTGGCGACGAACTCCCTGAAATACGGGGCGCTCTCGGTCGCGGCCGGCACGCTGGATGTCTCGTGCACGATCCACGACCAGGATATTGTCTTGACCTGGACCGAGCGCGGAGGCCCGCCCGTGGCGGGTCCGGCAAGCTCGGAGGGGTTCGGCAGCAAGCTGGTGACCCGAGGAATGTCGGCGCAGTTGGGCGGGTCCATCACCTATGACTGGCCCACACACGGCGTCATCGCCACGCTGCGAATGCTCAAGGACCGCCTCGCGACCTGAGGTGTTGCGAGGCGTCGCTTCGGCGTGGTGAGCGGGATGGCGACGTCCATCCTCGGCGTCGAGCAGATAAAGTCCTACGAATCCAACGCCAAAAGAAATCTCGACCCTCTTTTGTCCCCCACCTCCAAACCCGCCGCATAATCAGTGCTGTCTCCGTCGCGGAGGAGGGCGCTTGGTACCGACCCGAAGCGGCGATGGAGATGGAACCGAGCGGGGCCTGGCCGGCCTGGCGGGCGGATCGTGTCGGGAGGCGGGTCTCAGAAGGATCCAAGGCCCGGGGCGGACGCAAGCCGGACAGTCGGGGTCGACGGGGCCGGGAGGTTAAACCGGCCTGTTCCAGGATCAGTCGGAGTCGCCGACGGCCCCTTCCGGGCGACTTTGATCCTGCCCGCCCGAGGGGAAACGTCGACCGGGATGAAACAGGCC
>NZ_JBAPVS010000321.1:0-5077 GCF_049283275.1 Caulobacter sp. | reverse complement strand
GATCTGCACCAGGGCGGCGCGGACGGTTACGCCGGGGATCACCAGTCGCGCCACCGCTCCGGCCGCCACGCGCGCCGCCGTCTCGCGCGCCGAGCTGCGCCCGCCGCCGCGATAGTCGCGCACGCCGTACTTGGCGAAATAGGGATAGTCGGCATGGCCCGGACGGAAGGCCTGGGCGATCTCGCCATAGTCCTTGGAGCGCTGGTCGGTGTTGTCGATCATCAGGCTGATCGGCGTTCCGGTGGTCCGCTGGCCGTCGCTGCGCGCGTCCTCGAACACGCCCGACAGGATGCGCACGGCGTCCGGCTCCTGGCGCTGGGTGACGAACTTGCCCTGGCCGGGGCGGCGCTTGTCGAGGAAGGCCTGGATGGCTTCGGCCGTGAGGGCGATGCCGGGCGGCACGCCGTCGACCACGCAGCCCAGGGCCGGGCCGTGGCTTTCGCCCCAGGTGGTGACGCGGAACAGGTGGCCGAAGGTATTGTGCGACATGGGGGCGGTGTAGCGGAAAGCGGAGCCTTCTTGAACCCTCTCCCAAGGGGAGAGGGTGTCTACCGTGGGCCGCCGGCCCCCGCTTCAGAAACTCTGTCCACCGAGGCCGTCGGCCTAAGACAAGGCTTTGTGGCGACGATCGGATGACACCGCTGTCGGCGTTGATGATTAATGAGGCATGGATTGTCGCGGAACTGCACATATCCCCAGGGCGCATGCCGCGAAACGCCCAAAAAGGCGCGACGTATTGTCGAACCCCCATCCCGGAAGGCTCACTCAAGTGGCATGCTCGCTTGTCTGGCGAGTGATTCGGCTGTTCCGAGTCCCGCCGCCGGTTTCGGGGGAAACCTGTCATGGCCGACGAAGACGCCAGTCTCCGCCCAGAACGCATCCTGGAGCTCAGCGAGCGCCTCTCCGCCGTGGCCGGCGAGAAGATCGGCGAGATCGCCTACGTCAACCGCTCGGCCAAGATGCTGGCCATCAACGCCCTGATCGTCGCCGCCCGGGCCGGCGAGGCGGGGCGCGGCTTCGCGATCGTGGCGGAAGAATTCAAGACCATCTCCACCCAGATCGACGTGGTGGCCGCCGCCCTGGAGAGCCAGGTGCGCGCCGACCTCGACGAGCTGACCAAGATCGGCGGGGCGATCCTGGGCCACCTGCGCGGCCAGCGCCTGGTCGACCTGGCCCTGAACGCCATCGAGATCATCGACCGCAACCTCTATGAGCGCACCTGCGACGTGCGCTGGTGGGCCACCGACAGCGCCGTGGTCGACTGCGTGGCGGCTCCGTCGCCCGAGGCCTGCGCCTACGCCAGCCAGCGGCTGAAGGTGATCCTGGACGCCTACACCGTCTATCTCGACCTCTGGATCGCCGACCCCTCGGGCCGGGTGATCGCCAGCGGCCGCCCCGACAAGTATCCGGCCGCCAAGAACGCCTCGGTGGCCGAGACCGACTGGTTCAGGAACGCCATGCGCACCAAGTCGGGCGACGACTTCACGGTCTGCGACATCGAGCGGGTCAAGGCCCTGAACGACGCCCCGGTCGCCACCTACGCCACGGCCATCCGCGAGGGCGGCCAGGCCAACGGCAAGGTGTTGGGCGTGCTGGGCGTCCATTTCGACTGGAAGCCCCAGGCCCAGGCGGTGGTCGACGGCGTGCGCCTGACCGACGAGGAAAAGGCCCGCTCGCGCGTGCTGCTGCTGGACCAGAACCACCGGGTGCTGGCCAGCTCGGACGGCAAGGGCGTGCTGGAGGAGACCTTCAAGCTCGACACCACCAGCGGGACCATGGGCAGCTATGCCGACGGCGCCCTCACCGTCGGCTACGCCCTCACCCCGGGCTACGAGACCTACAGGGGCATGGGCTGGTACGGCTGTCTGGTCCAGAACACGGAGGACGAAAAGCCGGCGGCGACGTTTCGCCCCGCCATGACGCAAATGGCGCAGAAGCTCAGCGCGGCGTGACCGCCTGGAACCCTCTCCCATGGGGAGAGGGAGGGGCCCAAGCGAAGCTTGGGAGGGTGAGGGGGTAAACCGCCCGACGGCGTGCCGGCAGGGCGTCTGTGAGAATCGGAGAGGGTGTAACCCCTCACCCTCCCACGCCTACGGCGCGGGTCCCTCCCTCTCCCTATGGGAGAGGGTGTTTCACCCCTCCCAGAACCGGAACGCTTCGAGCCCCGCGACGATGTCCGGACGCGAGACGCCGAACAGGTCGGTGATCGTCACCACCACGCCGAACAGGATGTCGTTGACCGGCGGCACGAAGAAGATCGCCAGGAACAGGCCGATGAACACCAGGTTGCCGAACTTCAGCGCCTGTTGCTGGACGCTGGCCGGCAGGTAGGGGCGGATCACGCCGAAGCCGTCCAGGCCGGGCAGGGGCAGCAGGTTCAGCACCAGGGCGAAGGCTTGCAGGAAGGCCAGGAAGGCGGCGGCCTGCGACAGCGGGCTGGTCTGCACGCCGAACGTCCGGTCGGCGGCCAGGCATAGCGCCAGGCCGATCAGCACCATCAGCGTTCCCAGCGGTCCGGCCAGCGAGGCCAGGGCTCGGCCGCGCTTGCTGCGCATCAGGTCGTCGCGCAGATAGACCGCCCCGCCGGGAAAGCCGATCCCGCCCAGCGCCAGGGCGACCAGCGGCAGCACCAGGCTGGTCGACAGGTCGGTGTATTTCAGCGGGTCCAGCGTCAGGTAGCCCTTCTCGGCGATCGTGTGGTCCCCGGCCTTGTAGGCCACGAAGGCGTGGGCGAACTCGTGGACCACCACGCTGAGGATCCAGCCCACCACCACGAAGGCGAAGGTCAGCACCCCCGGCGGGTCGGGCATCCGCGCCAGGGCGAAGGCCAGGCCGGTGAACACGGCGGTCAGGATCAGGGCGTTGGCGCTGATGGGGGCGGGCTTGGCGGGTCGGATGTCGGCGAGGGTCATGGGGCTCTTATACCGCCTCGCGGGGGGAGGGGGAGGCATCATGGCAAAGCTTGACCTTCAGGGCTGGGGCGTCTTCACCGCGTGATAGACCAGCATCGGCCCCAGGCGACCGCATTGGCTGCATTCGCCCAGCTTGTGGACGGGACTGGAGGCCCATAGCCGCAGCCCGCCCGTCGCGGCCAAGGGGCGGTCGCGTCCGCAGGTCTCGCAGCGGATGCGCCAGGCGCGGCGTTCGCGGTCGATGGCGGCGCGCAGTCGGGTGAACATCGCTCTACTCCACCCCCGCCAGCACCGTTCGGATCGTCTCCACCACCTGGTCCACCTGGGCCTTGTCGATGATCAGCGGCGGCGACAGGGCGATGATGTCGCCGGTCACCCGGATCAGCAGGCCCTTGTCGAAGGCGGTCTCGAAGGCGGCCATCGCCCGGGCGGTCGGCGCGCCGGGACGCGGCTCCAGCTCGATGCCGGCGATCAGGCCGAAGTCGCGGATGTCGATCACGTGGCGGGCGTCCTTCAGCGAATGGACCGCCGCGCGCCAATAGGGCTCCATCTCCAGGGCCCGCGTGAACAGGCCCTCCTCCTGATAGACCTCCAGCGTCGCCAAACCGGCCGCGCAGGCCAGGGGATGGGCCGAATAGGTGTAGCCGTGGAACAGCTCGATCGGCGCGTCGGCGCCGTCCATCATCGCCTGGTAGATCCCCTCCGAGGCCGCCACCGCGCCGGCCGGGACGGCGGCGTTGGTCAGGCCCTTGGCCATGCAGATCATGTCCGGGATCACCCCGAAACGCTCGGCGGCGAAGGCCGCGCCCACCCGGCCGAAACCGGTGATCACCTCGTCGAAGATCAGCAGGATGTCGTGCTTGTCGCAGATCGCCCGCAGGCGCTGCAGATAGCCCTCGGGCGGGACCAGCACGCCGGTCGAGCCCGCCACCGGTTCGACGATCACCGCGGCGATGTTGCTGGCGTCATGCAGGGCGACGATGGCCTCCAGCGCGTCGGCCAGCTCGGCGCCGTTCTTGGGCAGGCCCTGGCTGAACAGGTTGCCGGCCACGCCGTGGGTGTGGGGCAGGTGGTCGACGCCGGTCAGCAGGCCGCCGAAATACATCCGGTTCTTGGGGATGCCGCCCACCGAAATGCCGCCGAAGCCGACGCCGTGATAGCCGCGCTCGCGGCCGATCAGCCGGGTCTTGGTCCCCTTGCCCCGGGCGCGATGGTAGGCCAGGGCGATCTTCAGGGCGGTGTCGACCGACTCCGAGCCCGAGCCGGTGAAGAAGATGCGGTCCAGGCCCGGCGGGGTGATCTGGGCGATGCGGCTGGCGAAGGCGAAGGCGGCCGGGTGGCCCATGTTGAAGCTGGGCGCATAGTCCATCTCGCCGGCCTGGCGGCGGATGGCCTCGACGATCTTGGGCCGGTTATGGCCGGCGTTGACGCACCACAGGCCCGAGGTGGCGTCCAGGATCTGGCGGCCGTCGGGCGTGGCGTAGTGCATGCCCTCGGCGCGGGCCAGCATCCGGGGATTGGCCTTGAAGCGCCGATTGGGCGTGAAGGGCATCCAGAAGGCGTCGAGGTCGTTCGGGCCGAAGTCGGGCATGTGCGGTTCTCCGAAGGCCTTGCATTGTGATCGCGATTGGAGGTCTCCTGGCAAGGCCAAACCGGATGAGGCGCGGATGTGTCGGGGACACACACGCATTTCCCGGTCGGCGTGATCATGGCGCGGGCAGAGGAGTGCGTGTGTGTCCCCATCGGCATCCCGGCCCTCGCCAAGACGTCCCCTCGCCGACAGCCTGGCCGTCCATGATCAGGTCTACGAAGCCATCCGCCAGGCGCTGATCAACGGCCGCATCGCCCCGGGCGTCGGGGTCAGTCTGCGCAGCCTGGCCGCCCAGCTGGGCGTGTCGCCGATGCCGGTGCGCGACGCCGTGCGGCGGCTGGCGGCCGAGCGGGCCCTGGCGATCAATCCGGCCAACAAGCGGCTCAGCGTGCCCTCGCTGACGGCTGGCCGGCTGGAGCAGCTGTCCCAGGCCCGGCTGTGGATCGAGCCGGAGCTGGCGGCCCGCGCCGCGCCGCGCGCCGACGCCGCCCTGATCAAGCGCCTGCGCGAGCGCGCGCCCGCGCTGCCGGTGGTACTCGACCCGGTGCTGGCCAGCGGGCGCGGCGACGCGCTG
>NZ_JBAPVS010000320.1:0-7225 GCF_049283275.1 Caulobacter sp. | reverse complement strand
ACGCCGGCCGCCGCCCCCGCTTCCGCCCCGGCCGCGGCTCCCGCCGCGCCGGCGGCCTAAGATACGATTGCAGGATTAAGTCCGATGGCTCACGCCGCTGACATCGATCACCACGACGCTTCGCACGACGACGCCGACCACAAGCCGCCGTTCTTCCAGCGTTGGTTCTTCTCGACCAACCACAAGGACATCGGCACGCTCTACATCCTGTTCGCCATCATGGCGGGCCTGGTGGGCGGCGCCCTGTCGGGCCTGATCCGCTGGGAACTGGCCGAGCCGGGCATCCAGATCTTCGGTCCCAACTCGTCGATCAGCCTGATGGGCCTGATCGAGCAGTCCAAGCACGGCTACAACGCCGTCGTCACCGCCCACGCCCTGATCATGATCTTCTTCATGGTCATGCCGGCGATGATCGGCGGGTTCGGCAACTGGTTCGTGCCGATCATGATCGGCGCGCCGGACATGGCCTTCCCGCGGATGAACAACATCTCGTTCTGGCTGCTGGTCGCCGCCTGGGTGCTGCTGCTGTGCTCGATGTTCGTCGACGGCGGCCCGGGCAAGGGCTTCGGCGGCGGCTGGACGATCTATCCGCCCCTGTCGACCACCGGCCACACCGGCCCGTCGATGGACCTGGCGATCCTGGCCCTCCACCTGGCCGGCGCGTCGTCGATCCTGGGCGCGATCAACTTCATCACCACGATCTTCAACATGCGCGCGCCGGGCATGACCCTGCACCGCATGCCGCTGTTCGCCTGGTCGGTGCTGATCACCGCCTTCCTGCTGCTGCTGTCGCTGCCCGTCCTGGCCGGCGCCATCACCATGCTGCTGACCGACCGCAACTTCGGCACCCACTTCTTCGACCCGGCCGCCGGCGGCGACCCCGTCATGTTCCAGCACCTGTTCTGGTTCTTCGGCCACCCGGAAGTGTACATCCTGATCCTGCCAGGCTTCGGCATCATCAGCCACATCGTCTCGACCTTCTCCAAGAAGCCGATCTTCGGCTACCTGGCGATGGCCTACGCCATGGTCGCCATCGGCTTCGTCGGCTTCATCGTGTGGGCGCACCACATGTACACCGTCGGCATGAGCATCAACCTGCGCGCCTATTTCGTGGCCGCCACGATGGTCATCGCGGTGCCGACCGGCGTGAAGATCTTCTCGTGGATCGCCACGATGTGGGGCGGGTCGATCAGCTTCAAGACGCCCATGCTGTGGGCGATCGGCTTCATCTTCCTGTTCACCGTGGGCGGCGTCACCGGCGTGGTCCTGGCCAACGCGGGCATCGACTACAGCCTGCACGACACCTACTACGTCGTCGCCCACTTCCACTACGTGCTGTCGCTGGGCGCGGTGTTCGCCATCTTCGCCGGCTTCTTCTACTGGTTCGAGAAGATGTGGGGCGTGAAGTACAACGAGTTCCTGGGCTGCCTGCAGTTCTGGATCATGTTCGTCGGCGTGAACCTGGTGTTCTTCCCGCAGCACTTCCTGGGCCTGCAAGGCATGCCGCGTCGCTATGTCGACTATCCGGACGCCTTCACCCTGTGGAACCACGTCTCGTCGATCGGCTACGTGATCACCGCCGCGGGCGTGGTGGTGTTCCTGGTCATCCTGCTGGAAGCCGCCATCCGTCGCCGCAAGGCCGAGGCCAATCCGTGGGGCGAAGGCGCCACCACCCTGGAATGGACCCTGTCCTCGCCGCCGCCTTTCCACCAGTTCAGCGATCCGCCGGTCATCAAGGCCGACAGCCACTGATCTGGTAGTCGAGACACGCAAAACGCGGGGGCGCGGGTCGGATGAAAATCCAGCCCGCGCCCTTCGCCCATCAAGATCTGAAGACCCTTAGGTACAATGGCCCCCACCCCCGTCCTGACTGGACATGTCCTGACCCCCGACGAGGCGACCGCCACGGTCCGTCACGCCCGTTGGCAGGACTATTTCCAGCTGATGAAGCCGCGGGTGATGTCGCTGGTCGTCTTCACGGCGCTCACGGGCCTGCTGGCCGCCCGCACGCCGATCCATCCCCTGCTGGGGGCGGTGGCGGTGTTCTGCATCGCCGTGGGGGCCGGGGCCTCTGGCGCGCTGAACATGTGGTACGACGCCGACATCGACGCCAAGATGCGCCGCACGCGCGGCCGCCCGGTGCCCGCCGGCCTGGTCAAGGGCGAGGAGGCCGCCACCCTGGGCGTGGTGCTGAGCCTGCTGTCGGTGATGCTGATGGGCATGGCGATCAACTGGCTGGCCGCCGGCCTGCTGGCCTTCACCATCGTGTTCTACGCGGTGGTCTACACCATGTGGCTCAAGCGCTGGACGGCCCAGAACATCGTCATCGGGGGCCTGGCCGGCGCGTTGCCGCCGGCCATCGGCTGGGCCGCGGCCACGGGCCACGCGCCGCTGAACGCCTGGCTGATGGTGCTGGTGATCTTCTTGTGGACCCCGCCGCACTTCTGGGCCCTGTCGCTGTACATCAGCACCGACTACGCTAAGGCCGGCGTGCCGATGCTGCCCGTGGTCAAGGGCGCCAAGGAAACCCGCAAGCAGATCCTGATCTACACCTTGCTGCTGATCCCGGTCTGCATCGCGCCGGTGTTCACCGGCCTGGGCGGCTGGCTCTATCTGGCGGTCTCGGGTCTTGGGGGTCTGGTGTTCCTGACCCTGGCCTGGCGGGTGTTCGCCAGCACGGCCGGCGACGCCGCCGATCCGCGCCCGGCCGACCGCGACCTCTACGAGGTGGGCGAGACCGCCGCCAAGCGGGGCAAGCCGGTCGGTGACGCCCGGCACGCGCGCAACCTGTTCGCCTTCTCGATCCTCTATCTGTTCGCCCTGTTCGCCGCCCTGTTGGCCGAGGCGGTGCTGGGCCTGAAAGTGCTGGAGTCGCCGCTATGAGCCGCCCCAAGACGAGCAAGGATCTGGATCCCGCCGCCAAGGCGCGCGGCGGCCGCAACATCGCCCTGGGCCTGGGCCTGGCGGCGTTCGTCATCCTGGTGTTCGTGGTCACCGTCGTGAAGCTGGGAGGCAATGTTGGGCCCCACTTCTAAGAACGACCTGTCGCCCGAGGACCTCGCCAAGATCGAGGCCGACAATCTGGTCGGCGTCGGGCCTCGGCCGAAGGGGCGCGGTCACCTGAAGGTGGCGGCGATCTGCGGCGTGGCCTTCTTCGGCATGGTCGGGGCGGCCTATGCGGCGGTGCCGCTGTACAAGATGTTCTGCCAGGCCACCGGCTTCGACGGCACGGTGCGCAAGGCCGACGCCAAGCCGACCCAGGTGCTGGACCGCAAGGTCGAGATCCGATTCGACGCCAATGTCCGCGGCCTGCCCTGGGACTTCCAGGCCATGCAGGTCAGCCAGGACGTCCGCATCGGCGCCACCGGCCTGGCCTTCTTCAAGGTCACCAACACCAGCGACAAGCCGCTGACCGGGCGGGCGATGTACAACGTCGTGCCCGAGCAGGCCGGACCCTATTTCCAGAAGCTGGAGTGCTTCTGCTTCTCCAGCCAGACGATCGCGCCCGGCCAGACGGTCGAGTTCCCGGTCGTCTACTTCGTCGACCCCGGCTTCGCGACCGATCCGGAGACCAAGGGCAAGTCGGAGATCACGTTGTCCTACACCTTCTTCCCGGCGGTCGAGGACGCGGCGGGCGGGAAACAGGCGGCGACGACGCCGCGTATCGTCGAACCCCTTGGCGGCACGCCGCCGAGGGCGCTATAGCGTTTCAAACATAGCGCGTCGGCGGGGGGACCGGTCGATGCGCTTAGAGGGATTAAAGGGTTAGCACGCACATGGCCCACGGCGCCGTCAAACACGACTATCACATCCTGCCCCCCAGCCCGTGGCCGTTCGTCGGTTCGGCCTCGGCCACGCTGATGGCCATCGGCCTGATCGCCTGGATCAAGGGCGGGGTCTTCGGCATCGAGAAGGGCCAGTGGTGGCTGTTCGCGACCGGCCTGGCCGGCGTGCTCTACACGATGTTCGGCTGGTGGCGCGACGTGGTGAAGGAAGCCAACGCCGGCGACCACACCCCCGTCGTCTCGATCGGCCTGCGCTACGGCATGGTGCTGTTCATCGCTTCGGAAGTGATGTTCTTCGTGGCGTGGTTCTGGATCTTCTTCGAGATGGCCCTGTTCCACCACCACCGCACCCTGTCGGGCATCGAGGAAGTCCGCGCCGCCTGGGCCACCTGGCCGCCGGCCGGCGTCGAGGCCGTCTCGCCCTGGCACCTGCCGCTGGTCAACACCCTGACCCTGCTGCTGTCGGGCACCACCATCACCTGGTCGCACCACGCCCTGCAGCAAGGCGACCGCAACGGCGCCAAGTGGGGCCTGATCCTGACCATCCTGCTGGGCGCGCTGTTCACGACCATCCAGGTCTATGAATATGCTCACATCAATCACGAGCAGCTGTTCTACTCGGAAGCGGCGGTCAATTCGGGCCTCTACGGCTCGACCTTCTTCCTGGCCACCGGCTTCCACGGCTTCCACGTGTTCGTCGGCACCCTGTTCCTGATCGTCTGCCTGATCCGGCTGCTGAACGGCGCCTTCACCCCCAAGCAGCACTTCGGCTTCGAAGCCGCCGCCTGGTACTGGCACTTCGTGGACGTGGTCTGGCTGTTCCTGTTCGCCTTCGTCTACGTGATCTTCGGCGCTTCGGCGCACTAGATCATCCGCTTCGAGAGGGCCCGGAACGCCGCATGGTGTTCCGGGCCTTTTTGCTTTTAGGGATAGACCCATGGCCCATGTGAACCCCTATCTCGCCGGCGCGACCGGCCGCTGTCCGCACTGCGGCGAGGGCATGCTGTTCGACGGCTTCCTGAAGATCGCCAAGACCTGCGAGGCCTGCGGCTTCGACCTGGGGGCCAACGAGACCGGCGATGGGGCGACGACCTTCGTGATCCTGATCGCCGGCTTCCTGTGCGCGTTCGGGGCGCTGTTTTCGATGTTCGCCTTCGGCTGGCCGGTCTGGCTGCTGCTGGTGGTCTGGCTGCCGATCACCCTGGTCGCGTGCCTGGGCCTGATGCGGCCGGCCAAGGGCCTGATGGTGGCCGCCCAGATCGCCAACAACGCCTCCGAGGCCGGCCGCCACGATGTCTGAGGCCGTTAAGGACCGTCGCTTCCCGATCGGGCTGACGATCGCCACCCTGATCGCCTTCGCCATCCTGTGCGTCCTGGGCGGCTGGCAGATCAAGCGCCTGGCCTGGAAGCAGGACCTGCTGGCCCGGATCGAGGTCCTGAAGACCGCGCCCGCCCAGCCCCTGGCCACGGTGCTGGCCGGCGTGCCGGCCACTGGGGGCGACGACGCGTCCTGGACCCGCGTCGCGGTCGACTGCGCGCCCGACAAGGCCCAGACCCTGCCCCTGGTCTATGGCGTGCGCGACGGCGACATCGTCTGGCGCGCCACGGCCCTCTGCCGGACCCCGGGAGCGGGCTATGGCGCGATCCTGCTGGACCTGGGCGTGGTCAAGGCCCTGACCGGCCAGTCGGCCCCTACGCCGCTCGCCCTGGCCGCTCCGGCCCAGGCCGTGGGCGTGCTGATGGCCCCCAAGTCCCTGGGCGGCGACCGCGCCGCGACGCTGACCCGCTTCGCCGCCGACAAGCCCGCGCCCTACATCCTGATGGTCGAGACCGCGACCCCCGCCCCGCCCGGAATCGTCCCCGCGCCGCTTCCGGCAGAAATTTCCAATCGGCACCTGGAATACGCCCTGACGTGGTTCGGTCTTGCCGTGACCCTGCTGTTTATCTATGCCGCCATGCTCTGGCGGAAGATGAGATCCTGATGCGCTACGTTTCGACCCGGGGCGAGTCCCCCTCGATCGGTTTCCTGGACGCGGTCCTGGCGGGCCTGGCCCCCGACGGCGGGCTGTATGTGCCAGAGCGCTGGCCGACCTTCACGGCCGATGAGATCGCCGCCTTCGCCGGCCAGCCCTACGCCCAGGTCGCCGCCACGGTGATCGGCAAGTTCGTCGGCGACGACCTGCCCGCCGAGGACCTGCAGGAGATGTGCGACGAGGCCTACGCCTCCTTCGCCCATGCCGCCGTCGCGCCGCTGAAGCAGCTGGCCCCCGGCCGCCACCTGCTGGAGCTGTTCCACGGCCCGACCCTGGCCTTCAAGGACGTGGCGATGCAGCTGCTGGGGCGGCTGTACGACTACGTGCTGTCGCGCCAGTCGCGGACCATGACCATCATCTGCGCCACCTCGGGCGACACCGGCGGCGCGGCCGTCGAGGCCTTCCGCGGCCGCTCGCACGCCCGCATCGTGGCCCTGTTCCCCGAGGGCCGGATCAGCGAGGTCCAGCGCCGGTTCATGACCACGGCGACCGACAAGAACGTCGCCTGCGTCTCGATCCAGGGCTCGTTCGACGACTGCCAGGCCATCGTCAAGCAGGCCTTCTCGGACGACCAGTTCCGTCACGCCGTCGACCTGTCGGGCGTCAACTCGATCAACTGGGCGCGGATCGCCGCCCAGAGCGTCTATTTCTTCACGGCCGCCGTCGCCCTGGGCGCCCCGGCCCGCAAGGTGGCCTTCGTGGTGCCCACCGGCAATTTCGGCGACGCCTACGCGGCCTATGTCGCCACCCGCATGGGCCTGCCGATCGCCAGGATCGTGGCCGCCACCAATTCCAACGACATCCTGGCCCGGGCCTTCGAGGAGGGCCGCTATGCGCGCGGCGCGGTGGCCGCCACCCAGAGCCCGGCCATGGACATCCAGGTCGCGTCGAACTTCGAGCGCCTCTATTTCGAAGCCGTCGGCCGTGACGGGGTCGAGACCGGCCGGGCGTTCCGCGCCTTCGCCGGCACCGGCGTGCTGGACATCCCGCCCAGCGCCCACGCCAAGATGCGCGAGCTGTTCCAGGGCGCGTCGGTCAGCGAGGCCGACACCGCCAAGACCATCCTGTCGACCCTGAACGAGACCGGCGAGGTCATCGACCCGCACACCGCCGTCGGCGTCGCGGCCGCCGCGACCCTGCGCCTGGCCGATCCCACGACGCCGGTCGTGGTGCTGTCCACCGCCCACCCGGCCAAGTTCCCCGAGGCCGTCGCGGCCGCCGCCGGCGTGGTCCCGGCCACCCCGCGCGCCACGCCGGACCTGTCCAAGAAGCCCGAGAAGTTCGACCGCCTGCCCGCCGACGCCGAAACGGTGAAGGCCTTCGTGCGGGAGTTCGTGGCGAGCTGACCGCAGCCCGGGGACATGCCCTTGCGGCGTGTCCCCAGCCCCAACCCGGAAGCGCCAGGAC
>NZ_JBAPVS010000319.1:0-15288 GCF_049283275.1 Caulobacter sp. | reverse complement strand
GTGTCTTCGACGGCGCGCGCCGCCTCGGTGGCGTCGCTTTGCGTGCGGTTGAGGGTGTCGCGGGCCTCGGTCCAGCGGGCGTAGAGCACGGCGCCTTGCACGGCGCGGATCTCGGCCGACAGGCGCTTGTACTTCTCGGCCTGGCGCGCCTCGCGACGCAGGCGGTTCAGCGCCGTCTCCAGCTCGCGGGCCACGTCCTCCAGGCGGGAGAGATTGACCTCGGCGGCCCGCAGCCGCAGCTCGGCCTCATGACGACGGGTGTGCAGGCCCGAGACCCCGGCCGCCTCTTCCAGGATGCGGCGGCGGTTCTGCGGCTTGGCGCCGATCAACTCGCTGATCTGGCCCTGGCGGACCAGGGCCGGCGAGTTGGCTCCGGTCGAGGCGTCGGCGAACAGGAGCTGGACGTCGCGAGCCCGCACCTCGCGGCCGTTGATCCGGTAGGTCGAACCCTCGCCCCGGTCGATGCGGCGAACGACCTCCAGCACCGGGTCGTCATTGAACTGGGCCGGGGCGGTGCGGTCGGCGTTGTCGATGGTCAGGGTGACGTCGGCGTGGTTACGGGCCGGTCGATTGCCGCTGCCCGCGAAGATCACGTCGTCCATGCCGCCTGCCCGCATGGCCTTGGCCGAATTGGCGCCCATCACCCAGCGCAGGGCTTCCAGCAGGTTGGACTTGCCGCAGCCGTTGGGCCCGACGACGCCCGTCAGGCCGGGCTCGATCCGGAACTCGGTCGGTTCGACGAAGGATTTGAATCCTTGAAGGCGCAGGCGCTGGAATTGCACGGCGCGCGCCCGCCCCTCAGCCCTTGGTCGCGATGGCGATGGCGCCGGCGAAGGTCTCGATCGTCAGGCCGCCCTCGTAACGTTGGCCGTTGACGAAGAAGGTGGGAGTAGCCTCGATCTTGTCGCGGGCGGTGGCCTTCTCGACCCGGGTGTTGATGGCCTCCAGGGCCGCCTTGTCCTGCAGGGTCGCGGTGAATTGCGCCTCGGTCAGGCCAAAGCTTTTGCCGATCTTCAACAGTCCGCCCCACAGGTCCTGACTGTCGAAGATGGCGGCCTGTTGGTGGAAGATCGCGTCCAGCACCTCGAAATAGCGGGCCGGACCCACGCGCCGGGCCAGGAGATAGCCGGCGGCGGCGAACTGATAGGGCTGGGTCAGGAATTCACGGAACACGTACCGGACCTTGCCGGTGTCGATGAATTGCTTCTTGAAGACGGGGAACACTTCGTTGTTCCAGTGGGCGCAGTGGGTGCAGGACAGCGAGGCGTACTCCACCACCTGCACCTTGGCCTGGGGCGAGCCCAGCGCCATGTCGCCCTCGGCGGGCGGCAGCGGCGCGGCGCGCGCGATCGTCGGCGCGGCGACCAGGGTCAAGCCCGTGGCCGCCATTCCCAAGACAGGGAGGCCCGTGCCGATCAGGGCGCGCCGGTCGAGGATCATTTCGCGGCCGCCTCGGCCGCTGCGATGGCGGCGTCCAGCTGGGCCATCGACTGCTCGCCGCCGTCTTCGCCGCCGGCCTTCTTGCCGTTGATGATGAAGGTCGGCGTGCCGGTGATCTTGGCGCTGGCCTGATACTTCTCGACCCGGTCGTTCAGGGCCTTGAGGGCCTTCTCGTCGGTGACGCAGCTGGTGAACTGGGCTTCGTCCATGCCGGCCGACTGGGCGACGCGCAGCAGCACGCCGCGATAGTCGCCGGTGGTGAACATCTCTTCTTGCGAACGATAGACCGAGTCTAGCACCGAGAAATATTTGTCCTTGCCGGCGCAGCGGGCCATCAGGAACGAGGCCGAGGCCACCTGCACGGGCTCGGTCAGGAACTCGCGGTAGACGTAGTTCACGCGACCGGTGTCGATGTACTTGGCCTTGAAGGCCGGGAAGACCTCGTTGTTCCAGCGGCCGCAGTGGATGCACGAGGCCGACGCGTACTCGACGACCGTGACCTTGGCGTTCGGATTGCCCAGGGACATGTCGTCGGCGGTCGCGGTGTCGCTCTTCTTGTCGCAACCAGCGAGGGCGACGCCCAGAGAGGCGGTGAGGGCGACGGCGGTCAAGAGCCGGCGGGTCAACGAACGCATGTGATCTTCCCTGGGATAGGCGTGAACAGTGGAGTTAAGCGCGATTCTTTAGTCGCGTGAAAAGGGCGCGGATAAGGCGTTGCATCAGCCTATCGAACGTCTGGTTGTCAATCCAGCGGCGGGGTTCAGCGCGGATCGCGCAGCACGCCGCGGCCCAGCTTCAACAGGGCCTCCTTCAGGCCGCCTTCGGGCTGGTCGGCCAGGCTGTCGGCCAGATCGCGCTCCTGGGCGGCGTCCAGCGGCGGCTTGCGACGGGGACGGGCGGCGACGGGCGCGGCCTGGGCCTTCACCGGGCCCTGGACGATGCGCAGCTTGGTCACCGCGCCCTTGCCCAGCAACAGGTCCAGGCGCTGGGTGATCTGCGGGGCCTGATGCTGGATCAGCGAGGCCACCGGGCCATCGACCCGCAGTTCCAGCGTGCCGCCTTCGCCGGTGCGGCTCTTGATGACGCGGACGGGCTCGGTGCGGCGCGCGAGGGTGTCGCCGACGATCTCGCGCCAACGGGCCTTCAGCACCGCCGGACCTTGGCCGAATTTCTCGTCCAGCTTCTTGATCAGCGGAGCCAGCGACTTGCCGGCCGGCGGCGGCGCGCGGAACTGCGGACGCGTGCGGCGGCGCTTGAGGATCTCAAGAGCTTCTTCCGTGGTGGGCAGGGGGCGGCGCATGGCGGCAGACTAGCAGCCCCTCCCCATCCGCCCAAGGATTTGCCATAGGGAGGGATGCTCGACATCTCCGCCCTCCGCGCCGCCCTGCTGGCCTGGTACGACGCCCAGGCGCGGGACCTGCCCTGGCGCACCGGGCCGGCGGCCGGCAAGGCCGGGCAGCGGTCCGATCCCTATCGGGTCTGGCTGTCGGAGGTGATGCTGCAGCAAACCACCGTGCGGCACGCCACGCCCTATTTCCTGAGCTTCACCCAGCGCTGGCCGACCGTGTCGGACCTGGCGGCGGTGGAGGACGGCGACCTGATGGCCGCCTGGGCGGGGCTGGGCTACTACGCCCGGGCCCGCAATCTGCTGGCCTGCGCCCGCGCCGTGGCGTCCGAGCACGGCGGGGTCTTTCCGGACACGGAACACGGCCTGCGGGCCCTGCCGGGCGTGGGCGCCTACACCGCCGCCGCCGTGGCCGCCATCGCCTTCGACCGCGAGGCCAATGTGGTCGACGGCAATGTCGAGCGGGTGATGGCCCGCCTGTTCGCGGTCGAGGCGCCCGTGCCCGACGCCAAGCCCGAGCTGAAGCGCCTGGCCGGCGAGCTGGTCACGGATCAGCGCCCCGGCGACTGGGCCCAGGCGCTGATGGACCTGGGGGCCACGGTCTGCCGGCCCAAGGGCCCGTTGTGCGACCGCTGTCCGATCGCGGCCTGGTGCGAGGGCTTGAAGACCGGCGCGCCCGAGACCTATCCGCGCAAGACCCGGAAGACCGACCGGCCCCGGCGCTATGGCGTGGCCTATGTGCTCACGCGCGGCGACGCCACGGCTCTGGTCCGTCGCCCGCCCAAGGGTCTGCTGGGCGGCATGCTGGGCCTGCCGACCAGCGACTGGCGAGGTAATCCGTGGACGGATGATGAGGCAATCGCCGCAGCCCCGGTCGCCGGCGCCTGGCGCGACTTCGGAACGGTGGAGCACGTCTTCACCCACTTCTCGCTGACGCTGCGGGTGTTGCGCGCCGAGAGCAATGGCGAGGGGGACTTCGTCTGGACGTGTCCGGAAGGGCTGGCGGCGCTGCCGAGCGTGTTCCTGAAGGCGGCGAAGGCGGGGCGGGACCGGCTGGTCTAGCGCCCGAGCACGCCTAGGGCGTCCAGAAAGTCGTTGCCAAAAATCTTCAAAAGGAAGGCGGCAATGACCAGTAAAACCGAATAGGTCAGGGCGGACACCACGCCGATGAGGATGTCCTTCCAGAGCGGACGGCCTTGAGTCAGGGCGTCGCGTTGGATTGAGGGTGTCTGATCCTGCAAGACGGTTTGCGCATAGATCGAGAGCGCGCTTTCGGCAGTTTCTCTGAGCGCCTGAAGAGCGGTCGGCGCCCAGTGCTGCGAGTATGTGCGAAGCTCCGCGGCCGTAGGCGATTTTCCCTCTCGCGTCCTGTAGTCGAGCAGCCATTCGCGCTTGGCCTGTTTGTAGAGGCCGTAGGCGATAAAGCCTTCGATATCGTCGGACGTTCGGACGAGTTGGTCGAAGACTGGGTTGTAACCAATCGTCGCCATCAAGCCTGGACCTATCGTTTCGCGAGGACGGACTTGGCGTTCGACAGCGCGCGCTCATAGGAGTCGCGACTTAGCCCGACGACCTTGCTGCCGTCGGGACGTCGAATTTCCTGGAGCACGCTTCCATTTTTGGAGCTTGCCGGGCCCATGCTCACAAAGGCCCCGTTGGTCGCCATCCTGCCGGTCTTGCGCATGGGTGAAAACATAAGCCTTGCCTCGCCCCCACGACAAGGTCCCGGCAGGAAAATGAGACCTTCAGTTCATGCCCGCCCGCACTTGCGAACGCAGGACGTCGATGGGAGCCAGGCCCTTGTCGGTCTTGAAGTGCCAGTAGGTCCAGCCGTTGCAGGCCGGGGCCGACTGCACCAGGGCGCCGATCTTGTGGATCGAGCCCGACAGGTCGCCCACGGTGATCGAGCCGTCGGCCCGGACCTTGGCGGCGTGCGAGCCCTTGGCGCAGTAGAGGGTGTCGCCCGGATTGAGCAGGCCGGCCTCGACGATGTTGCCGAACGGCACGCGCGGCTCGCTGCGCTTGCTGCCCATGACGTCCAGGTCGCCGGGCGCGATGGGAACCACCTTGGCGATGCGTTCCTTGGCGTGGGCGATGTAGTCGGCCTCGCGCTCGATGCCGACGAACTTGCGGCCCAGGCGCTTGGCGGCGGCCCCGGTGGTGCCCACGCCGAAGAACGGATCGAGGATCACGTCGCCCGGCTTGGTCGTCGACAGGATCACCCGGTAGAGCAGGGCTTCGGGCTTCTGGGTCGGGTGGGCCTTGTTGCCGTCGGCGCCCTTGATGCGCTCCTCGCCGGTGCACAGCGGGATGGTCCAGTCCGAGCGCATCTGCACCTCGTCATTGGCCATCTTCAGGGCGTCGTAGTTGAAGGTGTAGCGCTTGGCGCCCTGGCTCTTGGAAGCCCAGATCAGGGTCTCGTGGGCGTTGGCGAAGCGGGTGCCCTTGAAGTTGGGCATCGGGTTGGACTTGCGCCAGATCACGTCGTTGAGGATCCAGAAGCCCAGGTCCTGCACGGCCACGCCGACGCGGAAGATGTTGTGATAGCTGCCGATCACCCAGATCGCGCCGTCGTCCTTCAGCACCCGGCGGGCGGCCTTCAGCCATTCGCGGGTGAACTTGTCGTAGGCGGCGAAGCTCTCGAACTGGTCCCAGTGGTCGTCGACCGCGTCGACCTTGGAATTGTCGGGACGCAGCAGGTCGCCGCCCAGCTGCAGATTGTAGGGCGGATCGGCGAAGATCAGGTCCACCGACTTCTCGGGCAGGGCGTTCATCGCCTCGATGCAGTCGCCCTGGATGATGGTTTCAGGCCCGAAGGACATGTCCGCTTCCCGTAAAAAACACTGAGCGGAATCATGAGTCTAGCTAGTAAAGAGTGTGTTGATGGACGTGGTTACCGGCTCATTAACCCCCTTCGAAACCTGTGGAATGAGTCTGATTAGACTCAGAATTCCGGCTCCGAGATTTTTCGAGCTCAGGCGCTCAGTTCGTCATCGAACGCGCCGCCGCCCGGGTCGCCGAGGGGCAATTCGCCGGAAAGGGCCAGCTTGACCGGCGCCCAGCTCATCCGATGGATCGGCGAGGGGCCGAGGCGGCGCAGGCCCTCGACGTGGACGGCGGCGTGGTAGCCCTTGTGGCCCGCGAACCCGTAGCCGGGATGGACGGCGTCCATCTCGATCATGATCCTGTCGCGGGCTTCCTTGGCCAGGATCGAGGCCGCGGCGATCGAGCACGACAGGCTGTCGCCCTTGACCACTGTCTTGATCGGGCAGGGCAGCTTGAAGCGGTAGTTGCCGTCGACCAGGGCCATGTCGGGCTTTACCGAGAGCCCCTCGATGGCCCGGCACATCGCCAGGCCGGCCGCGTGCAGGATGTTGAGTTCTTCGATCTCCTCGACGCTGGCCAGGCCCACGCACCAGGCGACCGCGACCGACTTGATCTCGATCTCCAGCACCGCGCGCGCCTTGGCGGTCAGTTTCTTGGAATCGTTGAGGCCCTTAGGAACGCGCCTCGGGTCCAGGATCACCGCCGCGGCGCTGACCGGCCCGGCCCACGGCCCGCGCCCAGCCTCGTCCACCCCGCAGACCAGGCCCGGTCCGCAGGCGGCTTCCAGCATCATGTCGGGACCGGTGCGCATGGTCCGTGTTTAGGGGGATTTGCCGGAGATGGAAACGTCCGCCGGGCCAGGGTCGCCGAACCGGTCGGCGACAGGTCCTAGAGCGCGGCGTTGATGATCGGCGGGGCGCGCCCGCGCAGGCCTCGGGCGTCGAGATAGTCGAGCAGGGCCGCCGGCCGATTGGTCTGGATGACGCTGACGCCGTCGCCGACCAACTGGGTCCAGATGCGGCGCCCGTCGGCCGTCGCGCCGCCCGCCCGAGCTCGCGCCAGGAACCCCTTCAGGCCCTTCCGCGCCAGAGCATTGCTCCACAGCCGCACCTGCGCCATCCGTGCGGCGGCCCTCACGGCTTCGAACTCCGAGCGCCGAAGGTCGCACAGCTCGATCGCCGGAACGCGGTTCTCGGCCAGGACCTGGACGGCTGTGATCCCGGCAGGATCGCGGACGGCGCGCCCCTTGACGGCCCCGACCATCGGCATGAAGGCCAGGCCGCTGTAGGGCGGAAGGTCGGCCATCGGGGCGGCCCCCGCTTCGGGGCGAGCCTTCACCAGAACCTGTCCGCCGGCCCCGCTGGCCAGCACGACCTGGGCGACCTGCTCGGCGATCGGCTCCTTGACGTCGAGATTGATCAGGATGCGGCCCCGGGCTCGCGCCAGGAACGCCTCAAGGGTCGGCGGAGCCTCGGCCGTCCCACCGTCGCGACTTCCGCCGGGCGATTTCAGGCGCAGCGCCTTGATCTGCCGCAGGCTCATCTCGGACACCCGGCCACGGCCGTCGGTGGTGCGGTCGACGGTCGGGTCGTGCATCAGCACAAGCGCGCCGTCGGCCGTGCGGCGGATGTCGATCTCGACCATGTCGACGCCCAGGGCCACGCAGCGGTCCAGAGCCGCCAGCGAGTTTTCCGGCAGGCGCGCCGTCATGCCGCGCGAGGGCGCGGGCGCATGGCAGGCTCGGTGGGCCACCACCAGCACGCCGTCCGACCAGTCATAGAGCCGACCGCGCAAGTCCGGCGACGCGTCGGCGAAGGCTGGGCCGGCGCTGGCGACGAACATCGCCACGATCGCCGCGAGGCGTCCGGAAGAGAAATAAGCAAGGCGCATGGTCAAGCTTCCCATTGCGCTAAAATCGCTGATTCTCGCAACAGTGGAGCGTCAGAAGGTCGACGGAACCGTGACGAGAGTCCCGCCCAGTTTAGGCGGGATTTCGGCCTCTAGCGCGCCAGCTTTCGGCATTCTTCGTGCCGGAAGCAGGTCGTCAGGTGATCGTTGACCAGTCCCGTCGCCTGCATGAAGGCGTAGACGATCACCGGGCCGCAGTACTTGTAGCCCTTGGCCTTGAGCATCTTGGCCATGTCGGCGGCCAGGGGCGTCTGGGCCGGGACGTCGCCGCCCGTCCAGCGGTTCTGGATCGGCTTGCCGTCGACCATGCCCCACAACAGATCGCCCAGGTCCTCGCCCCGTTCGCGCATGTCGCAATAGATTTTCGCGCCGGAGATCGCCGCGTCGATCTTGCCGTTCGAGCGGATGATGCCGGCGTCGGCCATCAGGCGGGCGCGGTCGGCGTCGCCGAACCGGGCCACCTTGTCGGGATCGAAATTGGCGAAGGCGGCGCGGAAGGCCTCACGCTTGCGCAGGATGGTGATCCACGACAGCCCGGCCTGGAATCCGTCCAGCACCAGCTTCTCCCACAGGGCGCGGGAGTCGTACTCCGGCACCCCCCATTCTTCGTCGTGATAGGCCTCGTAGAACGGGTCGCCGTTCATGCCGCGCCAGGTGCAGCGTTGAATCTCGGTCATGGCGGCGAGCTTGGCCGAACGCGGTGCGGATTTCCAGAACTTTTAGAGAACAAAGCGGACGGTCGCGCATCGCCTCTCGCGACGCGCGACCTGTTGGATCAGCCCTTCCAGTCCGGCAGGGCGGTCAGTTGGGCCTTGGTCAGTTTGGTGTGGACGATCATGTCGTCGTCCTTCGGCTCAGGGCTCACGGTGACGTCGGCCAGGGCCACGACGACCTTCTTGTCCGGACCGGGACGGTCGATCTCAATGACCACGGCGGTGGGCTTGCCGGCCGGGTCCAGCAAGACATGCTCCACCTCGCCGGCCCGACGACCCGCCGAATCCATCACGTCGGCGTCCTCGATCTGGCCGACGGTCGCCTTGTGCTGAGTGGGCTGGCTTTCGTCGCGGGCGATTGTCTGGGCGGTGGCCGCGCCGGCGATGGCGGCGAGCGAAAGACCGATGAGAAGACGTTTCATGGGCGGAACTCCTTATAAAGCAGGCCCAACCAACGTTCCGCCGTCTGACGACGTTCCCGCGCCCTAGTCGGCGGGAGCGGTCGCAGGAACCCAGTCGGGCCGCTCAACCGCCACCGCCCGGCCGTCCGCCGTCAGGTCCGCGCCCTCGATGCGGTCCAGGCGCAGCAGGGCCATGGCGCGGCCCTCACGGCCCGACAGCACCTCGCCGGCCCGAAGTTCGCCGGCCAGCACCTCGGTCCCGAAGGCCGGCGGCGGGCCGTCGAAGGCGATCGGCAACATGCGGTTCTTGATCACGCCACGGCGCTTCATGCGGCTGGTGGTTTCCTGGCCGACAAAGCAGCCCTTTTTGAAGTCGATGCCGTTCAGCAGATCGAAGTCAGCCTCGATCGGGTAGGTCTTGTCGGTTCCCCAGTCGGCGGGGCCGGGCACGCCGAGGGCCAGACGATGGGCGTCGTAGTCGTCTTCGGCGGCGGTGACGGCTTGCTGGCCCTCGTAGAGACGCGAGCCGAGAGCTGGAAGGCGGGGGTCGGAGAAGCCCTGGCCGGGTGCCGGCCAAGCCGCGAACACGGAGAGCGGGCTGGACGCCAACTCCACCTTGGCCCGCAACTTGTACATCGTCAGGCGCATCAGGATCGCGTCGCGATGCTCGGCCGGGATATCCAGCAGCAGGCCCTCTTCCACGCCCGCCACGAACAGATCGTACAGCAGGCGACCCTGCGGACTCAGCAAGCCGGCGAAGCGCAGCTCGCCCGGCGCCAGGGTCTCGACCTCCTGGCTCAGCAGCCCGTTGAGGAAGCTTCGGGCGTCGGGGCCCAAGACGGCGATGACGGCGCGGCTGTCGAGGCGGGCGATCTGACTCATGCCTTCCATGTGGCAAGGCGCACGTCTTCGCGCCAGTGCTTAACGAATAGAAAGCTGAGCTGTTATCGAGGGATGCGCCGACTCGCGACGGGCCTTATACAAGGACGGATGACACAGCGGGCCTTCCCGATTCTCTTCATCACCGCCACACGGATCGGCGACGCCGTGCTGTCGTCCGGCCTGATCAAGTTCCTCGCCGACCAGATCCCCAACGCGCGCTTCACCATCGTCTCCGGACCGCTGGCCGCGCCCCTGTTCGCCCATGTGCCCGGCCTGGACCGGGTGATCGTCATGGAGAAGGGCAAGGGCAAGGGTCACTGGTTCAAGCTGTGGAACCAGGTGCGCCACAAGAAGTGGGGCCTGATCGTCGACCTGCGGGGTTCGGGCACCGCCTACTTCCTGCGCCGCGAGAAGCGGGCCGTCTGGAAGCGCCACGTCGGCGATCCGCTGCACAAGGTGATCGAGGCCGCCAAGGTGCTGAAGCTGGAGGGCGATCCGCCGGCCCCGCACCTCTACATCACCCCCGAGGTCCAGGCCCTGGCCGACCAGCTTCTGGCGCCGCGCAGGGGCGAGCCGGACGGGCCGATCCTGGCCGTCGGCCCGGCGTCGAACTGGGTGGGCAAGATCTGGCCGATCGAGCGCTTCGCCCAGACCACCCAGCAGCTGCTGGGCCCCGGCGGCGCGATGGCGGGTGGTCGCCTGCTGATCCTGGGCGGTCCTGGCGATGGACGCATGGTCGATGAGCTGCGCATGGCCTCGGCCCGCGGCCGCTACATCGACCTGACCGGCAAGGTCGATCTGCTGACCGCCTATGCGGTGCTCAAGCGCGCCGACCTGTTCATCGGCAACGACAGCGGCCTGATGCACATCGCCGCCGCGGCCGGTGTCCCGACCCTGGGTCTGTTCGGTCCCTCCGACGAGCGTCGCTACGGCCCGTGGGGCCCGCTGACCAAGGCCGTGCGCGGCCCGCGCAGCTTCGAACAGTTCCTGGCGGTGGACCCCGACCTGTCGCAAGCCATCCGCCACATGAGCGACCTGCCGGTGACCACGGTGGTCAAGGCGGCCAAGGCGCTGCTGGCCGAGGCGAAGGCGGCGGCCGAGGCGGCGCCGGAGGTGGTGGTCGAGGCGGACGCGCCGGAATCCACGGTCGAGGACGCGGCGGTGACGCCTGAGCTCCAGGCGGTGGTGGAGGACGCGGCGCCGGCGGCGGTCGAACCCGCAACGTCCGCGGACGCCGACCGCACCTGAACTTTCCTACCCCGCCACCGTCATTCCCGCCCTTGTTGCGGGAGTGATGAGCGAAGTGGGAGGCGCCGCTTTCGCCCTAGATCCGCGCCAACCCGTCCATGATCGCCGTCAGCGCCAGCACGGTCTGCGCCTCCATGGCGCTATGCCCCGCATTGGTGCGCACATAGCTCACCGGCGCCGCGCCCACCTTCGCCAGCGCCTGGACCAGTCGCGAGGCCTGGGTCAGCGGGCAGACCTGGTCGAAGCGGCCGTGGACGATATGGATCGGCAGCCCCGCGATCTTGTCGGCGTTGCGGGTGATGTAGTCCGGCTCCAGGAACAGGTTGTTGGCGAAAAAGTGGGCCTCGATCTGGGCGAAGCACAGGGCGAAGTCGGCCTCGCCGAACTTCCCCGGGTCGCCTTCCTCGGGGATCATGTTCGAGATCGTCCCCTCCCAGACCGACCAGGCCAGGGCCGCGCGCAGCTGGGTCTCGCGATCCGCGCCCCCTTCAGGCTTGGCGTCGAAGATCGCCTTGTAGGCCCCCATCATGTCGCTGCGCTTCTCCGCCGGAATGATCTCGACGAAGGCCTTCCACTCGTCGGGATAGGCGATGTACGAGCCCGGTTCGGTCAGGGCATGGGGCGACTTGTCGAACACCGCCGCATTGCCCTGGTACATGTAGAGCAGGTCCTCGGTCGTTCCGAGGAAGATGCCGCGCAGGATCAGCGAGGCCACATGCTCGGGATGGCGGATGGCGTAGACCAGGGCCAGGGTGCTGCCCCAGCTGCCGCCGAACACGTGCATCCTGCCGGTGATGGCCAGCGCCTCGCGCAGGCGGTTGATGTCGGCCACCAGGTGGTCGGTGTCGTTGCGGACCAAGGCGACGGCGGGGCCGTGCGAGGCCACCGTCGGCGTGCTATTGCCGCAGCCGCGCTGGTCGAACAGGATCACGCGGTAGCGCGCAGGATCGAAAAACCGCGACATCACCGGCGCGCAGGCCCCGCCCGGCCCGCCGTGCAGGAACATCACCGGCTCGCCTTGCGGGGCGCCGTATTCCTCCCAGTAGAGGGTGTGATCGGGCGCGGTGTCGACCTGCAGCATCCCGGTCCGGTTGGGCGCGCCCTGCGGATACTTCCACTCGCTCGTGACCTTGCTGGTGGTCTGGAGTCGGGAAAAGTCCATGGGTGCCTCGTGCGCTAGGGAACGCCTAAAGAAATAGTTTGGGGGAGGTGCGCCCGTCGCGCACGGCGGTCAATGTCGGAAGCGGGCGATATTTGGTCTTGCGGCCGCTAGGGTGGGCTCCTAGACCGCCCCAAACCCGTAGGAGCACGCCCCATGACCCAGACCTTCGACCTGATCGTGCGCGGCGGCGAGGTGGTCAATCACGCGGGGCGCGGCTTCGCCGACATCGGGGTCCGCAACGGCAAGATCGTCGCCATCGGCGACCTGGGCCAGGCCTCGGCCGGCGAGATCTTCGACGCGACCGGCCTGACGGTGCTGCCCGGCGTGATCGACAGCCAGGTCCACTTCCGCGAGCCGGGCCTGGAGTGGAAGGAAGACCTGGAGAGCGGTTCGCGCGGCGCGGCTTTGGGCGGCGTGGTCGCCGTGTTCGAGATGCCCAACACCGAGCCGACCACCACCGATCCCGAGGCCCTGGCCGACAAGCTGGCCCGCGCCAAGGGCCGAATGCACACTGACCACGCCTTCTATGTGGGCGGCACCCACGAGAACGCGACGTTCCTGGGCGAGCTGGAGCGTCTGCCCGGCTGCTGCGGCATCAAGGTGTTCATGGGCGCCTCGACCGGCAGCCTGCTGGTCCAGGACGACGAAGGCGTCGAGAACGTGCTGCGGCACGTGAACCGCCGCGCCGCTTTCCACTCCGAGGACGAGTACCGCCTGGCCGAACGCCGCAGCCTGGCCCGCCCCGGCGACTGGACCAGCCACCCCGAGGTGCGCGACGCCCAGGCCGCCTTGCAGTCGACCCACCGTCTGGTGCGCATCGCCAAGAGCCTGGGCAAACGCATCCATGTGCTGCACGTCACCACCAAGGAAGAGATCGAGTTCCTGTCCCACAACAAGGACGTGGCCAGCGTCGAGGTCACGCCCCAGCACCTGACCCTGGTCGCGCCCGAGGCCTATGAGCGGCTGAAGGGCTTTGCCCAGATGAACCCGCCGATCCGCTCGGCCGACCACGTGGCCGGCGTCTGGCGCGGCATCGAGACCGGCATCGCCGACGTGCTGGGCAGCGACCACGCGCCCCACACCCGTGAGGAGAAGGCCCGGCCCTATCCGGCCTCGCCCTCGGGCATGCCCGGCGTCCAGACGCTGGTTCCCATCATGCTGACCCATGTTGTGAATGGCAGGTTGAGCCTGGAGCGCTTCGTCGACCTGACCAGTCATGGCGTGAACCGCGTGTTCGGCCTGGCCGACAAGGGCCGCATCGCCGAGGGCTTCGACGCCGACTTCACGATCGTCGACATGAAGGCCAAGCGCACCATCACCCACGACTGGATGGCCACCCGCTCGGGCTGGACCCCGTTCGACGGCTTCGAGGCCAAGGCCTGGCCGGTGGCGACCATCGTGCGCGGCACGGTGGTGATGCGCGACGACGAGATCGTGGCCGAAGGGACGGGGGCGCCGGTGCGGTTCCTGGAGACGCTGGCGGGGTAGGCTCACCTGAGCCCTCCCCTTTGGGGGAGGCGGCCGAAGGCCGGTGGGGGGCGTGGTAGGATCGTCGATCCTGGATAGGCCGCCTTCCTATACTCCCCCCTCCGTCGGCTGCGCCGACACCTCCCCCACAGGGGGAGGAGCGAGTTCTCGACTTTTTTTACCGGCCCCTGTCGAATCCGTTCCACCTCGCGCGACTTACAGCAAGGCGCGCGCCGTGCGCCGACGGAGGGTTCGATGAAGTACCTGCTGCTGATCTATTCCCAGGAAGCCGCCTGGGCCCTGCCGGAAAACCACGCCGTCCTGCCGGACATCGTCGCGCGGCACGAGGCGCTGCAGGACCAACTGCGGGCGGACGGCAAGACGTGGCTGGCGGCGCGGCTGGCCAACACCCCGGCGGCCCGCACCGTGGTCACCCAGGCCGAGGGCCAGGTGGCGCACGACGGGCCGTTCGCCGAGACCAAGGAGCAACTGGCCGGTTTCTATCTGGTCGAGGCGCCTGACATGGCCGCCGCCGAGGCCTGGGCGCGCAAGATCCCGCAGATCGCCGGCGGCAAGGTCGAGGTCCGCGAGATCATCCACAGCCCCAGCTGAAGCGATCGAAAAAATTGGCGGCCGAATGTCGAGTCCCGTCAGCACGCCGCGTCTGTGATGCATGATCGAACGGCGCGTCGCCGCTTCGGTCGTCTAGGAGGACGAAATCATGCAATACGCCCTGCTGATCTATGAGGACGAGGCCGTCTATCGCGACGAGAACGGCCGCGCCTGGCAGGAGATCATCGCCCAGCACGAAGCCTTCGCCGCCGAGCTGGTCGAAAAGGGTCTGCTGCGAGGCGGGGCGGGCCTGAAGACCGCCAACACCGCCACCACCGTGCGCCGGGCCGCCGGCCAGTGCTCGTTGCACGACGGCCCCTACGCCGAGAGCAAGGAACAGCTGGGCGGCTTCTACCTGATCGAGGCTCCCGACCTGGACGCGGCCCTCGACTGGGCCCGCAAGCTGCCGCTGTCGGGCGACGGCTCGGTCGAGGTCCGGCCGGTGATCGACGGGACGACCTAGCCGGTGGCCAGGAGTCTCCTCGACCAGGCGGCGCGGGCGCACGGCGGGCGGGTGATCGCCGCCCTGGCCGCCAAGTTTCGCGACCTGGACCTGGCCGAGGAGGCCTTCGCCGAGGCCTGTCTGAACGCCGCCCAGGCTTGGCCGCGCGATGGAGAACCCCGCGACCCGGCCGCCTGGCTCTACAGCGTCGGCCAGAGGCGGGCCCTGGACATGCTGCGGCGGCGCGGCGTGCGGACCCGGCTGGTTCCCGATCCGCCGCCCCAGCCGCCCAGCGCGGAGGACGCCATGATCGACGACGCGCGCCTGATCCCCGACGAGCGGCTGCGGCTGATCTTCGTCTGCTGCCACCCGGCCGTGGCCCCCGACGCCCGCGCCGCCCTGACCCTGCGCCTGGTCTGCGGCCTGTCCACCCAGGAGATCGCCCGGGCTTTCCTGGCGCCCGAGCCGACCCTGGCCCAGCGGCTGGTGCGGGCCAAGCGCAAGATCGCCCAGGCGGGCATCGCCTTCGAGGTCCCCGGCCCGGAGGCCTGGCCCGAGCGGATCGGGGCGGTGCTGTCGACCCTGGAGATCGCCTACGCCAAGGCCCACGAGGACGCGGCCGGGGCAGGGCAGCACGCCGGCTACGCCCAGGAGATGCTGGATCTGACCGCCGTCCTGGCCGACCTGCTGCCCCATGAACCCGAGTGCCTGGCCTTCGCCGCCCTGGTTCGCTACGCCGAGGCCCGCCGCCCGGCCCGGCTGGACGACACCGGCGCGATGACCCCGCTGTCCGAACAGGACCCGGCCCTCTGGCGGCGTCCGCTGATCGACCAGGCCGAGGC
>NZ_JBAPVS010000318.1:0-4560 GCF_049283275.1 Caulobacter sp. | reverse complement strand
TTCGCCTGGAACTGGAAGGTGATGTTCGAGAACAACAATGACGGCTACCACGCCAGCAAGCTGCACCGCGGGCCGCTGCACGACTTCGTGCCCAGCGAACTGGCCAGCTTCCCGCCGTCCGACCCGGCCGACGCCGGCTTCCTGCGCTTCAACGGCACCACCCATGCCGACGCCAGCTTCAATCCCACCCAGAAGGCGGTGCTGCCGATCTTCCCCAAGCTGACGGCCGAGGATCGCGGCCGCATGACCTTCGCCAACGTGCCGCCGACCCTGTCGCTGGTGATGACCAGCGACCTGGTCATCTATCTGATCCTGCGCCCGACTGGGCCGGAGACCCTGGAGCAGGACACCGGCATTCTGGTGGCCCCCGGCGCCACTGAGGACCCGGCCTTCGAGCACCGGCTGGAGATGATCATGACCTCGGCGACGAAGATCATCGCTCAGGACATGGAGGTCGACGAACAGGTGCAGCGCGGCCTGCGCTCGCGCTTCGCCGTGCGCGGTCGCTATTCCTGGCAGGAAGGGGCCCAGGCCCAGTTCAACGACTGGCTGACCCGCCGCTACCAGCAGACCTGGGCGGCGATGAAGGCCAAACCGTCCAAACTCGTTTCGGAGGCCGCGGCCTGACCATGACCTCGACCCAGCGACTCCCGACCATCTTCTTCGGTCACGGCAGCCCGATGATCGCCCTGGAGACCAACGACACCACCAAGACCTGGGCCAGGATCGCCGCCCAGATCGAGAAGGACCACGGCAAGCCCAAGGCCATTCTCTGCGTCTCGGCCCATTGGCTGACCCGCGGCACGGCGGTGACGGCCATGGCCCAGCCGCGCACCATCCATGACTTTGGGGCCTTTCCGCAGGCGCTGTTCGACGTCCAATATCCGGCTCCCGGCAGCCCGGAGCTGGCCAAGCGCGTGCAAGAGTTGCTGGCCCCGACGCCGGTGATCCTCGATGACGGGGTCTGGGGCCTGGACCACGGCACATGGTCGGTGCTGTGCAAGGCCTATCCGCTGGCCGACGTGCCGGTGGTGCAGCTGAGCATCGACGCCACCCAGCCGCCCGCCTACCACTTCGAACTGGCCAAGAAGCTGGCGACGCTACGCGACGAGGGGGTGCTGGTGATCGGCACCGGCAACATCGTCCACAACCTGCCGGCCATGGACTGGACGCACAAGGACCGCCCGCCGTTCGACTGGGCGGCCCGCTTCAACGACCACATCCGCCGGGCCATTCTCGACGACGCCCCGGAGCGCGCGGTGGCCTACGAGGCCCTGGGCGAGGACGCCGCCAAGTCGGTCCCGTCGCCCGATCACTACTGGCCGCTGCTGTACGTGCTGGGCGCGCGCCTGCCGGGCGACGTCGCCAGCTTCGCGCCCGACCACATCGAGCACGGCTCGCTGAGCATGACCAGCGTCGTGCTGGCGGCCTGACCCTTCACCCTGCGGAGACGCTGACATGGCCTTCATCTGCGACGCCGGCGAAAGCCGCGCCGACACCGCGCCCGGCGCCTTGCACACGCTGCCGGCCACCCCGGCCACCGTGCACTGGGGCTATTTCGACCCGAGCTTGAAGCCGGCCCTGAAGGTCAAGTCGGGGGACCTGATCCAGGCCGAGGCCGTCACCCACCACGCCGGCGACGCCCCGCAGCTGATGATGGACGAGGGCGTCACCCGGCTGTTCAAGGAGATCCCGGAGTCGGACCGCTATCCCGGCGTCCACATCATGACCGGGCCGATCCACGTCGAGGGGGCGATGCCGGGCGACATGCTCGAGGTGCGGTATCTGCGGATGACGCCGCGCTGCAACTACGGCTCCAACCTCGCCGCCAACTGGGGCTATCTGTACAAGGAATTCGGCGAGAAGGAGCGGGTGACGATCTACCAGCTCGACGCCAACGCCAACACCGCCAGCGCCCTCTACGCCTATGACTTTCCCGGCAAGTATCTGGTGCCCGGCACGGTCACCGACTGCCCGGTCTGCGACCGCCAGTCGGCCTTGAAGGGGGTGCGCATTCCGGCCCGCCCGCACCTGGGCACGGCCGGCGTCGCCCCGGCCATCGACGGCCGCACCAGCACCAACCCGCCCGGCGCCCACGGCGGCAATATCGACAACTGGCGGATCGGGGCGGGGGCCACGATGTACTACCCCGTGCAGGTCGAGGGCGGACTGTTCTCGATCGGCGACCCACACGTGTCGCAAGGCGACGGCGAGATCTCGGGCACGGCCATCGAAAGCTCGCTGAACGTCCTGATGCAGATCGTGCTGCGCAAGGACTTCGTCTCGCCGGGCCCGCTGCTGGAGACCCCCAAGTGGTGGATCGTCCACGGCTTCGACGAGGACCTGAACGTCGCCATGCGCGACGCCTCGCTGAACATGCTCACCCTGCTCAGCGATCATGTGGGCCTGTCGAAGAACGACGCCTATTCGTTGATGAGCGTGGCGTCCGACTTTGGAGTCACCCAGGTGGTCGACGGCAAGCAGGGCTGCCACGTGCGCATCCCGCGCGACATCTTTCCCACGATGAAGGGGTAGGACTCCATGAAGGCCTGGTCGTTCAGCACCGACAGCCACCCTCGCGCCGAACGCGCCGAGGCCTGGCGCGAGGCGATGAGCCGACTGGGCCTGCCGATCGAGGGCCTGTCCGACGCCGAACCGGCCTCGGCTTCGGTGGTCTGCCTGACCTCGCCCCTGGGCATCGAGTTCGCCCTGGTCGAGGCCGGGGCCCAGGCGATCTCGGGCCGGCTGTCGGGCCAGCCGGCGGCGGTGTGGCTGGCGGTGCTGTTGAGCGGCGAAGCGACCCTGGTCACCGACGATCTGGCCGAAGCGCTTGAACCTGGCGACATCGCCTATGGCCCGACCGGCCAGGCCGCGGCCCTGCGTCTGGAAACCCGCTGCCGGCTGATGTTCGTCCGCGCCCCGCGCGTGGCCCTGGACCACCGGCTGATCACCCCGGTCAGTCTGCGCGTCGGGCGGCTGCAGGCCGGCACGGGCGTGGCCCACATCCTGTCGGGCCTGTTGCGGGCCACGGCCGAGGGGCTGGAGGATCTGACCGTCGACCAATTGCGTCCGGTCGAACTGGCCCTGACCGAATTCCTGGCCATCTGCCTGGTCGAGGGCGGGGCGGCGACCGACGTGCTGGGTGCGGGGGCCGGTGCGCCCACCGCCCACCTTCAGCGCCTGTGCCAGACCATCGAGACCCTGCTGCCCGACCCGGACCTGTCGCTGCGCCGGGTGGCCGACGAGGAGGGGGTTTCGCCCCGCTATGTCCAGAAGCTGTTCGCCAGCGCCGACGAGACGTTCAGCCACTATCTGCGCACCCGTCGACTGGACCGCTGTCGCACGGACCTGGCCAGTCCGCAGCACGCGCGGCTGTCGATCTCGGAAATCTGCTTCCGCTGGGGTTTCAACGGCTCGGCCCATTTCAGCCGCGCGTTCCGCGACCAGTACGGCGTGTCGCCCCGCGAGTTCCGGCAGAGCGCCGCAGCATAGCCGGTCAGGCGCGCTCAAGTCCGAGGAGCCCACCAAGATCGACGACCTCGCGGCCGGTCGCGATGGCTCAGGCGAGGCGCCGAGCGCCAGGTTCTGCTCCATGCGGGGGCGCCGAACAGGGAATAGCCGGCGTTGGGCTTGAAGGGGTGTTGCTGGCCTGGCCGGTTGGCCGAAACGTGCATCCCAGTCAGCATCGCATCGCGAGAGGCCGTTGAAACAGAGCCGCGCCGAGATCGTCGCCTTCGTCGGAGGGCAAATCCTTCCGCACGAAGCCGACGTGCGCGCATGGCTGCGCCGGTCGGGCGGCGCCGCCGCCGACATCGACGACGTGATCCAGGAGACCTATTGCCGTTTGGCCGCCTTGGAGAGCATCGCCCACATCACCAACGGCCGCGCGTATTTTTTCCGGACGGCGCGGAACATCACCATCGAGAAAATTCGGCGCGCGCGCATCGTTCGTATCGATTGCGTCACGGAAATCGACGCGCTGAACGTCGTAGATGATGAGCCTTCTCCGGAACGCGTGGTCGCCGGACGCCGCGAACTGGGCAGGGTGCAACAGTTGATCGAGGGGCTGCCCGAGCGGTGTCGACAGATCTTCACCCTTCGCCGGATCCATGGCCTGTCGCAGAAGGAGATCGCCGCGCGTCTGGGCGTGACCGAGAATGTGGTGGAGACACAGTCGGCGCGGGGCTTGCGTTTAATCCTGCGGGCGTTATCGGAGGCGACGGCCCCAGATCAATCGGAAGTCGGCAAAGCCCATGAGCTCCAATCGGTCCGCAAGCGAGATTGACGAGGAGGCGGCCGACTGGGCCGCCCGCGTCGACGCGCATGGACTGGACGTCGAGCACGACCCCCAGGTGCAGGCTTGGCTGAACGGTGATGCACGCCGGGCGGGGGCGTTGTTGCGCGCCCAGGCGGCGATCAGCTTCCTGGATCGCGGCCGAGCCTTGGCCAATGTCGCGCCCGCGGTCGAGACTGTCGTCGCCGAACGTCCCAGCCGTCGCGGACTGATCGTCGGGGCGGGCGGCGTCGCCGCCGCCGCGCTGGTCGGCGGGGTGGGTCTGT
>NZ_JBAPVS010000317.1:0-5952 GCF_049283275.1 Caulobacter sp. | reverse complement strand
CCCTCTGGGGGAGGTGGCCCGGAGGGCCGGAGGGGGTCAGCGCGGCGCCCGCTTGGCCAGAATGCGCTGCAACGTCCGCCGGTGCATGTTCAGCCGGCGGGCCGTCTCGGAAACGTTGTGGCCGCACATCTCGTAGACCCGCTGGATGTGCTCCCAGCGAACCCGGTCGGCGCTCATGGGATTTTCCGGCGGGACCGGCGCATCGCCCTTGGCGGCCAGCAGGGCGCGAGCCACGTCGTCGGCGTCGGCCGGCTTGGACAGATAGTCGATCACCCCGGCCTTCACCGCCGCCACGGCGGTGGCGATGTTGCCATAGCCGGTCAACATGATGACCTTGGCGTCGGGGCGCACGTCCCGTACGGCCTCGACGACCTTGAGGCCGGTGCCGTCCTCCAGCCGCATGTCGAGCACGGCGTGGGCGGGGGCCTGAGTTCGCAAAGCGCTCATGGCCTCGGCGACCGAAGCGCAAAGCGTCACCGCAAATCCACGCTGCTCTAGCGCACGTCCCAATCGTGTTCGCAGAGGTGCATCGTCGTCGAGAAGCAGCAGAGACTTGTCGGGCAGCGCCGCGACCATTTCACTAATATCCGCCATGAATTTCCCGCGCCTCCCAGGTCGACACTTAACCGAGCCATCTTGTTGCCCAATTTTCTAGTGTCGCAAGTGTTTCATTACAGTTGGCTTGCTCCGATGATGGCCGGCGCCTCCAGCGCCGACCTCGGCCAGCGGGCCGCGACCACCGCGCCGCCACGCCGACCGTTCCTGAAATCCACCGTGGCTCCGGTCCGTTCCAGCAGGGTCTTGGCGATGAAAAAGCCCAGGCCCATGCCGATGTGGCCCGTCCTGGAGCCCTCGGCTCCCGGGCGCGAGGTGACATAGGGCTCGCCCAGCTTGGCCAGGATCTCGGGCGAGAACCCCGGCCCGTCGTCGCGCACCTCGATCACCACCGCGCGCGCGTCGAAGCGGGCCACGACGATGACCTCGGCCCGCGCGAAATCGACGGCGTTCTCGACGATCGTCGTCAGGGCGTGGAGAATCTCGGCCCGCCGCCAGATGTCGGGCGCGGAATCGCCCGGCGGCCCGTTGACCACCGCCTCGACCCGAACGCCGTGGATCATGTGCGGCTCGATCACCTCGTGGACCAGCTGCACCAGGCTGATGCGTTCGTGGACGGCGTCCTTGGCCTCGGGCATCTCGGTCAGCCGCGCCAGGATCTCGCGGCAGCGCGCGGCCTGGCCGATCATCAGCTCGGCGTCCTCTCGCGTCTGCTCGTCGGGGGCGTTGCGGACCATCTCGCGGGCCACCACCGAGATGGTGGCCAGGGGGGTGCCCAGCTCGTGGGCGGCGGCGGCGGCCAGGGCGCCCAGGGCCGACAATCGCTGCTCGCGGGCCAGCACCGTCTCGGTGACGTTCAGCGCCAGCTCCATCCGCGCCGATTCCGTGGCCGCCTGCCAGGCGTAGGCCCCGGTCACGGCGATGCCCAGCACCTGCGACAGCACGATGGACATCAGGGTCAGCGCCCCGGGCATCGCCGCCGGACCCGCCGCCGGTCGATAGGGCAGCGGCAGGTGGAAGAAGGCCAGGATCAGGCAAGCCGCCACGGCAAGAGCCCCGATCCCTGCGGCGAATCTCGCCGGCAAGGTGGCGGCGGCCAGGGTGACGGGGGCGATCAGCAGCAGCGAGAACGGATTGATGATCCCGCCGGTCAGATAAAGCATCCCCGCCAGTTGCAGGGTGTCGAAGGCGATCTGGGCCGTGGCCTCGCCCTCGCGCGCCATCCGCTGCCCACCGAACGCCAGGCTGATCAGCACGTTCAGCCAGGCCGACATCGCGATCAGGCTGAAGCACAGGGCGTAGGGCACCTTCAGGCCCAGGACCAGGCCGACGATCAGCACCGCCGCCGCCTGCCCCGCCACCATCAACCAGCGCTGGGCGATCAGGGTGCGCACCCTCAGGCGTCCGCGACGAAGCCCCGGCCCCGCCCAGGACCAGTCCTCGTCTTGCGTCGCCTCGACGTCAGGGTTGTCGAGCCCCGGTCGAGACGAACCATGCGGCGCATTCTTGAAAGACGCGTCTGCCATGTCGCACCTTAAGGCCAGAAATTCCCGCCTGGCGAGAGCGAAAGGTTTAATGCCTGCGCCGCGTCATCGGTTGTCGGCGATTCTGGCCGGCCTGCGGGCCGCCACGGGCCCCCGAGGGGTGAAGGCCGCCTTGAAGGCGCGACGCCGTATCGCGATCGAAGACTGTACTTTCTTAGGTTTCGACGTGTTATGCTGCATCGCAACATATTGGATGCGCCATGCTGTACGCCCTGCATGAGGCTAGCTTCTATGCCTCCACCCCGATCCGCCTGGCGGCCCGCGCCGCCCGCGACTTCTGGGGTTCGCCCTTGAATCCGGCGGCCGAGAGCGATCTCGGCCGCCGCATCCACGCCGGCGCCGACCTGTTCTCGAACGTCACCCGCCGCTATGGCAAGCCGGACTGGCGCATCGACACCGTCAAGGTCGGCCAGGTCGACGTCCGGGTGCGCCCCACCGTGGTCTGGGAAAGCCCGTGGGCGCGGCTGATCCAGTTCGACCGCGACATGGCCGACATGCGCCGGGCCGGCAAGTTCCAGCTGGACCCCGCCGTGCTGATCGTCGCCCCCCTTTCGGGCCACTACGCCACCCTGCTGCGCGGCACGGTCGAGGCCTTCCTGCCCGACCACGCCGTGTTCATCGTCGACTGGATCAACGCCCGCGACGTCTCGGTCCTGCAGGGCCGGTTCGACTTCCACGACTATATCGACCACATCCGCGACATGCTGCGCGTGCTGGGGCCGCGCCCCAACGTGGTGGCCGTCTGCCAGCCCGGTCCGCCGGTCCTGGCCGCCGCCGCCCTGATGGCCGAGGACGGCGACCCGTCACGTCCCGCCAGCATGACCTTCATGGGCTCGCCGATCGACGCGCGCCTGTCGCCGACCGTGACCAACAACCTGGCCGAGGAAAAGCCGTTCGCCTGGTTCCAGTCGAACATGATCTACACCGTGCCCCCGCCCTATCCGGGCATGGGGCGGCGGGTCTATCCGGGCTTCGTGCAACTGGCCAGCTTCATGAGCATGAACGCCGAGAAGCACCAGCAGGCCCACCAGCGCTACTTCCAGGACTTGGTGAAGGGCGACGGCGACAGCGCCGACAAGCACCTGGAGTTCTACGACGAGTACCTGTCGGTGCTGGACCTGACCGAGGAATTCTACCTCCAGACCATCGACATCGTCTTCCAGCAGCACCTGCTGCCCAAGGGCGAGCTGACCCATCGCGGCCAGTTGGTGCGGCCCGATCTGATCACCGACATCGGCCTGATGACGGTGGAGGGCGAGAACGACGACATCTCCGGCATCGGCCAGACCCAGGCCGCCCACGGCCTGTGCTCGGCCCTGCCCGAGGCGATGAAGGAAGACTACGTCCAGCCGAACGTCGGCCACTACGGGGTGTTCAACGGCCGCCGGTTCCGCGAGGAGATCTATCCCCGGGTCCGCGACTTCATCCTCAAGTGCGATCCGAACTTCGGGGGCTGACGCCCCTCCCCCGTGGGGGAGGACCTTGCGCGACTCCCGGCGAGGGGCGATCTAGAGGACATGAATCTCTTCCGCCCGCAGCGCTACGCCGACGGTGACCAGCTGGACGTGCGCGGCTGCGCGGTGCGGCTGAAGGTCGACGGCCGGGCGCGGCGGATCTCGCTGCGGGTCGACCGGGCCAAGTCCGAGGTGGTGGCCCTGGCCCCGACCCCGCGCCGCCTCTCGGAGGCCGTGGCCTTCGCCCACGAAAAGGCCGACTGGATCGCCGGCCAGCTGGCCGCCCTGCCCAACCGCCAGATCATCGCCCCCGGCGGGATCCTGCGCCTGCTGGGCAAACCCTATCGCCTGGAGGTCGGTCCCGGCCGGCCGAAGATGACCGACGACGCCCTGATCGCGCCGGACGACAGCGCCTGGTCCCTGCGCATCCTGCGACTGGCCAAGCGCGAGGCCCTGACCCGCCTGACCGAGCGCACCGCCCATCATGCCGCCGCCCTGGGCCGGCCCATGCCCGCGGTGGCCATCGCCGACCCCAAGGCGCGCTGGGGCTCGTGCCGGCCCGCCCGGCCCGGCCACCCCGCGGCCATCCGCTACAGCTGGCGGCTGGTCCTGGCCCCGTTCGAGGTGGCCGACTATGTCGTCGCCCACGAATGCGCCCACCTGATCGAGGCCAACCACGGCCCGCGCTTCTGGGCGCTGTGCGAGAGGCTGTCGGGAGATCCCGCGCCGCACCGGCGCTGGCTGCGAGCCCATGCGGCGGAGCTGCACGCGATCTCGGCGTGACGAACGCCCCGCTTCCAGACCGGCTTTGATTTCCACCCCCCTTGCGTGTCGCAAATCCATGCGCTAATACTGAACCAAATGGTTCAGTATTCAACTCACCTCGATGCTTCGTTCGCCGCGCTCTCGGACGCCACCCGACGCGGCGTTCTGGAGCAGCTCGGACGTTCGGACGCGTCGATCACCGAGCTCGCCGACAAGTTCCACATGACCCTCACGGGCATGAAGAAGCACGTCGGCGTCCTGGAGCATGCGGGGTTCGTCACGACGCAAAAGATCGGGCGCGTGCGGACCTGCAGGCTGGGCCGGCGCAGGCTCGAGGAAGAGGCGGCCTGGATCGAGAGCTACCGCCAGCTGTGGGCCACGCGCTTCGACGCGTTGGATCAGGTTGTCGAGGATTTGAAACGCAAGGAGAAGATCGATGGATAACCGCACGACGATCGAACGGAAGTCCGAGCGCGAGCTCGTCGTCACGCGCACCTTCAACGGCCCGGCGCGCATCGTGTTCGAGGCCTGGACCCGGTCCGACCTGTTCAAGCTGTGGTGGGTCCCGAAGTCGTTGGGAATGAACCTGCGGTCCTGCGAGCTGGATGTTCGGGTCGGAGGCGGCTACCGCCTCGAATTCGGACACGACGCCGGAAGCACCATGGCCTTTTTCGGCAAATACATCGAAGTGACGCCGGCTTCTCGCCTTGTCTGGACCAATGACGAGAGTGAAGACGGCCCCGTGACCACGGTCACCTTCCAGGAAAAGGACGGCCAGACGCTGGTGGTCCTGCACGAACTCTATCCCTCGAAGGAAGCCCTCGACGCGTCCGCCGGCGCGGCGGATGGACTGCCCGAGCAGTTCGAACAGCTGGACGCGCTGCTCGTCACCCTGGGCGAGCGCGCGTGACGGTCCGGCGGTTTTGCTTGAACCCTCTCTCTTAGAGAGAGGGAGGGGCCCGCCGCGAAGCGGTGGGAGGGTGAGAGGTTTCACCCTGTCCGGTTTCACACCGACGCCCTGCCGGCACGCCGTCCGACGTTTTAACCCCTCACCCTCCCAAGCTTGGCTTGGGTCCCTCCCTCTCCCTCTGGGAGAGGGTTCAAAACGGCGTCCATGCTCTGCGTTCAGCGAATAAACCCCCGTGATTTCAATGCCCTGAACTTTCTCGACCCGAACTTATCCCCATCCTCCAAACCGCCCGTATCCTGATCCCACCTCGTTGCAGGGAAAGGGCGCATGGCCAGCGACCGATGCGGCGGCGGGGGGCGATCGAGCGGGAAGCTCTGTCGGCGGTGTTGTCCGCGTGGGTAGGGACAGCGTCAAACCTCACGTCTCTGGTGCTGGTCGAGCCTGGAACACAAAAACGACGTGGCGTGAGGGCTGGCAAAGCAGCAGGCGGGCGGTGACGCGCTCGCGGTCCGGGACTGGGGGCGTTGCCCTGGCCCGCCCGTCGGAGGCTTCAAGGCGGCGAGGCCCTAACAGGGCTCAGCGTCGCGGGCTTCCGGATAACGATGGCGCGGAGCGTCTGGCTTCGTCGAAACGGTATTCTTATTCAAACTCCGGACGTCGTCCGGCGCTCCGCGACCCTTTCCATTCCCTCAGCGAGAGATCGCGTGAGCGCGAGAAGCCGTGC
>NZ_JBAPVS010000316.1:0-8683 GCF_049283275.1 Caulobacter sp. | reverse complement strand
GGTGAAGGTCGTTGGCCGCTCTGTCATTAGTCGTCGCCCTTGGGCCGTCCCCGCAGGCTCTTGATCCCCGCCCGCTTGCCCTTGGTCTCCAGCCGCTTGAGCTTGCTGGAATAGGTCGGTTTGGTCGGGCGGCGGGCCTTGGGGCGGACGGCCGCCTGGCGCAGCAGTTCGACGAAGCGTTCGACGATCTCCTGGCGGTTCATCTCCTGCGAGCGGCTGCCCTGGGCGAACAGGATCAGCACCCCGTCGCCGGTCAGCCGCGTCCCGGCCAGCCGCTCCAGCCGGGCCTTCATGTCCTCGGGCAGCACCGGCGACCCGCGGACGTCGAAGCGCAGTTCGATGGCGGTCGAGGTCTTGTTGACGTGCTGGCCGCCGGGACCCGAGGCGCGGGCGGCCTTGAAGGTCAGGTCGTCCTCGTCGATCGACAGCCAGGGGGTGATCTGGATCATCGCTTAGCGCGCCGCGCCTTGACCACCGCCTGGTCCAGGGCCTGCAGGAAGCGCGAGCGGTCGGCCGGGCCAAACGCCTTGGGCCCGCCGGTGATTTCGCCGAACGAGCGCAGATGCTCGCCCAGCTCACGCGAGGCCAGGGCCGAGCCGATGGAGTCGGGCGTGAACACCCGGCCGTTGGGGGCCAGGGCGGCGGCCCCGGCCTTCAGCACCCGGTCGGCCAGCGGGATGTCATTGGTCACCACCACGTCGCCGGGCAGGGCGCGTTCGGCGATCCAGTCGTCGGCGATGTCGGGCCCGGACTCGACCACCACCTGCTCGATGGCAGGCGTCAGGGGCACGCGGATGAAGCTGTTGGACACCACCATCGTCTTCAACCCGTAGCGGGCGGCGACCTTGTAGACCTCGTCCTTCACCGGACAGGCGTCGGCGTCGATGAAGATCAGGGCGGGGCGGGGCTGGCTCATGGCGGGGTTCGCGACGGGGCGCCGGCGTCCGGCTTGGCGCTGGCCTTAGCCCGACCGGCCAGGCCTGTCCACGCCGCCGTCGCCAGGAGGGGTTTGGTGCCGGATGAGGGGATTGAACCCCCGACCTTCGGTTTACAAAACCGCTGCTCTACCGCTGAGCTAATCCGGCCAGCACCGCCACGCCGGGCGGGGGTTCTCCTTAGCCGCAAGGACCGGGGGCGGGCAAGGGCGGCGGCCAACCTGATCCCCAACCTCGTCCATTGCCGTGTCATCAAACCAAGCTAAGGTGTCCTCAAACAACTGTTCGGAGGGCGGCGGTGCGGATTTTGCGGACAATGGCGGCGGCGGTGGCCGTCTTGGCGTTGGCGGGTGGTCCGGCCTGGAGCGCGCCCAAGGCCGCTCCCAGCCTGGCGATGGCCGCGCCGGGCACCGCGGGCTTCTCGCCCGAGCGTCTGAAGCGGCTGGACGCCTACATGCAGAGCCTGGTCGATCAAGGCCACTTGCCGGGCGCGATCACCATGGTCGCTCGCCACGGCAAGATCGTCAGCTACGAGACGTTCGGGAAGAAGGCGATCGGCGGCGCGCCGATGACCAAGGACACGATCTTCCGGATCTATTCCCAGACCAAGCCGGTGACCGGCGTGGCGATGATGATCCTGTTCGAGGAGGGCAAGTGGCGCCTCGACGATCCGGTCACCAAGTTCGTGCCTGAGCTGGCCAATCTCAAGGTCTACAAGGGCCAGAACCCGGACGGGACGTTCATCACCGAGCCGGCGACGCGCGCGGCCACCATGCGCGAGATCATGAGCCACACGGGCGGCTTCGCCTATGGTCTTCGTACGGATCAACCGGTCGAGAAGGCCTATCGCGACAGCGGCCTGCTGGGCTCCAAGACCCAAGCCGAGTTCCTGGCAACCTTGGCCAAGCTGCCCCTGGCCAGCCAGCCGGGGACCGAGTGGCGCTACAGCGTCTCGGTCGACATCCAGGGCCTGATCGTCGAGCGGCTGTCGGGCATGAGCTTGGCCGACTTCATGAAAAGCCGGATCTTCGATCCGCTGAAGATGACCGACACCGCGTTCTGGGTTCCGCAGGCCAAGAGCGATCGCCTGGCCGCGCTCTATATTCCCGATCCCAAGACCCGCACCTTGAAGTCGGCCGACAACTTCATGGTGCTGGACGTCACCAAGCCGCCGGCGATCGCCTCGGGCGGCGGCGGGCTGGTCTCGACCACGGCTGACTATGCCCGTTTCGCCCAGATGCTGCTGAACGGCGGCCAACTGGATGGCGCCCGCATCCTGGCGCCGGGCACGATCAAGCTGATGGCGAGCAACCACCTGTCCGACATCGTGATGGCCGCGCCGGACGCGACGTTCTCGCCGGCCAAAGGCGGGGGCTTTGGCCTCGATTTCGCGGTGGTCACCAATTCGGCCCGAGACGGCACGCTGCAAGGCGAGGGGACCTACAGCTGGGGCGGCGCGGCCGGCACCTGGTTCTGGATCGACCCCAAGAACGACCTCTTCATGTTGGGGATGATCCACATCCTGGCCAAGGAGATGGACCCGGCCCTGGCCAAGATCAGCGATGACGCCGCCACTCTGGTCTACCAGGCTCTGGTCGATCCAGCGCAGTAGTCGCCCGCGAAGGGCCAATAAAAACAAAGTCTAGGGAGCCTGTCATGAAGGCCGCCGTCTACTACGAAACCGGTTCGCCGGAGGTATTGAAGTACGAGGACGTCGCCGATCCGCCCTGCTACCCCAGTGGCGTGGTGATCCGTGTTGAGGCGGTCAGCATAGAGGGGGGCGACACCCTCAACCGCGGCGGCGGCCCAATGGCGGGCAGTCCGCACATTGTCGGCTACCAGGCGGCGGGCGAGATCATCGAGGTCGGGGCCGAGGTCACCCACCTGAAGGTCGGCCAGAAGGTCGTCACCGTGAACGCCTTCGGCTCGCACGCCGAGCTACGCAGCGTGCCGGCCCGCAACGCCTGGCCGATCCCCGACGGCTTCGACGTCCGCAAAGCCGCCGCGATCCCGGTGCCGTTCGGCACGGCGCATGAGTGCCTGTTCGGGGCCGGCCATCTGAAGGCGGGCGAGACCGTGCTGGTCCAGGCCGGGGCGGGGGCCGTCGGCGTCGCCGCCATCCAGCTGGCCAAGCGGGCCGGGGCGACGGTTCTGGCCACCGCCTCCAGCGACGAGCGCCTGGAGCGCCTCAAGCCCCTCGGCCTGGACCACGGGATCAACTACAGCCGTGACGACGTGGTCGAGCAGGTGATGAACCTGACCGGCGGCAAGGGCGTGGACCTGGTGGTCGATCCAGTCGGCGGTCCGACCCTGCAGACCAGCATCGGGGCCCTGGGCTATCGCGGCCGGATCTCGCTGGTCGGTCAGGCCGGGCGCGAGCCGACCAAGGTGGACGTCTCGTCGCTGATGAGCGGCAACCGCAGCCTGACGGGCGTGTTCCTGGGCGCGGAGATCATGACTGACCGCGTTCACGACATGATCCAGACCCTGATCGACGAGGCCGCGCGCGGCGAGCTGCAGGTGTTGATCGACAAGACCTTCCCACTGTCGCAGGCCGCCGCCGCCCACGCCTATATCGAGAGCCGCCAAGCCGTCGGCCGGGTGCTGTTGATCCCCCAAGCAGGCGAAAAATGACCGGCAACAGAGTCATGGCCCACACGGGCGCCAAATATCCGATCGTCCAGGCCCCGATGGGCTGGATCGCCCGCTATCCCCTGGCCAGCGCCGTCTCGCGGGCCGGGGGGCTTGGGATCATCGAGACCTCGTCCGGCGAGACTGAAAACTGCAAGGCCGAGATCCGCAAGATGGCCGACAGCGGTCTGCCGTTCGGCGTGAACCTGCCGATCCTGTTCCTGAAGGACGACGCCATGCTGCGCTTCGTCTGCGAGAGCGGGGTCAGGTTCGTCACCACCTCGGCCGGCAGTCCGGCCAAGTTCGTGGGGCCGCTGAAGGATGCCGGCATCGTGGTCTATCACGCCGTGCCGACCGTCGATGCGGCGGTCAAGTGCGTCGAGGCGGGCGTCGACGGCCTGGTGGTCGAGGGCGCCGAGGGCGGCGGCTTCAAGAACCCCGAGGAGGTCTCGACCCTGGTGCTGCTGCAGGCCATCCGGGCCCGGGTGGACGTTCCGCTGATCGCCGCCGGGGGAATCTGCGATGGCCGGGGCATGGCCGCGGCCTTCGCTCTTGGGGCGGAGGCCGTGCAGATGGGCACCCGCTTCGTCAGCGCCGTCGAAAGTCCCGTGCACGCCAACTACAAGGCCGCGATCACCGGCTCCAAGGAGACCGGCACCTGGGTGCTCAACAAGAAGGCCAGCCCCTGCATCCGCGCCCTGAAGTCCGAACGGACCCGCGAGATCCATGAGGCCGGACTGATGCCGCCCGACGCCCTGAAGGGCATCCTCGGCGTCTATTTCGGCGGTGACATGGAGGCCGCGCCGGCCCTGGCGGGCCAGACGGTTGGTCTGATCGACGAGGTCAAATCGGCCGCCCAGATCATCGACGAGACCGTCGCGCAGTTCTTCGAAATCACCCAGCGGCTAGGCGCGCTCAGCGCCGGCCGCAGCTTCTGAAAGACCAGTCCATGATGCAGAACCTGTTTTCCCTGAAGGGCCGCGTGGCCCTGGTCACCGGCGGATCGCGCGGCATCGGCAAGATGATCGCCGAGGGCTTCCTGACTTACGGGGCGCGCCGCGTGTACGTCTCGGCCCGCAAGGCCGCCGCCTGCGACGCGACCGCCGAGGAGCTGTCGGCGATCGGCGAATGCATCTCGCTGCCGGCCGACGTCTCGACGATGGAAGGCATCCAGGGTCTGGTGGCGCGGATCGCCGAGCGCGAGGACAAGCTGGACATCCTGGTCAACAACGCCGGCGCGGCCTGGGGCGCGCCCTTCGACGAGTTTCCCGAGAGCGGGTGGGACAAGGTCGTGGACCTGAACATGAAGACGCCGTTCTTCCTGACCCAGGCGCTGATCGGCCACCTGCGGGCGGCGGGCAAGGATCACGTGGCCAAGGTGATCAACATCGCCTCGATCGACGGCCAGTCGGTGACCCACGACGAGACCTATCCCTACGGCGCGTCCAAGGCCGGCCTCCTGCACATGACCAAGCGCATGGCCCTGCGTCTGGCGTCCGACAACATCGCCGTCAGCTGCATCGCGCCGGGCGCCTTCGCCTCGGACATGAACAAGGTCGCTCGCGACCATTCTGACGCGGTGTCCAAGAGCATCCCGGCCGGCCGGATCGGCACGACCGAGGACATGGCGGGGGCGGCGATCTATCTGGCCTCGCGGGCCGGGGACTATGTGACCGGATCGGCCGTCACCGTGGACGGCGGCGTCAGCTTCGCCCGCTAAGCTCAGGGCTTGCCCGGGCTGGGGAAGCCCCCCAGCTCGGCCGGCTCGGCGTCGCTGAGCTCGACGCCGGCGTTGGAGCCGCAGCCGACCGGTTTGGGCGGACGCGCGCCGCGTTCACGGGCCGACATCAGGGCCCAGCCGCCGGGCTTGAGGATTTCCAGCGGCGAGAAGCGGGCCTTGTAGGCCATCTTCTCGCTGCCCGGCACCCAGTAGCCCAGATAGACGTAGGGCAGGCTGTTGATCTGGGCCTGCAGGATGTGGTCCAGGATGATGAACGAGCCCAGACTGCGCTTGGTCAGGCTGGGATCGTAGAAGCTGTAGACCAGCGACAGGCCGTCGGCGAGCACGTCGACCAGCACGCAGGCGATCAGGTCGCCGGGGCCGCGATCCTGCGAGCGCAGGCGGTATTCGATCAGGTGGGTGCGGACCGCGGTGTCCTCGACCATGGCCACATAGTCGGGCCAGGTCATCTCGGCCATGCCGCCGTCGGCGTGGCGGGTCAGCAGGTAGCGGCGCAGCAGCTCGAACTGCTCCAGCGTGGCCTCGGCCTCGACCAGGTGGCGTTCCAGATCGGTGTTGCGGGTCAGAACCTTGCGCTCGGACCGCGAGAAGACGTAGTCCAGGGCCGCGGCGCGGGCCGACTGACAGGCGCGGCAGGTCTCGCAGGCGGGCCGGTAGGCGATGTTCTGGGAGCGACGAAAGCCGACCTGGGTCAGGCTGTCATTGACGGTGGGGCCGTCGGACAGCGGCAAGTGGGCGAAGACTTTGCGTTCCTCGCGTCCGGGCAGATAGGGGCAAGGCGTGGGCGCCGTGAGGAAGAAGCGCAGCTGTCGCGTCGGAAAGTGCTGCGTCACGGAAAGCGCCCGATCCCTCTAGTGGCCTCGCCCGCGATACTGGGCTGATAAGGGATTAGGGGGCATCCGCGACGGTTGCGCAAGCTGTGCAGCACGCGTGAGCGTTATCGCGCTGCGGGCGGCCCTAGAGACCATCGGGAAGCACCGGCTTTTCGCGCAGGAGCACGATCGAGATGCGGCGGTTGCCGGGCAGGGTGGGGTCGTCCGCGTACAGCGGCTCGGAATTGGCCTTGCCGGAAACCTGGTAGATGCGGTCCTCGTCGACTCCGGCCCCGCGCAGCACTTGGCGAGAGGCGTCGGCGCGCGAGGCCGACAGGGACCAGTCGCTGTCGGCGCGCTTGCCGGCCGAGCTGGCGCTGGTGTGGCCCGAAATGGTCAGGCGGTTGGGCAGCTGGTTGATCACCTTGGAGATGGCGCGCAGCAGGATGCGGGCGCGATCGTTGGGTTCGCGCGAGTTCTCCTTGAACATCGAGCGGCCCTCCTGGTCGATCAGCTGGATCCGCAGGCCCTCTGGGGTCTGGTCGATGATGATCTGCTTGGACAGCTCGGCCAGCTCGGGCATCTCCTGCAGCGACTGGCGCAGCGACTGGGCCGCCGAGGCGAAGCTGTCCTGCTCCTTCTTGGCCAGGGCGTCGCGCAGGGCCTGTTCGCTGGCCGAGTCGAGATTGGCCGCGGCGGTGCTCTGACCGTCCTTGTCGGTTTCGGTGGGGGCTTCGGGGGCCATCTGCTGGATGACCGACATCTTGCCGTCGGCCTTGGCGCCGTCGTCGCCCAGCGAGGTGCCGCCCAGGATGCCGCCCGAGCCGCTGGTGCTGGACGAGATCGAGGCCGGCGCGAAATAGTCGGCGATGCCCTGTTTCTGCTCGGGGCTGGTGGTGTTCAGCAGCCACATCAGCAGGAAGAAGGCCATCATCGCGGTCACGAAGTCGGCATAGGCGACCTTCCAGGCGCCGCCGTGGTGACCCCCGCCGACGACCTTCTTGACCTTCTTGATGATGATCGGCTGTTCGCCGCTGACGGCCATGCGCTTAAGCCTGCTTAACCCTGTTGGGGCAACGTGACGGCTGGGTGTTAAAATGCCGTTGCGATCGGGGCCGCGAAGGGCGATGTCGGGCGCGCCTCATAAGGGAGTTCGCGGCATGAAGACGGCGTTTATCGGCCTGGGCGTGATGGGTTTTCCGATGGCGGGACACCTGAAGGCCGCCGGCCACGAGGTCACCGTCTTCAACCGCACGCCGGAAAAGGCCGCCCGCTGGGTCGAAAGGCACGGCGGCGCATCCAAGCCGACCATCGCCGAGGCGGTGGCGGGGGCCGAGCTGGTCTGCCTGTGCGTGGGCAATGACGACGATGTGCGCGACGTCGTGGCGCAGGTCCTGCCGGCCATGGCCGCCAAAGGGGAGAATGGGGGCGGCGTGATCGTCGACCACACCACCACCTCGGCCACCGTGGCCCGCGAGATGGACGCCGCCGCGCGCGCCGTCGGCCGCTGGTTCGTCGACGCCCCGGTGTCGGGCGGCCAGGCGGGGGCCGAGAACGGCCAGCTGACGATCATGGCCGGCGGCGATGCGGGCGCCTACGCCCGGGTCGAGCCGGTGCTCGCGGCCTACGCCAAGGCGATCCGGCTGATGGGGCCGTCGGGCGCCGGGCAACTGACCAAGATGTGCAACCAGATCGCCATCGCCGGCCTGGTCCAGGGCGTGGCCGAGGCGCTGCACTTCGCCAAGCGCGCCGGCCTGCCGACCGACGACGTGCTGGCCGCCATCTCCAAGGGCGCGGCCCAGTCGTGGCAGATGGAGAACCGCTGGAAGACCATGTCGGAAGGCAAGTTCGACTTCGGCTTCGCGGTGGACTGGATGCGCAAGGACCTGGGCATCGCCCTGGCCGAGGCGGCGGTCAACGGCGCCAAGCTGGAGGGCACGGCGATGATCGACGGTTTCTACGGCGAGGTTCAGGCGATGGGCGGGCATCGGTGGGATACGTCCAGTCTTGTGGCGCGGTTGGAGAAGTAGGCTTGGCCTGAAGCGTTTCGGCGGCGATCACTTGCCCCCTACGGACCGCTTCGCGGTCGTCTTCCCCCACAGGGGGAAGAGGGGCCGCCGGAGGCGCCGCGCGCGTCCTCCGCCCCCTATGGGGGCGGACAGACCGCGAAGCGGTCAGGTGGGGGCAAGTGTTCACCGGCACGGCCTCTCGTTCTCACGCGATCTCTCGCTGAGCTGATCGGAAAGGGTCGCGGAGCGCCGGACCACGTCCGGAGCTTGAATAAAGAATACCGTTTCGACGAAGCCCGATCGCTCCGCGCGGTCGTTATCCGGAAGCCCGCGACGCTGAGCCCTGTTAGGGCCTCGCCGCCTTGAAGCCTCCGACGGGCGGGCCAGGTCAACGAACCCCAGTCCCGGACCGCGAGCGCGTCACCGCCCGCCTGCCGCCAAGCCGGCCCTCACGCCACGTCGTTTTTGTGTTCCAGGCCCGACCGGCTCCAGAGACGTGAGGTTTGACGAGTCCCTACACACGCGGATCCCGCCGCCGACAGAGCTTCCCGCTCG
>NZ_JBAPVS010000315.1:0-5779 GCF_049283275.1 Caulobacter sp. | reverse complement strand
GCCCTGGCCGACGCAGTCGTCCAGCGGCGCGGGGGCCAGGCGGTGCATGATCAGGGCGGCGGACGAGCTGTTGCCGATGCCCATCTCGCCCAGGGCGATGACGTCGGCCCCGTCTGTCGCCGCCGCGCGGGCGATCTCGGCGCCCTGGGCGATGGCGGCCAAGACCTCGTCCGGGGTCAAGGCCGGTTCGCGGGCGGCGTTGCGGGTTCCGCGCCGGACCTTGGCGACGATCAGGTCGGCATGGGCGGGCAGGTCGGCGTCGACCCCAGCGTCGACCACGCGAACCTGGACGCCGGTGGCCCTGGCCAAAGCGCCGACGCTGGAGCGGCCGGACAGGAACAGCCCGACCATGGCGGCGGTGACGCTGGCCGGATAGGCCGAGACGCCTTCGTTGGTCAGGCCGTGATCGCCGGCGAACACATAGAGGTCGGTGCGGGCGATGCGCGGGTCCAGCCGGTTCTGGATCAGGCCGATCCGCACGGCCAGGTCCTCCAGCCGTCCCAGCGACCCGGGCGGCTTGGCCTTGCCGTCCAGATGCGCCCGCAGGGCCGGCTCGAGCGCGGCGTCGACAGGGGTGATGGCGGCCTGGAGAACGGAAAGCACGGTCATGACGAAATCCTGGATAGACGAGCAAAGGTCATCGGGCGAGCACGGCGATCAAGCCGATCGCCATGGGGATCAGCCAGAGCAGCAGGCAGGCCCGGCGGTAGAGGCGAAGGCCGCGCGCCAGGTCGGCGGGCGTGGGACAAGGGCCGTCGCCGAAGGCCGGCCGGTTCGTGAGGACGCCGTCGTAGCGGGCGTCGCCGCCGAGCTGGACGCCCAGGGCGCCGGCCATGGCGGCCTCGGGCCAGCCGGCGTTGGGCGAGGCGTGAAGGCGGGCGTCGCGGCGCAGGATGCGCCAACCGCCGCCTCCCGCCAGGGCGATCAGCCCGCCGGCGATCCGCGCCGGGATCAGGTTCATCAGGTCGTCGGTCCGCGCCGCCGCCCAACCGAACATTCGCCAGCGTGGCTCCTTGTGGCCGATCAGGCTGTCGGCGGTGTTGACGCTCTTATAGACGAACAGGCCGGGTAGGCCGCCGATCAGCAGCCAGAAGGCCGGGGCGACGACGCCGTCGTTGAAGCTTTCGGCCAGGCTCTCCAGCGCGGCGGCCGCCACGTCTTCGGCGTCGAGCGCAGCAGTGTCACGGCCGACGATCATCGCCACCGCCGCGCGGGCAGCCGGCAGGTCGCCGGCCTGCAGCGGCGCCAGGACGGCCGCGACATGGTCGTACAGACTGCGCTGGGCCAGACCCGTCGTGGCGACCAGGGCGACCAGCGTCAGCGCCGGCAGGCTGGAGCCCAGGACGCCCTGGATCGCGGCGCCGAACAGGACCGAGGCGGCGACCAGCAGCGCGACCAGGACGACGCCCAGCAGCCGACGCCGTCGGTCGGACGCCGCCGGTTGGTTCCAGCGCCGCTCCAACAGCGCGATGACCGCCGCCGGCCAGGCCACTGGATGCCCCGCCGCGCGGTTCAGCGCCGCCGGATAGCCCAGCGCCGCTTCCAGGCCCAAGGCCAGGGCCGCCACCCAGGGCCAGGGCGCGGTCTCAGCCATGGCCGCGCCCGATCAGCTCGATCAGCGGTCCGGCATGACCCTGGACGATGGCGGCCCTCACGCCATAGGCCTGCTCCAGCACCTCGGGCGTCAGGGCGTCCTTCGGCGCGGCGTCGGCGATCAGAATCCCCTCCCGCAGCACCAGCACCCGGTCGGCCAGGCGCAGAGCCACGCCCAGATCGTGAAGAGTCATGACCACGCCCTGGCCGTGCTCGACGGCGAAAGCGCGCATCAGGTCGACGGTGTCCAGCTGGTGACCGGGGTCCAGCCCCGCCAGAGGCTCGTCGGCCAACAGCCACGACGGCTCGCCCGCCAACACGCGTGCCAACAAGGCGCGGGCCCGCTCGCCGCCGGACAGGGTGGTGACGTCGCGATGGGCCAGGCCGGTCATGCGGGTGCGGACCAGGGCGGCCTGGACGGCGGCGTGGTCGGCGTCGCTGAGCCCCCGGGCCCCGCTGTGCGGGATGCGGCCCAGACCGACCAGAGTCTCGACGTCCACCGCCCAGGCCACCTCGGGGGTCTGGGGCAGGAAGCCGATCCGGCGGGCGCGTTCGCGATGCGCCAGGGTCAGGATCGGCTCGATGCCCAGCGACACTTGGCCGGCGTCGGGTCGGCGCAACCCTGCCAGGCAGGCCAGCAGGGTCGACTTGCCCGCGCCGTTAGGACCGACGATAGCCGTGACCTCTCCCGGACGGAACCGCGCGCTGACCCCAGCCAGCACGGTCTGGCCGCCCAGGGCGACGGTCAGGTCTTCGGCGACGAGATCGCTCATGCCGCTCTTCCTCAGGCCAGCCTCTTTCATGCGAGCCTCCGGCGCATCGAGATCAACAGGGCCAGGAAGAAGGGTCCGCCCACGGCGGCCATGGCCACGCCCAGGCGGACCTCGGCGGCCGAGGGCGTCAGCCGCACCGCGATGTCGGCGGCCAACACCAGGACGGCGCCGGCCAGGGCGCTGGGGGCCAGCAGCGCGCCGGGCTGATGGCCGACAAGCGGCCGCATCAGGTGCGGCACGATCAGGCCGACGAAGCCGATCATGCCCGTCACCGCCACGCTGGCGCCGGACGCCAGGCCGACGCCGACGGCCAGCAGCACGCGGGTCAGGTTCAGGTCGATCCCCAGCGCCTTGGCCCCGGCTTCACCCAGGGTCAGGGCGTTCAGCGCCCGCCCCAGCAGCAGCATCAGGCCGCTGCCCACGAGGATGAAGGGCAGGGCCCGCCAGACGTCGTCGGCGCTGCGGTCGGCCAGCGAGCCCAGCAGCCAGTTGATGATCTCCTGCGCCGCCCAGGGGCTGGGCGCCAGGCTGAGCGCCAAGGCGACGCCGGCGCTGGCGACGGTGTTGAGGATCACTCCGGCCAGAATGAAGGTGATCGTGCCGCCGGTCCCGCCGGCCAGGACCAGCATAACGGCCACCCCGATGCTCGCGCCGACCATCGCGGCCACGAACAGCAGCCAGGGCGTGCTCAGGCTGAGGCTCACATACATGGTCATCACCGCGCCCAGGGCGGCCATGGACGAGACGCCCAGCACGCCGGGATCGGCCAGCGGATTGCGAGTGTAGCCCTGCATGACCGCGCCCGACAGGCCCAGGGCCGCGCCGATCGCGACGGCCAGGATCGTCCGCGGCAGCCGGAGCTCGAAGATGATCGCCCAGCGGGGGTCCTGGGCGGCCAGGGACCAGGCGGTCCATGGAACCCAGACGCGGCCGGCCATCAGCGACAGGCCGCTCAGGAGCAGCACCAGCAGGGCGAGACCGCCCAGCAGCAGAAGGCGCTTGGTCACGCGGCGGCTCCCAGGATCTGTCGGCGGGCGGTCGCCAGGGCGGCGGCGGTGTCCATCAAGCCGGGGCCGCCGCAATAGAGCAGACGCTCGGGGAACACGGCCCGGGTCATGCGCGGCGAGACGCTGGCCAGGGCGGGGTGGTTGAGGATTTTTTCGGCAAAGGTCGGGGCGTTGGGGGCGGCCTGGCCGGCCAGCAGCACCTCGGGTGGATCGTCCAGCAGACGCTCCAGCGAGACATTGCCCCATTTCTTCAGGCCGTAGCGTTCGGCGACGTTCACGAAGCCGGCCCGGCGCATCATTTCGTCGACCAGGGTGCCATGGCCGGCCGCGAAGCCGTTGGGCTGGAAGACCAGGGCGGTGACCGGCCGGGTTCCGGGACGCGGCGCGCTCTTGGCCATCGCCGCCTCGACCTGGGCGATCAAGATCTCCCCGCGATCGGGATGTCCGGCGGCTTCGGCGATGCGGCGGATCTGGGCCTGGTTCTCGACCCAGCTGTTGGGCACCTTGAACAGCTCGGTGCGGATGCCCAGCCGCTTCAACGCCGCGCGGGTGGCCGGCGAGGAGTGGGCGGCGGTCAACACCACGTCGGGCCGCAGGGCGATGACCTCCTCGGCGCTCTCATAGGTCATCGGATAGGTCAGGGCGATCTTGGCGATGCTCGACTGCTGCGGATCACGCGCATAGTGGCTCAGCGCCACGACCTGCGAGCGGTCGGCGACATGCACCAGAACCGAGTCCAGGCAGGGATTGAGCGAGATCACGCGGGGCAGGGCGCGAGCGCTGGCCGGTCCGCCGATCAGACCCGTCGCCAGACCCGTCCCGACCGCCGCCCGCCGGGTGAGACCAATCGAGGTCGGGAGGGTCAAAACTCGACCCCGCGCTGGGCCTTGAAGCCCTGCTCGAACGGATGCTTGACCAGGGTCATCTCGGTGACCAGGTCGGCGATCTCCAGCAACTGCGGCTTGGCGTTGCGGCCGGTCAGGCAGACGTGCTTGTCGTTGGGGCGGGCTTTCAGCACGGCCACCACTTCTTCGATGTCGAGATAGTCGTAGCGCAGGGCGATGTTGATCTCGTCCAGCAGCACGAAATCCAGCTTGGGGTCGGCGATCATCTCCTGCGACACCAGCCAGGCGGCCTGGGCGGCGGCGATGTCGCGTTCGCGGTCCTGGGTGTCCCAGGTGAAGCCCTCGCCCATCACCTCGTAGCGGACCTGGTCGGGGAACTTCTTGAAGAACAATCGCTCGCCGGTCTTCCACTTGCCCTTGATATATTGGACGACGCCGACCTTCAGGCCCCAGCCCAGGTGGCGGGCCACCATGCCGAAGCCGGCCGAGGACTTGCCCTTGCCGTCGCCGGTGTGGACCAGCAGCAGGCCCTTCTCGAGGGTCTTGGTCTCCATCATCGCGTCGCGCTCGGCCTTCAGGGCCTTCATCGCTTCGGCATGCTTGGTGTTCAGATCTTCGCTCATCAGAGGCTCTCCAGGGCGTTGGCGAGGCGGAGCCAATCGGCTTGCGGGCCGGGCAGGCCAAAGCGGATCAGCGTCTCGTCCCAGGGGAAGGGGCGGGTGAGGATTCCGGCCTGGGCCAGACCCTCGAAACGGCGCGGCGCGTCGGCCGCGCGGGCAAGGCGAAACAGCAATGTGCCGCCCACGATCTCGAATCCGGCCCGGCGCAGCAGGCTGTCCAATTGCACCGTGCTTTCAATCAGGCGCCGCCGGGTTTGGCGGGCCCAGCCCGGATCGGCATAGGCCGCCAAGCCGGCGGCGATCGCCGGACCGGAGACAGGCCAGTCGCCCAGCGCCTGGCGAACACGCCCGGCCAAGGCCGGCTCGGCGACCAGAAAGCCCAGCCGCGCTCCGGCCAGGCCATGGAACTTGCCGAACGAGCGCAGGACGATCAGCCGCTCATGGCCCGGCGCGCCGGCCAGCGACGCGACGGAGAACGCCGGATCGACCTCGACGAAGGCTTCGTCGACCAGCAGCTGTCCCTCGGTAAGGTCGATGACCTGATCAGGCGACACGGCTCGGCCGCTGGGGTTGTCGGGATTGACCAGCACGCGCAGGTCGGCGGACGGATCGCCCGGGTCGACGATCTCGGCGCCCGCCGTTCGCCAGGCGTCGGCATGACCGCTGTAGGTCCGTGCCGAGATCCCGACCCGTCGACCGGTCGGAGGGGTGGGCAGAAGGCGCGGCAGCAGACGGATCAGCGCCTCGCTGCCGGCCGCGACGACGACCCGGGCGGGATCCTCTACGCCGAACGCGGCCGCCGCCGCCGTCTCCAGAGCCCGCAAGGACTCTGGATCGGGCAGGCGTGACCAGGTCTCCGGCGCGAGGGCCGGAACCGGATAGGAATGAGGATTGATCCCCGTCGACAGGTCCAGCCAGGGCGTCGGCGCGTCCGGCCAAGC
>NZ_JBAPVS010000314.1:0-3247 GCF_049283275.1 Caulobacter sp. | reverse complement strand
TAGAAAACCTCTACCTGAGCTTGTCGAAGGACGAGGTTTTCGGGCCCACCGTCTTGGCCGAGGGGCGCTGACCATGTGGGATTTCGGCAAGCCCTCGCTGGTCCGGCGGTTGGTGGTGCTGGCCGGGGTCTGGAACCTGGTGGTGCTGGTCGTGGCCGGCGTCTTCCTGACCGCTCAGTTCCGGGACGCGGCGATCCGGCGGTTCGACCAGTCGCTGGCGGTGCTGACCGACGACCTCTACGCCGGTTCCAGCATCGAGGCCGGGGTGCTGAAGGCCCCGTTCCTGACCGACATCCGGGCGACGCGCGCCTATTCGGGCCGCTACTGGACGATCTTCGACCAGCCGCCCGGGGGCGGCGGGCTGAACGTGGTCGAGCGCTCGCGCTCGCTGTTCGACAGCGACCTGATGATCCCGGCCGAGCAGTCCGAGCGGCTGATGGCCGAGCCGGGCAAGACCCACTATTTCGACCTCAAGGGCCCCCAGAACCGGCCGTTGCGCGCCGCGGCCGTGCTGGCGCAGCTGCCGGGCTATCCGCGGCCGGTGGTGTTCATCGCCGCCGAGGACCGCTCGCCGATCGACGCCGACGCCGACCGCTTCGCGCGCATCACCACCCTGGCCCTGGTCATCCTGGGCGGCGGCTTGATCGCCGCGGTGGTGGTGCAGGTGCGGGTCGGCCTGCAGCCGCTGTTCCGTCTGCGGCGCGAAGTGGCCTCGGTCCGGCGCGGCAAGGCCGAGAAGCTGGAGGGCGCCTACCCCGAGGAGCTGGAGCCCCTGGCCGTCGAGCTGAACGCCCTGCTGACCCATAACCAGGAGGTCGTCGAGCGCCAGCGCACCCACGTCGGCAACCTGGCCCACGCCCTGAAGACCCCGCTGTCGGTGATGCTGACCGAGGCCGGCCAGCGGCCCGGCGCCCTGTCCGAAGTCGTCGCGCGCCAGGCCCAGACCATGCGCGAGCAGGTCGACCACCACCTGCGCCGGGCCCGCGCCGCCGCCCGCTCCCAGACCTCGGGCGAACGCACGCCGGTCGAGCCGATCCTCGACGAGCTGGCCGTCACCCTGGAGCGGATCTTCCAGGACAAGGGCGTGGAGATCGATTGGCGGTGCCCCGAAGACCTGTGCTTCCAGGGCGAGCGTCAGGACTTCATGGAGCTGGCCGGCAACGTCATGGAAAACGCCGGCAAGTGGTGCAAGGCCAAGGTCCGCGTCGAGGCCGCCGCCAGCTCGCCCGAGCAGATGACCCTGACCGTCGACGACGACGGCCCCGGCCTGCCGCCGGACCGCTGGGGCGACGCCCTCAAGCGCGGCCAGCGAATGGACGAGCATACGCCGGGCTCGGGGCTGGGCCTGTCGATCGTCGATGAACTGGCCCGCGCCTACGGCGGCGCCGTGACCTTGGGCGCCTCGCCGCTGGGCGGCCTGCGCGTGACCCTGGCGCTGCCGCGCTCGGGGGGCTGAGCTCTTTCGCGCCACCTCCCCGTTTCACGGGTGAGGTGGAAAATGCGGCGTGCGCCCAGCCCAACGGTTCACCGTTATGGCCAGACCTCGGCGGTTTTCGCACAACGATCTGACAACGTCGTTCTTCTGACCGTAAAAATGTATGGTTTCGGAAAGTCTTAACCTCGTTGAGGACATGGTTGACGTGGCCCGGAGCGGGCCGATCCGGTGGGGGGTTATGGCAGCGGTCGCCGCCGATAAATTGCTGATGGTTCGGAAGCTGGTGGAAACCGTTCCCGACGCCGCGTTGCGCAATCTTGAACTCGCCCTGGCCGGCACGGCCGGCGCGTTGGCGGCGGTGCGCGACCTGGTCGAGAACGAGACCACCGCGCGCTATGTCCGAAACAGCGTGCTGGCCCCGATCGTGCCGCTGTGCGCCGCGCGCGACACCGAGCAGACCTCATTCCCGCCCCGCACCTTGCGCCTGCTGTGGGCCGCGCTCAGGGCGCAGGTCCCCGAACAGGTCGCGGAAGCCGCCGCGCGCTGCAATCCCTGGGACCTGGAGGAAGGCCCGCCGGAGGTCTTCGACGAACTGTGCGCGATCGCCGTCAAGGGCCTGCGCGCCCAGACCGAGGACGGGTTCAAGGCGCTGGACGCGATCTGCGACGTCGACGAGCTGGCCTCGTGCCTGGAGTTGGCGGCCATCGTCCGCACCGCCCTGCCCATGCTGCAGGAATGGGTCAGCAAGATGAGCGAGGCGCGGGCCGCCGCCGCCCGGTTGGCCTATAACGACGCCTGCGCCATCCGCCAGGACGCCGGACCGCTGCTGTTCGAGATCCTGGCCGCCCACCTGCCGGACGGCTGGCGGATTCTGCGCGTGATCTCGGCGGTCATGGATCGGCCGGACGACAAGTTCTGGGCCTCTTCGGAGGTCAGCGTGTTCGGCGAGCGGGTGCTGGCCGACATCGCCAGGAACATCGCCATCATCGAAAGCTTCGATCCGGCTAAGGGCAAGGCCGAGGGCCGCAAGGTCGCGGCGGCCGCCCACAGAATCTCGCAACTGATCGCCGAGTTCGAGCAATCGGTGAAGCTGACCCGGGACGGGGTCTGGGGACGCCGGATCGCCAAGTACAAGCAGGACGTCGCCGAGATCGTCGAAGAGCGGATGAACAGCGCCGAGCGGGAACTGCTGGAGGCCTTGCCGCTGCGGCCGATCTCGATCCTCGGCGGCAAGAAGGGCAAGGGCGTGCCCAAGCTGACGACCGAACCCGACGAGCTCCAAACCCGGCGGCTGACCGCCGTTCTGGTGTTCATCGCCGAAATCCGCGGCTGCGCGATGCAGAGCGGTTACGGCGCCAGCCGCGCCAAGGTGCTGGAGAAGCTGAACAGCCGTCTGGACCAATATATCGAAGACATCCTGCACGTGGTGCGCACCGGCGAGGGCGGCGACCAGGGCCTGGCCCGGATCTATGTCGATCTGGCCGCCGGCTACATCGCCTACAGCCGCGACCAGAAGACCGCCGAGATCGTCCGCCGCCGCGCGGCCGCGGCGATGGCCGCCGCGGCCTAGGGCCCCTTACGCGATTTTTTTGCTAACGGCCGCTCGCAATCCCCGCTAACACGCCCTTCATGATCGCTTTCTGGATCGCCGCGGCGGGACTGTCGGCCGTCGTCGCCGCCCTGATGCTGCGCGGCGCCGCGCGGGCGTCCGTGGGTGTGGGCGACGACGCGAGTCTGGCCGTGCATCGCCGGCAACTGTCCGAGATCGCCGACCTGGCCGAGCGGGGCCTGCTGGCCGACGCCGAGCTGAAG
>NZ_JBAPVS010000313.1:0-9183 GCF_049283275.1 Caulobacter sp. | reverse complement strand
GGGCCCTGGGCCGCGCCGAGCTGCTGCCCCAGCCCAGCCTGGCCATCGTCGGGGCCCGCATCGCCTCGGCCGGCGGCCAGCGCTTCGCCCGCCAACTGGCGACCGAGCTGGGGCGGCACGGCTATGTGGTGGTGTCGGGCCTGGCGCGCGGTGTCGACGGCGCGGCCCACGAGGGCGCCCTGGCCACGGGAACGATCGCCGTGCTGGGCGGCGGCGTGTCCGACATCTATCCGCCGGAGCACGCCGCGCTTCACGCCCGCATCGCCGGCGAAGGCGGCTGCGTGGTCAGCGAGAGCGCGCCCGACCGCCGGGCCATCGCCAAGGACTTCCCGCGCCGCAACCGCATCATCTCGGGCCTGTCGCTGGGGGTGATCGTGGTCGAGGCCGAACTGAAGTCCGGCTCGCTGATCACCGCCCGTCTGGCCGCCGAGCAAGGCCGTGACGTCTTCGCCGTGCCCGGCTCGCCGCTGGATCCGCGCGCCAAGGGTCCCAACGACCTGATCCGCCAGGGCGCGATCCTGTGCGAGGGCGTCGAGGACGTGCTGCGCTCGCTGTCGGGCCAGGCCCATCTGCGCGAGCGCGAGCGGCCCTATGTGGCCGAGGACGACGGCGTCGACATCGACCACGACGCCCTGCGCGAAGAGGTGGCCCGCCTGCTCTCCCCCACCCCGGTCTCCCGCGACGAACTGGTCCGCGCCACCCGCGCCCCCACCTCGGCTGTGATGGCGGCCCTGGTCGAGCTGGCCCTGGCCGAACGGGCCGAACTGCTGCCGGGCGGGATGGTGGCGGGGGTTTGAAAACCTATCGCGATGGGTTATTCTAAGGATGATCACCGTCCATCGCGCGGCCGGGTTCAGCGTCGTGATCTTCACCAACGATCACGCGCCCGCCCATGTTCACGTGTTCAAGGACGGCGAGGCGAAGATCAATCTGGCGGGTCCGGGCGAGGCGCCTGAACTGGTCTGGGCGGTGGACATGACCCGCGCCGACATCCGGCGCGCCATGGCGATCGTCTCCGAACAACGCGATCGCCTGCTGGCGAGATGGAACGAGATCCATGGTTGAACTCACCGACACCAAGATCGATGCGGCCATCGCGCTCGGCGAAAGGCTGGCCCAAACCGAACCTAGAGCGGCTTCCGCCCACTACGAGGCGTCAACCGCCCGGATCGTGGTGGAACTGACCAGCGGCTCGGCCTTCGCTTTCCCAGCGCGTCTTGGCCAGGGTCTTGAGAACGCCACCGACGAGCAGTTAGCCAAGGTAACCCTTCGCGGCTCGGGCTATGGACTCCATTGGGAAGCCCTGGACGTCGACCTGTCGATCCCCGGTCTGGCCGCCGGCATCTTCGGCACGAAGGCCCACATGGCCAGGATCGCCGGGCGCGGCACGTCCCCCGCAAAGGCCGCCGCCGCCCGCGCCAACGGAGCCAAGGGCGGGCGCCCGCGCAAGACCGCGGGCGCCTGACCCAAGCCCAAATATTCCTCTCTCTATAGAGAGAGCCGGGAACCAAATGCGTCGTCGGCCACCGCCGCCGTTGACAGACCCCTGGCGCCGCCCCCACTTTCCGGCCCTCGTCGCCCCGGTTCGCCTGGGAGACGACCCCATTTCCAGGCATCAAGGTCCTAATGATCGTCGTCGTCGTCGAGAGCCCGGCCAAGGCCAAGACCATCAACAAGTACCTCGGGTCCGGCTACACGGTTCTCGCCTCGTACGGCCACATCCGCGACTTGCCGTCCAAGGACGGCTCGGTCGAGCCCGATAACGACTTCGCCATGAGCTGGGAAGTCGACGCCAAGGCCGCCAAGCGGATCGGCGACATCGTCGACGCCATGAAGGGCGCCGACGGCGTGATCCTGGCCACCGACCCCGACCGCGAAGGGGAGGCCATCAGCTGGCACGTGCTGGAGGTGCTGCAGAAGAAGAAGGCGATCAAGGACAAGACCGTCCAGCGCGTCACCTTCAACGCCATCACCAAGGCCTCGGTGCTCGAGGCCATGGCCCATCCGCGCGACATCGACATGGAGCTGGTCGAGGCTTACCTGGCCCGCCGCGCCCTGGACTATCTGGTCGGCTTCACCTTGTCGCCGGTGCTGTGGCGCAAGCTGCCGGGCAGCCGCTCGGCCGGCCGCGTGCAGTCGGTCTGCCTGCGGCTGATCGTCGACCGCGAGCTCGAGATCGAGCGCTTCAAGACCCAGGAATACTGGACCGTCGAGGCCGACGTCACGGCCGGCGCCGAGCCGTTCCTGGCCCGCCTGGTCAAGCACGAGAACAAGAAGCTCACCAAGTTCGACCTTAACAACGAGACCTCGGCCTTAGCCGCCCGGGCCGCCGTGCAGAAGGCGGTCTTCAAAGTCGCCGCCGTCGAAAAGAAGCCCGGCAAGCGCTCGCCCGCCCCGCCCTTCACCACCTCGACCCTGCAGCAGGAAGCCTCGCGCAAGCTGGGTTTCTCGGCTCAGCGCACCATGCAGGCCGCCCAGAAGCTATATGAAGGCATCGACATCGGCGGCGAGACCGTCGGTCTGATCACCTACATGCGGACCGACGGCGTGTCGGTCGAGCCTGAAGGCATCGCCGAGGCGCGCAGCGTGATCGGCGCCGTCTACGGCGCGCCGTACGTCCCCGAGACCCCGCGTTACTACAAGGCCAAGGCCAAGAACGCCCAGGAGGCCCACGAAGCCATCCGGCCGACCAGCCTGAACCGCAATCCGGCCTCGCTGCGGCTGGAGCCGGACCTGGCCCGCCTGTACGAGCTGATCTGGAAGCGGATGATCGCCTCGCAGATGGAAAGCGCCCGCATCGAGCGCACCACCGTCGACCTGGAGAGCGCCGACGGCCAGACCGGCATGCGCGCTTCCGGCCAGGTCGTGCTCTTCCCCGGCTATCTGGCCGTCTATGAGGAAGGCCGCGACGACGCGGACGACGAAGACAGCGCCCGCCTGCCGATGATCGAGGAAGGCGCGGCCGCCAAGGTGCTGGACGCCCGCGCCGACCAGCACTTCACCGAACCGCCCCCGCGCTATTCGGAAGCCAGCCTGGTCAAGAAGATGGAAGAGCTGGGCATCGGCCGCCCCTCGACCTACGCCTCGGTCCTGACCGTGCTGCGCGACCGCGACTATGTGAAGATGGACAAACAGCGCTTCGTCCCCGAGGACAAGGGCCGGCTGGTCACCGCCTTCCTGGAGCAGTTCTTCCGCCGTTACGTGGAATACGACTTCACCGCCGCCCTGGAAGAGCAGCTGGACCTGGTGTCGGACGGCAAGCTGGACTGGAAGCAGTTCCTGCGCGACTTCTGGAAGGACTTCGCGGCCGCGGTCGGCGAGATCGCCGAGCTGCGCACCACCAACGTCCTGGACGCCCTGAACGAGTCGCTGGGCCCGCACATCTTCCCCGACAAGGGCGACGGCTCCAATCCGCGTCTGTGCCCGACCTGCGGCACGGGCATGCTGTCGTTGAAGGTCGGCAAGTTCGGAGCCTTCATCGGCTGCTCGAACTATCCGGAGTGCCGATTCACCCGCCAACTGGCCACCAGCGAAGGTGAAGGCGAGGCGGAAGCCGCCGACAAGGAGCTGGGGATCAACCCGGCGACCGGCCGCGCGGTGTGGCTGAAGAACGGCCGCTTCGGACCCTATGTCGAGGAGCCGGCGGCGGCCGACAGCGGCGACAAGCCCAAGCGCTCCAGCCTGCCCAAGGGCTGGACGGCGGCGGCGGTCGATCTGGAAAAGGCCCTGCGCCTGCTGTCCCTGCCCCGCGAGGTCGGCGCCCACCCGGACGACGGCAAGACCATCACCGCCGGCCTGGGACGCTTCGGGCCGTTCGTGCTGCACGATGGCACCTACGCCAATCTGGAAAATCCGGAGGACGTCTTCGACATCGGCCTGAACCGCGCGGTCGCCCTGCTGGCCGACAAGCGGGCCGGCGGCGGACGTCCGCAGCGCGGCCAGGCGGCCGCTCTGGCCGAGCTGGGCAATCACCCGGAAGACGGCAAGCCGATCCGCGTGCTGTCGGGGCGTTTCGGTCCCTACATCAAGCACGGCGACACCAATGCCAACGTGCCCAAGGGCGCCGATCCGGCGGCCATGACCCTGGACGAGGCCGTGGCCCTGATCGCCGATCGCATCGCCAAGGGCGGCGGCAAGAAGCCGGCGAAGAAGGCCGCGCCAAAGAAGGCTCCGGCCAAGGCGAAAGCCGCCGCGGCCACCGATGGCGCGGCTCCGGCGAAGAAGGCTCCGGCCAAGAAGCCGGCCGCAAAGAAACCGGCGGCGAAAAAACCCGCCGCCAAGAAGGCCAAGGCCGAGGCGTAACGCGCCTCGGCCGCTTGGTCCGGGGAAAATTGGGGGCTAAGCTGGGTTCATGACGTCGCTCGAACGCCCTCTTCCGCTGCCTGTCGTGGTCGTGATCCTGTCGGCGATCAGCGTCGGCGGGTTCGCGTTCGGCCTCAAGAACGCCCTGCAGAAGACCGACCACCAGGCGGTTTCGACCGCGCCGCTGGCCGAGGTCTCGGGCGTGCCGGTGCGCGAGGCCACGCCGGCCATCGCCGAGGTGGCCCCGCCCCCGCCGGTCGAGGTCCCCAAGCCCGCGCCGGTCGAGGAGGTCGCGGCGTCGGCCGCAGAGGCCCCGGTCGTCGAGACCCCTCCGGCCATCGCGGCCGAGCCGGCGACCAAGCCCGAAACCCCGCCGCAGACCCCGCCCCAGCGGATTGAGGATCTGTACTGAGCCTCAGGCCTTCGCCTCCCGCCAGTGGGGATAGGTGACATAGGCGGTCAGCGCGCCGTCCTCATGCGATCGAATGGTCACAGCCTCTCCCTTGGGCATGTAGACGATTTCGCCAGGGCCGGCGGTGACCGTCTCGGCCTCCGTCGCAACCGACACCCGTCCTTCCAGGACGATCATGACGTCGTCGACGGCCATCGTCTCAGCAAGGCTCTGGTTCGGCGCGTACCGCCCGTAGCCGATGGTGATCGGTCCGCCATTCCGTTCGTCCACCAGATTGCCGGCGAAGATGTCGGCCTCCTGCCCTGGGGAGCGCTCCAACGGCGCGTCTTCGATCGTGAACCTGCGGACCTTCATCGTCTTGCTCCCTGCGGGCCGCCGCAATTCCAGGCGCCTGAACGCAGTACACGCGGTCAGCCGGTAAGTTCCCGCCAAGGGCTGCTGGAACAGTCCGCGTCGCACGCCGGCGGCCAGCGTTCAGGGACGGATCGCCCATTTCCCTTTCCCATCGCCCCCCTTGCCGCGTTAGACGAAGGACATGGCTAAACCGCGCTCGCCCAAATCCTCGAAGTTCCCCGCCGCTTCTCAAGGCGCGAAGGCTCCCAAGCCGCCCGCCGGCCTGCCTGACCGCGAGACGCTGATCGCCTTCCTGCGTGACGCGGGCGAGAGCGGAAAGGCCGACATCGCCCGCCATTTCGGCCTGAAGGGCGCGGACCGCCGGGCCCTGCGCGAGATGCTGCGGACCCTGGAAGCCGACGGCAGCCTGGGCAAACGCGGCCGCCGAGGCTTCGCCGAAGCCGGCGCCCTGCCCCCGGTCGGCGTGGTCGACGTGGTCGAGCGCGACGCCGACGGCGATCTCTATGTCCGCCTGACCAAGGGCGGCGAGGACCTGCCGCAGATCCGCCTGGCCCCGGGCAAGGGCGACGCCTCGGCCGGCGGCGCGCCGGGCATGGGCGACCGCCTGCTGGTTCGCTTCGAGCAACTGGAGAGCGGCGAGACCGAGGCGCGGCTGATCAAGCGCCTGGGCCAGAGCGCTCACAAGGTGCTTGGGGTCATCCGCAAGCACCGCCGCGAGACCCGCGTCGAGCCCGTCGATCGCAAGTCCAAGGAAAGCCTGCTGCTCAACGAGCAGGAGGCCAAGGACCTCAAGGACGGCGACCTCGTTCTTGCTCAGGTCGGCACGGCCTCCGGCCGATACGGCCCCAAGTTCGGCAAGGTGCTGGAGGTGGTCGGCAGCGAGGACGATCCGCGCGCCGCCTCGCTGATCGCCATCCACAGCCACGGCATCCCGACCGGCTTCTCAGAAGAGGCTGAAGCCGAGGCCGGCGCGGCCAAGCCGCCGACCCTGACAGGCCGCGACGACCTGCGCGACCTGCCGTTCGTGACCATCGACCCGGTCGACGCCCGCGACCACGACGACGCCGTCTACGCCCATCCCGATCCGGACGCCGGCAATGTGGGCGGCTGGATCGTCTGGGTGGCCATCGCCGACGTCGCCGCCTATGTGCGCCCCGGCTCGGCCCTGGACCGCGACGCCCGCGAGAAGGGCAATAGCGTCTACTTCCCCGACCGGGTGGAGCCGATGCTGCCCGAGACCCTCTCCAATGGCCTGTGCAGCCTGCGCGAGGGCGAAAACCGCGCCACCCTGGCCGTGCGGATGGTGTTCGACAACGCCGGCCGCAAGAAGAGCCACAAGTTCGTGCGCGGCCTGATGCGTTCGGCCGCCAAGCTGTCCTACGAGCAGGCCCAGGCCGCCATCGACGGCGTCGCCCCGCCCGACGGCCAGGACGGCGACAAGGCCGGTCCGCTGCTGGACCCGATCCTGAGGCCCCTGTGGGCCGCCTTCCGCCTGATGGGCAAGGGCCGCGAGCAACGCTCTCCCCTGGCCATCGAGAGCGACGAGCGCCGCATCATCATCAAGGAAGGCGAGATCCAGTCGATCACCCGCCGCGCCAGCCTCGAGGCCCACAAGCTGATCGAGGAGATGATGATCCAGGCCAATGTCTCGGCCGCCGAGACCCTGGAAGCCAAGCGCATGCCGCTGATCTACCGGGTGCACGACACGCCCAGCCAGGAGAAGGTGCTGAGCCTGACCGAGTTCCTGCAGACGCTTGAGGTCAAGTGGTCCAAGGGCGAGGCCCCGACCACGGCGCGCTTCAACAAGCTGTTGGACGACACCCGCGAGAGCCCGCACGCGGCGATCATCAACGAGGTGGTCCTGCGCACCCAGATGCAGGCCCACTATTCCAGCGACAACCTGGGCCATTTCGGCCTGAACCTGGCCCGCTACGCCCACTTCACCAGCCCGATCCGCCGTTACGCCGATCTGATCGTCCACCGGGCGCTGATCCGCGCCCTGGGGCTGGGCGACGACGGCCTGACCGACCAGGACATCAGCCAGATCAAGGACACCGCCGAGGTCATCACCCACGCCGAACGCCGGGCCATGGCCGCCGAGCGCGACGCCACCGACCGCTACATCGCCGCCTTCCTGTCCGACCGGGTGGGCGCGACGTTCACCGGCCGGATCACCGGCGTCACCCGCTTTGGCCTGTTCGTGAAGCTGGACGAAACCGGCGCCGACGGCCTGGTGCCGGTCTCGACCCTGGGCGAGGAATATTTCGTCCACGACGACCGCATGCACGCCCTGGTCGGCGAACGCACCGGCAAGCGCTTCCCGCTGGGCCTGGCGGTCGAGGTCAAGCTGCGGGAGGCGACGCCGGTGACGGGCGGTCTGCTGTTCGAGATGCTGACGGACGCGTTGCCGAATGATCCGAAGGCGCCGAAGCCCAGGCTTGGCATCCGAGGCAAGCCGGCCATCAAGCCGCGCGGGGGTTTGCCGAAGGGCGTCCGACGCGGGAAGCGGCGGTAAAAACACCCTCTCCCAGAGGGAGAGGGAGGGACCCGCGCTCGAAGAGCGTGGGAGGGTGAGGGGTTACACCCTCACCGATTTCTCACGAAAGCCCTGCCGGCACGTCGTCGGACGCCTTACCCCCTCACCCTCCCAAGCTTCGCTTGGGCCCCTCCCTCTCCCCTTGGGAGAGGGTTATTTGCGCCCCAAATACCCCAACGCCAGCAACACCTCGGCCTTCACCCCCGTCTCGAACACCGCCTCGTCGACGTCGAAATAGGGCGAGTGGTTGGCCGGGGCCGTCGCCGCCGGCACGGAGGCTGGGCGGCCGCCCAGCTGGATGAACACCGCCGGGACTTTCTGGCCGTACATCGAGAAGTCCTCGGCCCCGGTGACCAGGGCCGCCTGGTCGTCGACCTTGCCCGGCGAGGCCTGCTCCAGCACAGGCTTGACCCAGGCCGACAGGGCCGGGTCGTTGTAGGTGACCGGATAGGGCTGGGTGAACACCGCCTGGGCCTTGGCGCCATAACGGTCGCCAATGGCGGCCACGGTTTTCTGGACCTTGTCGATCACCTCGGCCCGACGCTCGGGCGTGAAGGTGCGCAGGGTGCCGGTCATGGTCAGGTCTTCGGGGATGATGTTGTTGCGCACCCCCATGTTGATGGTGGCCACGGTCAGGACCGTGGGCGAGGTCCCGACATCGATCTGGCGCGCGGCCAGCTGGTTGAAGGCCTGGACGATGTCGGCCGCGACACTGGCCATGTCGACGCCCGCCCAGGGCCGGGCGCCGTGGGTCTGCCTGCCCTTGACGGTGATCGTCAGCCGCTCGGACCCGGCATAGAAGCCGCCGGCCCGGTAGTTCAGGGCGTGGGCGTCGCCGGGGCCGATGTGCAGGCCGAAGACGGCGTCGACCTTGGGGCTGTCGAGCGCGCCGTCGCGGATCATCAGCTTGGCGCCGCCCTCCTCGCCGGCCTGGGACCCCTCCTCGGCGGGTTGGAAGATCAGCACGACGGTCCCCGGAATCTCGGCCTTCATGCCGGCCAGCACCGTCGCCGCGCCCAGCAGCATGGCCACGTGGGTGTCGTGGCCGCAGGCATGCATGACCGGCAGGGTGCGGCCCTCCCATTGGGCGGTGACCTTGGAGGCGAACGGCAGGCCGGTCTTCTCTTCGACCGGCAGGGCGTCCATGTCGGCGCGCAGGGCCACGACCTTGCCGAGCTTGCCGCCCTTCAGCACGCCCACCACGCCGGTGCGGCCGACGCCCTCGCGGACCTCGAAGCCCAGGGCGCGCAACTCCCTGGCCACCAGGGCGGCGGTGCGGACCTCCTGGTTGCCCAGTTCCGGATGCTGGTGGATGTCGCGCCGCCAGGCCACCACCTTGGGCTGGACGGCCTTGGCGGCCGCGGCCACTTGAGCGACGGAGGGGGCGGCCTGGACGGCGGACCCGATCAACGCGGCGGCCAGCGCCAGCCCCGAAACCCTTGCGAACATGGTCATTCCCCTCGATCCCTGAAATCCCCGGTGGGAGCTTGGGCGAGCGAGCCGAAGGGGGTCAAGCGCCGGGGATGAAATTGGGGACACGCCGCAAGGGCATGTCCCCATCACGAGCTGGGGACATGCC
>NZ_JBAPVS010000312.1:0-4211 GCF_049283275.1 Caulobacter sp. | reverse complement strand
GCCGAGGCCCTGGAGCAGGTCGGCGACGACGACGGCGCCCAGGCCGCCCGGGCCCGGCAGATCAAGGGCGGAACCCGCGACCCGGCCCTGATGACCGCCGCCACCGCCCTGGTCGACGGCAAGCCTGGCGACGCCGAGACGATCCTGCGCAGCTTGCTGGAGACCCGGCCCGACGAGCCGGCGGCGCTGCGCATGCTGGCCGAGGCCGTCGCCCGCCTGGGTCGCCAGGAGGAGGCCGAGACCCTGCTGGTCCGCTGCCTGGAGATCGCCCCCGGCTTCACCGCCGCCCGCTACAACCTGGCGACCGTGATCTACCGGCTGGGCCGCTCGGAAGAGGCCCTGGCCCAGCTGGACCCGCTGCTGGCCGCCGAGCCGCGCAATCCCGCCTACGCCAACCTCAAGGCCGCCGCCCTGGCGCGGATCGGCGAGTACGCCCAGGCCATCGCCCTCTACGAGGACGTGCTGGCCCGCTATCCCCAACAGGCGAAGGGCTGGATGAGCTATGGCCACGCCCTGAAGACCGTCGGCCGCTCCGCCGAGAGCGCGAGCGCCTACCGCAAGGCCGTCGACCTGGCCCCGTCCCTGGGCGAGGCCTGGTGGAGCCTGGCCAACATGAAGACCTACCGCTTCACCGACCAGGACCTGACGGCGATGCAGGCCCAGCTGGCCCGCCAGGACCTGTCGGAGGACGACCGCCTGCATCTGGACTACGCCCTGGGCAAGGCCCACGAGGACGCCGGCCGCTACGCCGAATCCTTCGCCCACTACGCCAAGGGCGCCGAAGTGCGGCGGGCCCAGATCCACTACGATCCGACCGTGATGACCCAGCACGTGGCGCGCAGCAAGGCGGCGCTGACCGCGGACCTGTTCGCTTCGCGGGCCGGGCAGGGATGCCCCGCGCCGGACCCGATCTTCGTCCTGGGCCTGCCGCGCGCCGGCTCGACCCTGATCGAGCAGATCCTGGCCAGCCACTCGGCGGTCGAGGGCACGATGGAGCTGCCCGACGTCACCTCGATGGCCCGGCGGCTGGGCGGAGCCAAGAACACCAAGGAGGAATCCGCCTATCCCGAGGTCCTGGCCGCCCTGAGTCCGGAGGATCTCAAGGCGCTGGGGGAAGAGTTCCTCGACCGCACCCGCGTGCAGCGCAAGACCGACCGGCCGTTGTTCATCGACAAGATGCCCAACAACTTCGCCCATATCGGCCTGATCGCCCTGATGCTGCCCAACGCCAAGATCATCGACGCGCGGCGCCACCCGATGGGCTGCTGCTTCTCGGGCTTCAAGCAGCACTTCGCCCGCGGTCAGAACTTCAGCTACGGCCTGGAGGACATCGGCCGCTACTACGCCGACTATGTGGAGCTGATGGCCCATTTCGACGCCGTGCTGCCCGGCCGCGTGCACCGGGTGATCTACGAGTCGATGATCGAGGATCCGGAAGCGGAGATCCGCGCCCTGCTGGACTATTGCGGTCTGCCGTTCGAGGAATCCTGCCTGAACTTCCACGAAAACGACCGCGCCGTGCGCACGGCAAGCTCAGAGCAGGTCCGTCGGCCGATCTTCAAGGATGCGGTCGAGCATTGGCAGAACTACGAATCATGGCTGGACCCGCTGAAGACCGCTCTGGGACCGGTCCTATCCAGCTATCCCACCGCGCCTGAATTTTGATCAGCCGCCGCGAACCCTGCCATTTCTGCAACAGTCAGCCGAATTGACGTTTGTTTGAATTTTGATCCTTGCGGGGACAAAAACCGAGGAAGACCATCGTTCACCTAACCAGTTCGGGGGAGCGATATGCCGTTGACCAAGCGTAACACGCACGGATCGTCCAAGGGGGCGATCTGGACCACCGCCCTCCTGGCGTCCTCCATGCTGACCACCGTGACCGTCCACGCCCAGACGGCGCCGAGCGGCGCGGTGGCGCTGGAAGAGGTGGTCGTCACCGCCCAGAAGCGCTCGGAAAACCTGCAGGACGTGCCGATCAGCATCCAGGCCCTGGGGACCCAGACCCTGGAAGAGCGCCACGTCAGCGGCCTCAACGACTATGTGAAGTTCCTGCCCAGCGTGTCGATCCAGACCACCTCGCCGGGCTTCTCCAGCGTGTTCATGCGCGGCGTGGTCAGCGGCGACAACGCCAACCACTCCGGCCCGCTGCCGACCGTCGGCACCTATCTGGACGAGCAGCCGATCACCACGATCCAGGGCGCGCTCGACGTCCACGTCTACGACATCGCGCGGGTCGAGGCGCTGTCCGGGCCGCAGGGCACGCTGTACGGCGCCAGCTCGATGGCCGGCACGGTGCGGATCATCACCAACAAGCCCAGCACCGCCGGCTTCAGCGCCGGCTACGACGTGGAGGCCAACACGGTCTCCAAGGGCGACGCCGGCTATGTGGTCGAGGGCTTCGTCAACCAGCCGATCAGCGACACCGTCGCCGTGCGCCTGGTCGGTTGGGCCGAGCATGACGGCGGCTATATCGACAACGTGCCGCAGTCACGCTTCTTCCCGACCTCGCAGGTGACCCGCGACAACGCCAGCCAAGTGAAGAAGGACTACAACGACGTCGACACCTATGGCGCGCGGGCGGCCCTGCGCATCGAGGCCGGTGAAAACTGGGTGATCACCCCCAGCATCATGGGCCAGCAGCAGAAGGTGCACGGCCTGTTCGCCTTCGATCCCAGCCTGGGCGACCTGAAGGTGGCGCACTACTATCCCGAAGGCTCCAACGACAAATGGAGCCAGGCGGCCCTGACCGTCGAAGGCCAGATCAGCAATTTCGATGTGGTCTATGCCGGCTCATACCTGAAGCGCACGGTCGACAGCACGTCGGACTACAACGACTATTCGTTCTTCTACGACACCCTGACCACCTACGGGCAGTACTATACCGACAACGCCGGCGATCCGGTGGATCCGTCGCAGTACATCCAGGCCCGGGACGGCTACAGCAAGCAGAGCCACGAGATCCGCATCTCCAGCCCGCAGGAGAACCGCGTCCGCTTCGTCGGCGGCCTGTTCTACCAGCAGCAGAAGCACAACATCTTCCAGAACTACAAGATCGACGGGCTGGGCACGGACTTCTCGGTGACCGGCTATCCCCACACCGTGTGGCTGACCAAGCAGAAGCGGGTCGACGAAGACCAGGCGGCGTTCGGCGAGGTGGCGTTCGACATCACCGACCAGCTGACCCTGACCGGCGGCGTCCGCTTCTTCAAGGCGCAAAACAGCCTGAAGGGGTTCTTCGGTTTTGGGATCGATTTCCCGTTCAGCTCCGGCGAGAAGCAGTGCTTCGGTCCGCCGATCGTCGACGGTTCGCCCTGTACGAACCTGAACAAGAGCATCAAGGAAAACGGCAACTCGCCGAAGGTCAACCTGACCTACAAGATCGACTCCGACAAACTGGTCTACGCCACCTATTCCGAAGGCTTCCGGCCAGGCGGCATCAATCGCCGCGGCACGGTGCCGCCCTACACCGCCGACTTCCTGAAGAACTACGAGGCGGGGTGGAAAACCTCCTGGCTCGACAACCGGGTGCGCTGGAACGGCGCGGCCTATATCGAGGAGTGGAAGGACTTCCAGGTCGGCCTGCTGGGCGCCAACAGCCTGACCGAGGTGCGCAACGCCGGCAGCGCGCGGGTCAAGGGCGTGGAGACCGACATCAACTGGGCGGTCATGCGCGGTTGGACGATCTCCGGCGCGGCGGCCTACACCAGCGCTCACCTGACCGAGAATTTCTGCCTGGCGCTGGTCAACGACCAGCAGGTCACCGACTGCCCCGATCCCGAGGCGCCCAAGGGCTCGGTCCTGCCGATCACCCCCAAGTTCAAGGGCAACCTGACCAGCCGCTACGAGTGGGACTGGGGCGACTACCGGGCCCACGTCCAGGCGGCCGGGGTCTATCAGACCGGCAGCTGGACCGACCTGCGGATCATCGAGCGCGAACTGATCGGCCGACAGAAGGCCTATGGCGTGCTGGACCTGACCACGGGCCTGGACCGCGACAACTGGAGCGTCGAGCTGTTCGTCAAGAACGCCTTCGACAAGCGCGCCAGCCTCTATCGCTACGCCGAGTGCAACGAGTCGATCTGCGGCAACCAAGTCTATCAGGTGCCCAACCAACCGCGGCTGATGGGCGTCAAGTTCGGGCAGAAGTTCTAGGGCCCGCGAAAACCCCCTCAGTCGCTCCGCGACAGCTCCCCCGGAGGGGGAGCATC
>NZ_JBAPVS010000311.1:0-36212 GCF_049283275.1 Caulobacter sp. | reverse complement strand
ACGCCGGCGATTAGAACTTCACGCCGAAGGACGCCCCAAAGGTGCGGGGGTCTCCGAACGTGGCGGTGCCGTCGCTGTTCGTCGCCGAAGGTCCAAAGGCGGCGGCCGAGCTGAGCGTGACCTTGTTCTCGACATTGCGGAGGAAGCCTTGGAGGTACCAGCGGCTGTCTGGGCTGGTGTAGGTCAAGTCAAGATCGGTGTTCGTATAGCCCGGCTGCGTGAACTGGGCGCGCAGCGCCGAGGACAGCAGTTTGTAACGCGTGCTCGCGAAGGTGCGGAAGCCCGCGGCCAGCTCCCCGCCATCCGGCAGCGGAACGGTTTGAGTGTAGCCGATCGATCCCGTCCAGGTCGGCGACCGGTCAAGCCGGCGACCGGCGAAGTCCAGCGTGGGAACGATCAGGTAGCTGTCGTAGCGCGCTTTCAGCCAAGTCCCAGAGAACAGCAGCCGGCCGTGGCCGCCGACCCGGTAGACACCCTCGACTTCAAGGCCGTCGACCTTGGCCTTGGCGGCGTTGGTCGTCACCGAGCAGGGCGTGCCGCAGAGATTGGCCTGCTGGGTCAGTTGCAGATTGGAGTAGTCGTAGTGGAAATAGTCCGCGTTCAGACTCAAACGCGAGTCGAGCACGCGCGTCTTCACGCCCAGCTCGTAAGACGTCAGCGTCTCGGGGTCATAATAGAGCGCCGCGGTGGGGACCGGCGAACTGCAGTTCGCCGTGCCGGCGACGCAGCCGTCGTTGAAGCCCCCCGCCTTGTAGCCCGTGGACACCGTCGCATAGAGCAGGGATTGCGCGTTGAGATCGTAGTCGACGCCCACCTTCCAGGTCGCCTTGCTGTACTTGACCCGCGCGTTGTTGAGGGAGTCGCTGTAGCCGTTCGGATTCAGCGTCGCATTGGGACCCGTCGTGAAATCCAGGGGGTCCGACACTTTGATGTGCCGGATGGTCGCGCCGACACGCTCCTTGTCGTCCCAAGTGTTGCGCACGCCCGCCGTCAGTCTCAGCGTCGGCAGGACGCTGTAGGTCGCCTGGCCGAAGACCCCGACCGTCTCGCTCGTCGTCACGCCCGGATAGCCGAAGACGTAGCCCCGGATGTTAGGATCGCTCGTGATCCGGCCATAGCTGAGCGAAGCCTGCTCGGCGCGTTCGCGGAAATAGTAGAGGCCCGCCTGGGCGCTCAGGCGATCGTTGGCGTAGGCCAGCCGAGCTTCCTGCGAATTCTGCTTGTATTCACCGTCGAGGGTCTGGGGATAGACGGACGCGACGTGGGTGCCTGGATTGATGCCGCCGAAGCCGGCCGGACGATTGTGCTGGGTGAAGTAGCGGTATGACCCGAGGTAGGTGAACTTCAGTTCCGGGGCCAGCTTCCAGTCGAACTGGGCCTGAACACCGCGGTTCTTCTGATTGATGGCCTGAGGGTTGGCGTCGCCGTAGCGCTGCGTCCTGCGGTCCTTGGAGGACCCGGCGATATAGACCGGATCAGCGCCCGCGCCGCCCGCCGGCGGGGCGGTGAACGGCGATTGGAAGAAGTTCGACGCCAGGACCTGAACCTTCTGGGTGCCCGAGAACTTCGAATAGTCGCCGCGGACAACCAGGCTGGCGTCCGGGCTGATGTCGAACAGCGCGCTCAAGCGTCCGGCGTAGTTCTCCTTGCCGGGATTGAAGTCGTACTTGGACTGGCCGTCATTGATGACGAAGCTGTCGCGTCGATCGTAGGTCCCTGCCGCCCGGATGGCGACGCCCTCGGCGACCGGCACGTTGACCATGCCCGTCACCCGGCGCGTGCTGAAGTTTCCGACCGTGCCGTCGACCGAGGCCGAGAAGGTGTCCTTGGGGGTCACGGTGATCAGATTGATAACGCCGGCGGTCGTATTGCGGCCGTAGAGGGTTCCTTGGGGCCCGCGCAGGACCTCGATGCGCTCGACGTCGAAGAAGGAGACTTCCTGGGCTTGAGGGCGCGCCAGGTAGATGCCGTCCAGCAGGAAAGCGGCCGAGGTGTCGCCCTTTTCCGTATTGTCAGTGCTGGTCACACCGCGGATCGTGACCTGCAGGCCGTTGTTGCGGTCGATCCTCAGATTGGGAACCGAGCTGTTCAACTGCGTCGGGTTGGTGACGCCCCGGGCTTGCAGCTGCTCGCCGCTGATCGCGGTCAGGGCGACCGGCGTCTTGGACGCCAGGGACGCGGTGCGATTGGCGGTGACGACGATGTCGTCCAGGGTGACGCTAGCGGACGCGTCGCCCCCCTGCGCGGCCTGCGGGCCCGGCGCGGTTTGCGCGATCGCCGAGCCGCCGGCGAACGCCAGGCCCAGCGCGAGCGGGAGCACCCCAAAATTGAGGGCGGCGCGTCCGGCGGAATTCACGCTCATCTTCTTTATGGTGTTCAACTTAAGTCCCCTCCGTATCTTATGCAGGCCAACTGACTCGGGCCCCTAGTGAAACGCGATAAGTCCGCGGCCCTCGGTCCAGCCGATCGGCCATGACGTTTCACCGACCTGACAGGCAGCCAGATCCGGGCCGACCAAGTCGGCTCGCCGTGATGACGTCAAAAATGATGTATTTTTTGCCGACACGTGATGTCGGCGACGATGCTAAGGGCGCATGTGGGCTCTAGGGAGCACCGAGTTGACGCCAGCTAGCCGGCTGAAACTCACGATCTTTGCCGGACAATACACACCCCCTGCGCTTTATCCTCAGGTTCAGATCACTCGGCTCCAGTCGCCGAACCCCTTCACCCGAATTACGATCAATACGTCAAACACGAACTCTTTAGATGATCGCCTCGAATTCATTCGCGAGCGATGTACTCTTCTCGCGCCGTCTCGAGACGCTCGACACAAGCAACCTCACGATAAGCGCGACGGCGAGGAAACGTCAATCACAAATCTATCATTTAGTTAGCGTTGATAAAATTTGCCGCGCTGGCGAGCAAACCTTGATCACTCCCGAGGCGCGGAGCGCGAGAACACCCCAGGGGCGCCTTGGCTCGGGTCGCCAGAACGCCGCCGCCAGGGCGGGCCCTAGTCGCCGATCGGCTGCTGAGGCGCGATTCCGTGCAGCCAGGCCACGCTGCCGCGCGCACGACGGAGCATCTGATGGGCGCGATCGCCCATCGTCGTCGCCACGGCGTAGGCGAGGCGATCGATGACGAACAATTGGGCGAAACGCATCGGGTTGGGCTGGAATTCCTCGACGCCCGAGGCCGACAGACCCACATGCAGACAGATGTCGGCGTCGCGGCCGAGCGGCGACTCGCCATCGGTGATCGCGATGCACACCGCCTTGTAGTACTTGGCCAACTCCATGCTGTCCTGCAGCTCGCGGGGCCGACCGGTGGACGACAGAAAGATGGCTACGTCGCCTTCGGACAGGATCGCCGCCGACATGCGCTGGGCGTAGCCGTCGGTGAAGACCATGGCCGGAACGTCCAGGCGGAAGAGGCGGTTGTGGATTTCACCCGCCAGGGCGGCCGAACTGCCGCCGATGCCGTAGATCACCACCCGACCGGCCTTGGCGATGGCCGCGGCGGCCGCCAGCAGATCCGTCTCGACCAACGTGTCGCGCGTGCGATTCAGCGCTTCGATAATCGTGTCGAACAGGCGATCGCCGACGGCGTCGTCGACGGGCGCCCCCTTCTCGACATCCTGCCTGGCCGCCGGACGCGCCGCACGGTCGCGCTGATCGGTCATGGCCTGAGCCAGGGCCAGTTCCTGGATGAGCCTGAACTTGAGGTCCTTGAACCCTTCGCATCCCACCGTGCGGCAGAAGCGCAGCACAGTGGGCTCCGACAGGCCAAGATCGGTGGCGACCGAACGCACGCTGGATCGGACGAACTCGTGGGGCGACTTCAGGATCAGCTTGGCGATCTTGAGGTCGGATCGGCTCAGCGACTCGATCATGCCTCGAAGCCGCGGGAGGATGTCGTTGGGCTCTTCCGTGACCACAGGTTCGCTCATCGGCTCGTTCCTCTCGCAATCCGGGCGACACGAGGGAGAAGGCAAATCTTCATCCCCTGTGTCTCGGCGCCGACAAACGCCGCTCGTCCAAATCGGACACCGCGGCGATGACCGTTGTAGATCATGGAATCAGCGAGCGTCACGACACTCCATGTCTGTGGCGACAGAAAATGATCGATCAGCGTCAACCTCGATACCGGGCGCCGCCTCGTCCACGGCGCCCCGAACTCACCGGGCGACGGTCTCAGCGGCCACGCGACAGCGCGACCTCGGCCAGTGCATAGAGCGGATCGGGCTCTGTCTGCTCGATCGCAAGGCACAGGTCGTGGGCCCCGTTCTGGGGCGGGATATCGGCGCCCAGCCGCGTTGTCCCGTCAAAAACGACGCTCGCCAGATCAAGCCGAGCGATGAGGGGCCCCTTGCACCCATCCTGGCGGATGAGGATCGCCGGCCTGCCGTTCTCCGGACGCTTCATGTCGGCCAGAACCTTCGCCGAGACGTGGAAATTGCTCCGTATCTTGGTCATCTCGACCTCGATCCGAGAGACGCCGTCCAGGTTGGCGCCGCGATAGAGCCAGCATTGGTCGACGGGCCGGACCACGAAGCTCTCGCGTGCGCCGGATATTGCATCGCGGCCCGCCGCGGCCTGCAAAAGGCCTTCGCACGGAGCCAGTTGGGTGTCGGTGCGCCTCAGGATCGACGCCTGGGTGACAGGTATCCGTTTGACCGCGCCGATCTGCCGATCCCCATCGAAGGTCGCGGCCGAAACGGTGTTGGGCGTGGCGATGTCGAGCGGCGAGACATAGACCGGTGAGCTGGCGGTCGGGACGCGGCCGTCCAGCTCGTAGCGGACCTGACCAAACTTGGTCTGGTTGCCGAGTTCGACACGGGCATGACCGGCGGCCGCGGCCCCGAGCGTCGCGGTGGGCTCGAACGCGCTGTAGGAGACGCGGACGCCCAGTCGACGATAGCGCTCCAGCTGGGATGGCGTGCGCTTGAGGAAATCGTCCCAGTCGCGGCGCGAGGCCGGCGACCACGCGACTTCAGACAACGCCGACAGTCGCGGGAAGAGCTGGTACTGCAGGTGATCGGCGGTGGCGATGTGCTCGGTCCACAGGTTGGACTGCACGCCGATGACATGGCGGCGCTCCGCCTCGGTGAGGGCCTTCGGCGCGGGCTCGAAGCCATAGATGTCGCCCAGGGTGTTGAGCGGCGCGCGCGCGGCCGGCTCGCCGGCGGCGTCGCCCTGGCGGAAGTCGAGATACAGCGGATTGCGCGGCGAGATCACCGCGTCGTGCCCGGCCTTGGCGGCGGTGATCGCCCCCTCGACGCCGCGCCAGGACATCACCGTCGCCTTGGCCGGAATGCCGCCTTCGAGGATTTCGTCCCAGCCGATCAACCGGCGTCCGTTGGCGTCCAGGAAGGACTCGATGCGCTGGATGAACCAGTGCTGGAAGTGCTGCTCGGTATCGATGCCGGCCGCCTTCATCTGCGCCTGGATTTCCGGCGAGGCCTTCCACCGGTCCTTGAGGGCCTCGTCCCCGCCGACGTGGATATAGGTCGAGGGGAACAGGGCCATCACCTCGCTCAGGACATTCTCGAGGAAGTCCAGGGTTTCGGGGCGGGCGTTGAACAGCTGATCGTGGACGCCCCAGGTGATGGCCGGCTCGACGGGCGGCGTCCCCAGGCCCAGTTCCGGATAGGCGGCGATCGCCGCGGTCGAGTGGCCGGGCATCTCGATCTCCGGCACGATCGTGATGTTGCGCGCGGCCGCGTAGGCCACGATCCGCCGGACCTCGTCTTGCGTGTAGAAGCCGCCGTAACGGCCGGTCTTGCCCTCGGGCAGCTGGGCCTCGCCGGCGACCGCCGTGCGCCACGCGCCGACCTCGGTCAGCTTGGGATAGCGCTTGATCTCCAACCGCCAGCCCTGATCATCGACCAGGTGCCAGTGCAGGACGTTGAGCTTGTGCAGCGCCATCCAGTCGAGCAGCTGGCGGATCTGTTCCGGAGACTGGTAGTGCCGGGCCGAGTCCAGCATCAGACCGCGCCAGGCGAAGCGCGGCGCATCTTGGATGGACACGCTCTGAAACGTGGCCGCGCCCTTGGTCGCGCCATCCTGGGTCAGCAGCTGCCAGAAGGTCACCGCGCCGTACAGGAGTCCGCCGCGGCCATGGGCGGTGATCGCGGCGCCCTTGGCCGACGTCTCGAGTCGATAGCTGTCGACCTCGCCCGCGGCCGTGGACGTGATCGCGATCCCGGGACCGGTCGCGCCATGCCGGACGGGCAAGGTCAGGCCTCGGGTTTTCAAGGCGAGCTGCGACAGGAAATCCGCCGCCGCCTCAGCGTCGCTGTCGCCGGCCCGCACCAGGATCGGCGTGCCGTTGGCGATCAGCGTGCGCCCGGACTTCACCGCCATCGCGGCCGGCGCCGGGGTCAGCGATGGCCGGGTCTGCGCCTGGGCGGGCGGCCCCGCCGCCAGCAGCACAGCCACCACCACGCCAAGAACCTGCGCCTGGATCATTCCGGTCATGCCGTTCGCCCTTGCTTCCACACCAAACTCAAGTCTGCGAGCCCCGGATCAGACGACCAGGCTCAGCCCCAGTACACAGATCAGACCCACCACCCCAACGAGGCTTTCCATCACCGTCCACGACAGCAGGGTCTCCTTCAGCGTCAGGCCGAAATACGTCTTGAAGAGCCAGAACCCCGGGTCGTTGACATGGGAGAACATCAGGCTGCCGGCTCCGATCGCCAGGACCATCAGGTTGGGATCGACATGGGTTGCGGCCATCAGGGGCTGGATTAGGCCCGCGGCGGTCAAGCCGGCGATGGTCGCCGAGCCCAGGGCCACGCGGATGACCATGGCGATCAGCCAGCCCAGCACCAACGGATGCAGCGGCAAGGCGCCCAGCCAGCCGCCCAGGGCGGCGCTGATCCCGCCGTCGACGAAGATCTGCTTGAGGGCTCCCGCCCCGGCCAGGATCAGCAGGATGCCGGCGACGTCCTTCAGGGCGTCGGCATAGCGGTTCATTTGGCCGACGAACGGCTGACCTCGCAGCACGCCGAGGCTGAAGGTGGCGTAGATCAGCGACAGGGTCAGCACCACGGCCGGCTGGCCGACGAAGGTGATGACCGTCCTGGCCTGCGACGGCCCGTGCAACGCGAAGACCAGCGCCGTGGTGGCGGCGATCATCACCACGGGCAGCAGCGCCGTCGTGAAGCTGTTCCACGCCCCGGGCGTCGCCTCATCGGGCGTTTCGACGATGACGAGCGACGCCTCCGCGTCGGCCAGGGCCTGTGGCACGGCGTTGAAGCGCTTGAGCGCCTGGGCCAGCAGCGGGCCGCCGATGGCCAGCGCCGCGACGCTGACGATCAGGCCATAGCCCAGCGTCAGGCCCGTGTCGGCGCCGAACAACGCCACCAGCGCCGCCGGCGAGGGATGCGGCGGCAGGAAGCCATGCGCGACCGACAGGCCGCACAGCAGCGGCAGGCCGACATAGACGGGAGGCAGCTCGGCGCGCCGGGCGATGGTCAGGATCAGCGGCACCATCACCACGAAGCCGACGCTGTAGAACAGCGGGATGCCGACGATCAGGCCGGTCAGGGCCATGGCCAGCAGGATGAAGCGCAGGCCAACCGCGCCGATCAGGGTGCGAGCGATGCTCTGGGCCGCGCCGCTGTCGGCGATCGACCGGCCGAACATCGCGCCCAGGCAGATGATGGCGGTCAGGCCGCCCAGCATGTCGCCGACGCCCTTTTCCATCGATTTGACCACCTGGTCGAGCGGCATGCCAAAGCAGAAGGCCGCGGCCAGCGCCGTCAACAGGAAGGCGACGAACGGCGGGACCTTGCCCCAGCCGATCATCAGGACCAGCAGCGCGATCAGCGCGACGACGGCGAATAACATCGAAAGACCAGCTCCAGAGGCGGCGGCGAGGCGCCGCACGAAGCTAAAAGGCGATTCCCCGGCGCCATGGGGTTCGGCTTTGGCGCCGGGGAATCAAAACCCACTCGCTCCGGGGGGAACCGTTGGAGGGGGCTCACCAACCGCGCCACGGGGGAGGCCGTGGCGGTTGGATCGGACACGCCGTCCATTGGGATCAAAGAACCCCTTCAAGGCGACGAAACTGGACGGCCGGAGAAACGTCGCTCCGACCGACGGCCAAGGTCGGCGACTCCGGCGTTAGATGTCAATCTAAAAAGATCATAAATGTAACTTCTATAAATTCTCTTTCGTCGCCGAGGCGCGCGTCGGCTTGGCGTGGGCCAGCGGCGCCGCCTTGGGCGTCGGGTGTTCGCCTCAGAAGAAACATGATAAATTCCCGATCATTAGCCCGAAACAGCGATGCGCGCGGCAACCCGAAAAGTCGATCGCCGCTCGCCTCGCGAGCGCCGGAACCAGAAAGATGGTTTTACTACATTTTGATTGACACATCTCGGTCAAGCATGACCTCTGTCGCTCCAATTGAGACCCGTATCAGGAGCCTTTCTTGTCAATCCAACGCATCGGCGCGACCACCACGGGCACCGGCGGCCAGGCCCTGCCCTTCTGTCAGGCCACGATCGCCAACGGCTTCGTCTTCGTGTCGGGCCAGGTGCCGATGGACGAGGACGGCGTGATGGTCGACGGCGGCGTCGTTCCCCAGACCCACAAGGTCATCGAGAACCTGACCGCCATCCTGGCCAAGGTCGGCTGCACGCTGGAGGACGTGGTGAAGGCCAATGTCTGGCTGGACGACGCCCGCGACTTCCATGCCTTCAATCGCGTCTACACCAGCTATTTCGGCAATGCGCCGCCGGCCCGCGCCTGCGTGCAGTCGCCGATGATGATCGACTGCAAGGTCGAGATCGAGTGCATCGCCCTGATCCCGCAGGTCTGACCATGACGGTGTCGCTGGCCGATCTTGACGCTCTGACCCTGGCGCCCGGAACCAAGGCCATACCGCTGGATGGCTCGGTGCGGCGACTAGGCGACCTGGCCGGACGCCGCCTGAACCTGCTGGGCGGCGACATCCCCTTCCCCGCCGCGGTGCTGAAGCGCGCGGCGATCGACAACAACCTTTCGGTCATGCAGGCCTATGTCGATCGGGCCGGCGCCAAGCTGGCCCCGCACGCCAAGACGACCATGTGTCCACAGCTGCTGACCCGGCAGATCCAAGCCGGCGCATGGGGCCTGACGGCCGCCACCATGACCCAGCTGAAGCTGTGTCACGCGCTGGGCGCGCCCAACCTTATCCTGGCCAACCAATTGGTCGGCCGCGCCGAGATCGAGTGCCTGCGCGATCTCACGATCGCCGCGCCCGATCGGCCGGTCTATGTGCTGGTCGACGGCGCCGACGGCGCGCGGGCGATCTCCGAGATCTTCTCCCGGTCTCCAGCCGGGCCCGCCGCGCGCCTGCTGATCGAGCTGGGCGTCGCCGACGGCCGCTGCGGCGTCCGCTCGCTGGACGAGGGCCTGGCCCTGGCGCGCTTGATCCACGACCTGCCGGGCGTCGCCCTGCACGGCGTGGAAGGCTACGAAGGCCTGGTCTTCAGCGATCACGCCAAGCAGGACGCCGTGGAAGTCGACGCCTATCTGGGCGACCTGCTGGGCCTGTATCATCGCCTGCGTGAAGAGGCCCTGCTGGCCGCCCCCGATGACGCCATCCTGACCGCCGGGGGCTCGGCCTACTACGACCTGGTCGCCCGATCCCTGGCCGGCGAGGCGCCCGGCGCGACGATCGTGCTGCGCAGCGGCTGCTACATCACCCACGACAGCGGCTTCTATCGCGAACTCCTCAGCCGCATGGACGACCGCGCCGCCGTCGGCGCACCGCCGCGGTTGCGTCCGGCGCTGGAGGTCTGGGCCCGGGTCATCTCGCGGCCGCAACCGGACCTGGCCATCGTGATGATGGGCAAGCGCGACGTCTCGTTCGACATCCACCTACCGACCGCCACGCGATGGTTCCGGGAGGGCCTGCACGCGGCCCCGGCGGCCTTGGATGGCGTCGTGACCACGAAACTCGCCGACCAGCACGGCTTCCTGACCCTGCCGCCCGAGGCCGACCTCGCCGTCGGCGACCTGCTCGGCTTTGAAATTTCCCACCCTTGCACGACCTTCGACAAGTGGTCGGTGCTGCTGGAGATCGACGAGGCCTATGCCGTGCTCGGCGGCCTGAAGACCTTCTTTTGAGTGATCCGGCCTTGAGTGCTCAGTCTTCCCCTCCCCGCGTCGCCGATCTTGTCCTGAAGGGCGGGCTGGTCATCGATGGCGGCGGCGGCCCGGCTCGCGTCGCCGACGTCGCCCTGGCCGGCGACACCATCCTGGCCGTCGGTCCGGCGCTCGACGCCCTTGGCGCACGGGTGATCGACGTCTCGGGCCTGGTGGTCGCGCCTGGCTTCATCGACGTCCACACCCACGATGACCTGATCTGCATCACCCAACCCGACATGACGCCCAAGATCAGCCAGGGCGTCACCACCGTGGTCGCGGGCAATTGCGGGATCTCGGCGCCGCTGCTGCGCTTCGACGACACTGTCGACGAGCCGTTCAACCTCCTGGGCGCTCCCGAAGACTTCGCCTACGCGACCTTCGCCGACTATCGCCGCGCCATCGAGGCGATCGCGCCCCGCGTCAACGTGGCGGCCCTGGTCGGCCATTCGGCTCTGCGCGTGCTCTGCGTGGACGACCTGTCGCGCCCGGCCACGCCGGCCGAGCGGGCGCGGATGGACGTCCTGCTGCGCGACGCGCTGGCCGAGGGCGCCCTGGGTCTCAGCTCGGGCGTCTTCTACGCTCCCGCCTGGGCGGCCGATCTTGAAGAACTACAGAGCCTGGCCCGGACCGTGGCCGAGGCCGGCGGCGTCTACACCGCCCACATCCGCGACGAGCGCGAAGGCATCATCGAAGCGCTCCAGGAGGCCTTCGCGGTCACCGAGCCCAGCCAGGCGCACCTTGTGCTGTCGCATCACAAGTGCGCGGGCGTGCGCAACTGGGGGCGCGCGGCCGAGACCCTCGGCCTGATCGACCAGACCCGCCGTCGTCAGCCGGTGAGCCTGGATTGCTATCCCTACACCGCCGGCTCGACGATCATCCGGCCAGACCTCGCCGACGGTGAGGTCGAAATCCTGATCAACTGGTCGGAGCCGCATCCCGAGATGGCCGGCCGCACCCTGGCCGCTATCGCCAGCGACTGGGATCTGACCCAGGCCCAGGCGGCCGAAAGGCTGATGCCGGGCGGCGCCAGCTACTTCCAGATGGCCGAGGCTGACATGCAGGCGATCCTCAGCCACGACTGCTGCATGATCGGGTCCGACGGCCTGCCCCACGACAAGCGGCCACATCCCAGGCTGTGGGGCACATTCCCGCGCGTGCTGGGCCACTACGCCCGCGACGAGAAGCTGATCACCCTTGAGGCGGCGGTCCACAAGATGACAGGCCTTGCCGCGGACACCTTCGGCCTGAATGAGCGTGGACGTATCGCTCCCGGCCTGAAGGCCGACATCACGGTGTTCGACGCCGAGACGATCCTGGACCTGGCGACCTACGAGCTGCCGACCCGGCCGGCGCTGGGCATCGCGCAGGTCTATGTCAATGGCGTGCTGTCCTGGGCCGACGGATCGCTGACCGACGAGCGGGCCGGACGCTTCCTTCGCCGCGACACGCCTATTCCGTCCGCTGCGCCGCGCTAAGCAACCCGGCCCGATGGTCAAGACGCACCCCAAAACGACCCTGGCTTCGCCCCACCCGCGATCGCGCTGCCTTATTGACAGCGTTGGGTTGATTTTGGGCCAGTTCTAAGCTGGCCCGACAATTTTCGCCGCATGGCGGCGAATTGTTCCCGAAAGCCCCAGAAGCGGGCCCAGAGACGGCGGCAACAACCGAAAATTGCGCCGCCCCCGTCGCTGCCGGCTTCAGTTCAGGTGCTCGAACTGTCGCCTAGCCGTGCGCCTTTTGACGCGCGGTCGCCAGGAGCGCGGCGGCCTGCGCCTTGCGTCCGTGATCGGCCACCTCCCGCCCCGGACGCACTGGAGCGTTGACGGCGCGCTGAAGCGCGGTCTCGGCCCCGGCGTAGTCGCCCTGGCGCATCAGGAAGTCGCCATAGAAGAAGTTGGAATCCACGCCGTTCGGATTGGCGGCCAGGGCCTTGGTCAGGTAGGCGCGCGCCTTGCCGGCGTCGCCGAACCCGATCGGAAAGCCCGGCACCTGGGCGTAGAGCGAGCCCAGACTGGTATAGACCGAACCATCGCCCAGGGCGGCGGGATTGATCTTCTCGGCTCGCTCCAGCATGCCCCGCGCGCTCTTGGCCAGCGACAGTCCGCCCATACCGCCCGTGGCGCCGGCCTGCGTGGCCTTGGAGATCGCCTCCCAGACCAAGGGCTCGGCGCGGTTGGGATACTGCTTGGCCAAGGTGTCGGCTTCGGCGGCCAGCTTGGCCGCCTCGGCGGCCTGGCTTGGCTTGTCGTGGACCTCGTAGTTCACATGCGCCCAGCTGCGGGCCAGCCCGTCGATGCGGGCGTCGAAAGCCGGGTCAGCGGCCAGGGCGGGCGCGCCGGCGAGACAAACGGCCGCGATCACGGCCAGCATGGAGAGTTTCATGGTCAAAGGCTCCAGATAATCAGAGAGTGAACAGCCGTGCCGCCTTGCGGTCGTTGGCCGAAAGAGCGCCGTCGATAAGGCGCGGGAAGATGGCGTTGATCCGGACGAACAGGCTTTCGGGAAAGCCGAAATAGACGTCCCGCTTGCGGCCCCGGACCGCCTCGACGATCCGCTGGGCGATCAATTCGGGCGGGTCCATGTTCATCTGGGTGAGCTTGGCGAACTCCATGACCGCCGGCGTGTTGAGCGCCGTCTTGACCGCCCGCGGCGCCACATAGGTCACGTCGATCCCTGTGCCCGACAGCTCGCGCCGCAGCGCCTGGCTGAAGCCACGAAGCCCGGCCTTGGCGCTGGAATAGGTGACGAAGTGGGCGAAGTTGATCGAGCCGAAGATCGAACCGACATTGACGATCTGGCCGCCGCCGGCCGCCTTCATCCTGGGCAGGACGGCTTGGGTCAGCCGCACCGGCGCGATCAGATTGACCATGTAGCTGGCCATCAGGTGCTCGGGCGTCTGCCGCTCGAAGGGACCGAAATGCTGGATCCCCGCCAGGTTGATGACGATGTCCCAATGACGCCGCGCCACAGCGGCGGCGGCGGCCTCGATCCCCTCGGCGGTCGAGATGTCGTGCTCGAGGAAGGCCGCGCCATTGGCGGGTTGGGCGCGATCCAGCACGACGACCCTGGCCCCCTCCTCCAGCAATTGCGCCGAGATCAGCGAGCCCAGGCCGCCGGCGCCGCCGGTCAGCAGAATGTTCTTGTCCTTAAACATGGGCCACCTGATCGTGCGGGATTGAGCGGAAGACGTCGGCGAAGCGGTCGAAGATCGCCTTGGCGACCTCGATGATCGCGGCCTGGTCGTCGGGGTCGGTCACCTCGTCCATCAGCTTCTGGAAGAAGACCAGATGCTCCATGTCGAGCGAGCCGTGCGAGGTCAGGTAGCTGAAGCACTCCGGCCCCAGGTTCAGGTTCCTGGCCACCGCCTCGGCGCCCTGGGTCGCCAGGCGGACGCTGGTCCCTTCCAGCACGAGGACCATGCCGAAGAAGCCCATCGGATTGACCTTGGCGATGTAGTCGTAGGCGAAGGCGACCATGCGCTGGGTGGCCTCGCGTGGTTCGCCCAGGCGCACCACCTCGGCGTCGCCGCCGCAGTTGCGGATGTCGTTGAGGATCCAGTGCTCGTGGCCGGTCTCCTCGGCGATGTACTCGTCCAGCGCATGGCGGAACCGGTCGTGGGCGTCATCGAGGCGAGCTTTCGCCGCCTCCATCAGCGGCACCGTGTGCTTGACGTGGTGATAGGCCTCCGTGAGGTAGGCGATATAGGTCTCGCGCGAAATCCGGCCGGCCAGACCGTCCTGGATCTGCGGCACGCCGGCCAGGGTCTGCTGACCCTCGACGGTTTCGGCGACCAGTCTCTGGAAGAACATCAAGTCGGGCTCCTATTGCGAGGCTTCGATGAAGTCGCGGTGACGCGACAGAAGGACCGCCCGACGCGGGCGGCCGTTGTTGGTGAGTTCGCCGGCGGCCAGGTCGAACGGCGCGCGGACCCGCCAGCGCTTGACCTGGGCGTAGTCAGGCAAGGCCTGGTTGGCGCGGGCCACCGCCTGGGCGATCGCTGTCTCGTCCATGTCGGGCAGCAGCGGCACGATCAGCGCGCCGAGCGCGGCCTGGGACTCGCCGAACACCACCGCCTGGCGGATCTCGGGCTGGGCCAGCAGCTCGCTCTCGACCCATTCGGGCGCGACGTTGCGCCCGAAGGCGGTGATGATGGTGTTGCTGCGACGCCCCTCGATGCACAGGAAGCCGTCGGGGTCGAACGCGCCCAGGTCGCCGGTATGGACCACGCCCGTGTTCGCCTCGCCGCCGGCGTAGCCGAGGAACGGATGGGGTCCGACGACGATCTCGCCGTCCGGAGCGATCTCGACGGTCAGGTGCGACAGGGGTCGGCCCACCGCGCCGGCCTTGCGGGCGGCCGGGGTGTTGAGCGCCACGACGGAGGCGCATTCGCTCAGGCCGTAGCCCTCATAGACTGGCAACCCCAGGGCGTCGGCTTGGCTCAGCAACTGCGAGGAAACCTTGGCCCCGCCCACCGCCACCAGGTTCAGCGCGGGGAAGCGGGCGCCGGTGAAGGTCATCACCATCAGCAGGGCCCGCAACAGTTCGGGCACGACGATCAGGCTGGTCGCCGCCTCGGTCGCAATCGCGCCGGCTAGGGCCGGCAGGTCGGGCCTGAAGGGATTGTCCAGGCCCAGCGTCGCCGCGGGCAGCACGTGGTAGCGCCCGCCGGCGATCAGGGTGGTGTAGAGGCCGGCCACGTTCTCCAGCAGGATCGACAGCGGCAGCAGCGGCAGATGCCGGCCGGCATAGTCGGCGCCGATCGCCTCGACCAGGGACCCGGCCACCGCCTCCATCTGGACCTGCGACAGGCAGACGCCCTTGGGCTGGCCCGTCGAGCCCGAGGTGTAGGTGATCTTGGCCGTGCCCGGCGGCAGCGGAACCGGAGAGGTCAGGCAAGGCGTCACGGCGAGCGGAGCCCCCGCCACGACGATTTGGCCCTCGCCCTCCGCCGCCTCGATCAGCAGGCTCGCGCCGGCGTCGGCCAGGGCATGGTCGCGCTGAGCGGGGGTGAAGAAGCCGGGCAGCGGCAGGCTGGGCCAGCCCAGACGGATCAGCGCCAGGTCCAGGATCACCCAGGCTGGCCCGTTGGGCAGGCGCACAGCTACCGGCGAACCGGGACGGACCAGCGGCGCGAAGGCGAAAAGCGCCGTCGCCGTCCGGCTCACCGCCTCGCCCAGTTGGGCGTAGGTCCAGGTCGCCGACGGGGTGCTCAGCGCGATCGCCTCGGGCGTCACCGCGGCGTGGGCGTCGATCGCCCGCAGGATCCGGCTCATTGGCCGACCTCCGGGCAAGCCGGGTGAAGACGGGGGCGTATGTTCTCGACCTGGACGGGCTCGGCCACCAGCATCTGGCTCAGAGGCTGCAAGGCCGGACCGATCGCGCCGGCAAGCACTTCCGGATCGCGCTCGTAATAGGCGCCCCACTCGGTGGCCGCTTCACCCAGACGGGACGGCTCGGCGCGGGTCAGGACCTGGGTCTCGAAACCGACCCGGCCGAAACTGCGGCGCAGTTGGCGCGTGGCCGTGGCCACCGCATGGGTGCAGCCGTTCTGATCCAGATGCCGCGCCAGGGCCAGGAACAGGAACATCGAGGCGCCGACGCTGCCCGAGCCCAGATTGCCGATCTCCGCCACGCCGTCGCGTCCGACCGGCTCGCCCAGCTTGCGGGCGATCGCCGCCTCGACTGGGTCGTCGAGATACTGCTCCAGGAACAGGGGCTCCTGGGCCGCGAACCGGAAGCCGACGGCGGCGTGGATGCGGCCCTCGCCGTCCTGCACGCTCATCAGCGTGGGATAATGATTGCGGATCACGCCATTGAAGGCCGAGGCGTAGGCGGTCTCCAGATAGGTCTCGACCCTCAGGCGCTCCGGTCGCATCAGGTGATGAATCGAGATCACCTTCGGCGCCAGACCGGTGAAGCGCCGCATGCGGGCCTCGTCGAACCGCAGGCTGCCGCGCATGGCCCCGTCGTCCAGCATCATCACTTCCAGCAAGGCGATCTCCACATCCTGGCGAGCGTCGGGACGCCCTTCGATGAGCCATGACGACGTGGCCTGGGAACCTCCTCAAAGGGATTGCGATTGCGCCCGGAGACGGCATCGGAAAGACTGAGCGGATCGCCGGATTCCCGGCGTCGAGCGGCCATGGGCCCGGAGCGTGGATCGAGTCCTTGGACGACAGCGACGTCCATCCCCTGCTCGCCTGCTATCTCGAACGGCGGGACGAGCTGGTGCGCTATTTCCGCGTGCGGCTGCGATCCGAGGAAGCCGCCCAGGATCTGGTGCAGGACATCTATCTGAAGATCACCCCGCCGCCGGTCGCGCCGATCGACAATCCGGCCGCCTATCTCTACCGGCTGGGCACGAACCTGATGCTGGATCGGATCAAGACCCAGAGACGGGCGGGTCAGCGCGACGCCCAATGGCGAGGCGCGGGCGGCCCCAGCGCCACCGACTGGGAGACCGCCGACGAGCCCCGCGCCGACGACGCCCTGGCCGCTCGTCAGCGCCTGGCGCAGATCGTGGCGGTGGTGAACGACCTGCCTCCCGCGGTGCAGGAAGCGTTCCGGCTGCACAAACTGGAAGGCCTCAATCACGCGGAGACGGCGGCGGCCATGGGCGTGTCACGCTCCAGCGTCGAGAAGTACATCATGACCAGCCTCAAGCGCATCCTCGCCAAGGTGGGCCGATGAGGGTCGGAAACATTCTCAAGAAAGTTTGGAGGCGCCTTGGCGTTTATGGCGTCATTGGGGCAAGCAACGAGGCTTGGGCCTCAGGGAACGGTGAACACCGATGAGCGGCGCGGACAGCATCAAGGCGATTGACGCCCTGCGCGACGAGGCCGTCGCGTGGCTGGTCCGTGTGCAATCGGACCAGGCCACGGCCGACGACTGGACCGCCCTGACCCTCTGGCTGGAAGCCTCCGACGACCATCTCGCCGCCTTCGAGGAGATCGAAGGCCTCGCCGCCGAACTGGCCGACCGCGCCGCCGAGATCGCCCCGGCTGTTAAGCCGTCGACCTCGCGAGTCGTGGCGATGCGCCGCCGCGCCGCCCTGCCCGTCTGGTCCGCCGCCGCGGCCGCCGCCGTGATCGCGGTCGTGGTCGGCCCGATGGCTTGGCGCGGCTATCAGGGAACACCGACGATCTACCAGACCCGTCCCGGCGAGACCCGCGAGGTCGCGCTGGCCGACGGCACGCACATCCGGATGGACGCGGCCTCGACGCTGAAAGTCCAGTTGGGCTGGCGGGCGCGGCGCGTGCAGATGGCCGACGCCCAGGCGACCTTTGATGTCGCCAAGGACCCGGGACGCCCCTTCCTGATCTCGGTCGGCGACCAGCAGGTCCGCGTCGTCGGCACCGAGTTCAACATCCGCCACTACGACAAGACCGTGCGGGTGACCGTCCGTCGCGGGATCGTCGAGGTGCGCCAGCCCGCCCTGGGCTCGACCCCGGTGGCCCGCCTCGTCGCCGGTCAGAGCCTGAGCCATGTCGAAGGCGCGGCAAGGTCGTTCCAGACCGCTACCGATCCAGGCCCCGCCTTCGCCTGGACCCAGGGCCGGATGGTCTGCGACGACGAGACCCTGGGTGACATGGTCGCCTATCTGAACCGCCGCTATCCAGTGCCCATCAGGATTTCGCCCGCCCTGGCCGGCAAACGGTTCTCCGGCGTGCTGGAGCTGGGCGACCAGGATCTGGTGGTCAAACGGCTGGCCGGTTATTTCTCGCTGTCGGTGCATCGCACCGACCGACAAATCGAACTACGGTAGCGCCGTCCTGAAGGTTGGAGGGCGTTTCGTTGCGAGCTGACGCATGGCGGCGCTGGGCGCTGGCTTCCAGCTTCGCGTGCGTGGTCGGATGGGGCGGCTGCGCCTCGGCGGCTCAGCCCCGGATAGGCTTCGACATCCCCAGCAAGCCGCTGAAGTCGGCCCTCGTCGACTTGGCTGTCCAGGCCGACGTCTCGATCAGCACCCAGGCCGCCGGCGGCTGCGCCCCGACCAGCCGGCCCGTTCGAGGACGCTTCACCCTCCAGGATGGTCTGGCCAGGATGCTGGCGGGCACGGGCTGCGGCTTTCGGATGATCGACGCCAGCGCCGTCGAGATCGTCAGGCTGCCCGCCGCCAAGCCCGTCGCCCGAAGGGCCGCCCCGACGGAGCCCGGTCCGTCCGCCGCGCTCGACGAGCTCGTCGTGGTCGCCACGCGCCGCCCGACCCCGGCCGACCGCCTGGCCTACGCCGTCAGCGCGGTGGAGAACTCGGCGATCGCCGGACAGGGTCTGCGCGACGCCAACGACCTGGCGTTCACGGTTCCCGCCATGACAGTGACCAACCTGGGCCCTGGCCGCGACAAGATCATGCTGCGCGGCCTGTCGGACGGACCGCTGACCGGCCGGACCCAGTCGATGGTCGGCCTCTATCTCGACGACACCCGGCTGACCTACAATGCGCCAGACCCCGACCTGCTGTTGATCGACATGGCCCAGGTCGAGGTGCTGCGCGGGCCGCAGGGCGCGCTCTACGGCTCCGGTTCTCTGGGCGGGGTTCTGCATCTGGTCACCGAACCGCCGGCTGCGGATCGCTTCGAAGCCTGGATCGCGGGCAATGTCGGCGCGACGCAAGGCGGCGACGGCTCGAACGGCCTGTCCGGCATGGTCAACCTGCCGGTCTTCAAGGGCCGGGGCGCGGTCCGCGCCGTGCTCTACCGCGACCAGCAAGGCGGCTATATCGACGACGCCGGCCTCGACCTGCGGAACGTCAACCGCTCCCTCCGCTCGGGCGGGCGCCTGAACGTGAAGGTCGACCTGGGCGGGGGCTGGACCCTGACCGGCGGCGGGGCCGCCCAGTTCATCGATTCCGACGACACCCAGTACGGCCTGACGACCGAACCGCCCTACACCCGCCGCAACCAGGTGCGCGAACCGCACGACAACGACTTCGCCGAGGCGCACCTCAATCTGAAGGGCGATATCGGCGGGATCCTGGCGCGGTGGACGATCTCGGCGGTCGATCACGACATCACCAGCCGCTACGACGCCAGCTCGGCGCCGCCGGTCGCCCTGGCGCCAGGCCCCGCCGCCTATGACGACAACGACCGCACCCACAGCCTGGTGACCGAAGGCTCCCTGGCCTCGTCCGAAGAGGCTCGGCTGCAATGGCTGGTCGGCGCCTTTCTGGCCCGCACCCATCAGGACATCGAGCTGGCGTTGACGCGTCTGGCCGACGCCCCGGCCCAAGCCTTCGCGGAAACGCGGCGCGACACGCTGGACGAGGCGGCGATCTACGGCGAGGCGATCTTGCCGATCGGCCGATCCCTCAGCGCCACGCTGGGCGGCCGGCTGTTCAAGTCCAAGACGCGGGTGACCAGCACAACGGCGGCCTTCGGCGCGCCGATCACCGAGTTTGCAGGCGCGCTTGAAAGTTCCGGTTTCGCGCCAAAGCTGGTCCTGTCCTACACCCTGTCGCCCAGCGCCCTGATCTATGTCCAGGCGGCCGAAGGCTACAGGGCCGGAGGCTTCAATACGACCGGACCGTCCGGCCAGGTGTTCTCGCCCGGCGACGCGGTCGAACCGCGCCGCCGCTATGACGGCGACGAGCTGTGGAGCCTGGAGGCCGGCGGCAAGGTCTCGTTGCTGGACGGCCGCCTGCGTCTGCGGGCCGCGGCCTTCCAGGCCAACTGGAAGAACATCCAGAGCGACCAGTTGCTGCCGTCGGGCCTGCCCTTCACCGCCAACATCGGCGACGGGCGCAACTTGGGCCTGGAGGTCGAAGGCAGCTACCGCGTCGCCGGACTGCAGCTGGGCGCCAACCTGTTGTTCAATTCGCCCGAGCTGGAGAAGGCCAATCCCGCCTTCCCCGTTCGCAAGGACGTGAGCCTGGCCGGCGTGCCCCACCGCGCCGGCGGCGTGACGGCCCACTATGAGCGGCCGCTGGGCTCAGACATGACCCTGGAGCTTGACGGTCGCTATGCCTATGTCGGTCATTCGCATCTGACTTTCGACGCCACGACAGCGCCGCTGATGGGCGACTATGCGACCGGTCGCCTGGCCGTCGGTCTCGCCGCCCCCCGCTGGCGAACGACCCTGGCCTTGGACAATCCGACCAATGCGCGCGGCGACACCTTCGCCTACGGCAATCCGTTCTCGCTCCGCTCAACCGACCAGGTGACTCCCCTCCGCCCACGCACCCTCTCCCTCAGCCTCCGCGTCGCCTACTAGAAGGTGTCAAACCCTCCCGCCTCGACGAGGACCGGGCTGGACGTTTCACGCGGCCGGGCTCGCGATGGCTGGAAGCATGGGATGGCGACGGACCGGAAGCTGGGCGAAGATTTCGGCGCCCGTGGCGGCGAAGTGCGCTTGGCCGAACCGGTCCAGCACCCGCGACCGGGCCACTTCGCCCATTCTCGCCAGCTTGTAGGGCGCACGCAGAAACCACTTCAAGGCCTTGGCCAGCTCTTCGGAGTCGCAGGGCGGCGCGACCCGACCCATCAAGCCGTCCACCACGCTGTAGGGCATCTCGCCCACGGCGGTCACCAGGGTCGGAAGACCGGCCTGCATCGCCTCGTGGACCGCGATGCACAGGCCTTCCCGCCGCGAAGGCTGTAGATAGAGGTGCAGCCCGGCCAGGAACTCGCGCGGCGTGTCGCAGAACCCGGTGAGGAAGACGTTGTCCAGCCCGGCCGGGTCGATCATGGCCTGCAATCGTTCCCGTTGCGCGCCCTCGCCCGCGATCCGGACCTCGAATGGCGTGGGAGACTTGAAGCCCGTGGCGCGCAGATGCGCCAGGGCCTGGCCCGGGGCGCGGCCGATCCTCGGCTTGCTCTTCAGAGCCCCGTGTGCTCGAGCGCTATGGCCGGCAAGATGGCCTCGCCTCCCCTCTGAAGAGCGCATTCAGATAGGCCGCCAGCCGAACACCACCCTGCTGCAGGCGCGCATCCACAAGGGGCCGCATCGCGAAAATGTAGGCGCCGCCCAGCGGCGCGTCGGAAGTTGGGTAGATCCGTTCACGAAGCTCGGCGCTTTCGGCGATCCATTGGCGGGAATCCGTGTTGCGCCAGTCTCGCGCCTGAGCCGGTGTGATCCTGGCGGCGAGCCAGCTGTCCAGTTCAGTGTAGGAAAGCTGCCGTTCGTCGATCAGGCCATAATCCCACACCGCGTGAAGGTCGGTCGGCCTGCCCGCGAAGACCACCTTCACATCGCGCCCGCCATTGTCGCGCCCATTGCCGGCGTGCAGCGGGTTGTGGAGGTCGCCGACGATATGGACGATGAACCTCAGCGCCAGCTGGCGATCGGTCATCGGCGCGCCCTCGTCCTTCACTGTGGCGGCAAAGGCGGCCAGGCCCGTGACGGCGTCGCCCTCGGGCGGCGCGCCGGCATAGGTCCCGCCGGTCGGCGAGACGACGTCGTGATAGTGGCCCGCCTGCTGGCGCCAGAACGGATCCGGGCTGGGCCGCATGTCATCCGGATAGGTCGAGGCCTCGGCCAGGGTCTCCGCGCCGAGGATGCGCTTCACGCCTTCGGCGGCGCAGGGCGTCAGGTAACGCTGGGCCAAGGCGCCCGTCACCCGATGACCGGTCTTGCCCCAGGCCAGGGCGTGGGCCGGAGCCAAGGCCACCGCCAGGGCCGCGAGCAGGCGCGCCGTCGTCTTCATCGGAAACCCCGTTCGAAAGACGGGCGGCCGCGGCGAGGCGCGACCGCCCTGAGGCGTCAGAACTTCACCGACGCGCCGACATAGAAGCGCATGCCCAGCGCGTCATAGGTCGTCGGATAGGTGTTGGCCCGCGGGTTGGCGACGATGGGCGGATCGCTGTTGAGCAGGTTGTCGACGCCGCCCGTCACCCGCATGTCGTCATTGACGTCATAGGCCGCCGACAGGTCGAGATAGCCGCGCGCCTTGAGGACCGGATTGGTCAGGTCGGCCAGGTCCGGCGTGGCCAGGCCCGAGCGCTTGGGCAACACGTAGGTGTCGACCGTGACCTTGCCGATGTAGCGGGCGCGCAGGCTGATCGCTAAGGGCCCGCTGGTCCAGGTGACGCGCGAGACGCCCTTCAGACGCGGAACCGGTTCGCCGCAGGTCGTGCCATACGCCCCGGCGCAGTCGTTCCAGACATTGGGAAAGGCCTCGACCGGGGTGGACACCAGTTCCTTGGTCCAGGTCCAGTTGGTGCTGAGGTCAAAGCGGCTGGCGCCGCCGAAACCCCAGGGGGTGTCGACGCGGTAGCGGGCCGCCACGTCCACGCCCGAGGTCTTCAGCGCCCCGGTATTGGCCGAGCGGATCTGGACATAGTAGGGATTGCTGATCTCGCCGGTCAGCGGATTGCGGGCGATCGCCCGGCAGAACTCGCTGCTCTTGTCCTGCAGCACGTTGTAGCAAAGGCTCAGGGTGTTGTTCAGGCCGCCGCCCAGCGGCGCGATGGCGCCCTTCAGGTCGATGTTGAAATAGTCGACGCTGACCGCCAGGTTGGGGATGACGCGCGGCGTGACCACGACGCCGAAGGTCTTGGTGTCGGACTCCTCGACCCCGACCGCGTCATTGCCGCCATAGATGGCGGTGATGGTCTCGTTGGGCTGGACGCCGGCGCCGAAAACCAGGTTTTCGGGCACGCCCATGGCGATGCACAGCGCCCGCACGGCGGCGGTGCGCCCCGCGGCCGGCTGGCGGTTCGAGCAGGGATCGACCGCCGCGCTGCTGCTCTGCGACAGGCCAGAATAGAGCTCGCCGACATTGGGCGCGCGGACCGCCCGCTGGTATTGGCCGCGCAGGGCGACGTCGGGGTTCACCCGCCATTCCAGGCCGCCCAGATAGGTCCAGACGCCGCCAATGCCCTTCAGGTCGTAGTCGGAATAGCGAAAGGCGGCGTTGGCCGTCAGGGTCTGGATCAGCGGCAGGTCCGCCAGCAACGGCGCCCTCACCTCCCCGAACACTTCCTTGGCGGCGATCGAACCGCTGGACGGCAGGCCCGGATTGAAGCCGACCACGTCGCCGGACACCAGGTTGGCGTCGGGCGACACCGAGGCCTCGGACTTGCGCCATTCCGCGCCCAGCGAGAAGCCCACCGGTCCGGCCGGCAGGCTGAACGCGTCGCCCGAGATGTTGGCCGCGGCGATCTGTTGCGAGGTCTGCACCTTGTTGGTGGTCGAGGCGATGATGATCGACTGGACCCCGGCCGCGGAGAGATTTTGGCCGAAGATGTTGAGCACCGGCGCCGCGCCATTGACCGAAAGGAGTCCGGTCTGGAACCGGCTGCGGGAGATGTTGCCCTCCTGGGTGTCAACCTCCTTGGTCTTGGCGTAGCTGTAATAGAGGTCGTAGGACAGGTCGGTCAGGAACGACCGCGAACCGTCGCTCAGTTCGCCCTTGAGGCCGACAACGCCGCGGAACACATCGCGCGTGGTCATGTTGCGGCGGACGCCCACTTCCAGCAGCCGGCGGGCGACGCTGAGCGCCGCCAGGCCGTCGTTGGGCCGGTTGACCATCGAGGTCGGCCCCGTGACCACCGTCGTGGAGCCGGTCTCGCGGATGTCGAGTTGGCGCAGCACCTCGCGCATCTGCGGCGTCAGGTCGGGATTGTTGATGTTGAACAGGAACGGACCGCTGATGCTGGCTGGCGCCAGCTGCTGGTCGACCTTGTTTTGGCTGTAGTGCAGTTCGCCGTAGAGCGTGGCCCTATCGGTCAGGTCGAAGTGGCCGAACGAATTGAACATCACCCGCTTCTGCGGCACGATCAGGTAGTTGTCGGGCTGCAGGTTGTAGTCGTCCTGAGGGGTCACCGCCGCACGGACGGTGGTTCCGGCGTCATTGAAGGTGAAGCCGCGCGAGCCCAGGCCGCCGAGACCCGCCGCCGCCAGGGCCGCGTTCAATCCGGCGTTCGAGGCCGAGGACCCCGGCAGGGGAACACCGGTGAAGCGGCCGTTGGGGATGTCGCCGCTGCCGCTGGCGATCAGGCCGGGAAGGCCGCCCGAGGTGCGGCAGTTCGAGCCTGTCGGAACCGTCAACGGCGCGCCCGCGCCGTCCTTGCGCCAGCTGGCGGCGGTGACGCAGCCATTGACCAGCCATTGCGGGGCGAAGTCGCCGCGCTCGGCCCGGGTCATCGCGCCCCGATCCAGATAGTTCAGCGAGGCGATCACCTGCCCGCGCCCGTCGGCGAACCTGCGCCCGCCGGAGAGGTCGATATTGTAGGTCGGCGTCCGCGTGGGGCTGTCGAAACTGGCCTGGGCGTTCAGCTCAAGGCCGTCGATGTCGTCGCGCGTGATGAAGTTCACCACGCCGGTGATGGCGTCGGAGCCGTAGACCGCCGACGACCCGCCGGTGACGATCTCCGTGCGCTTGATCAGCGAGGCCGGGATCGTGTTGATGTCGGTCACCAGTTCGGGACCGTTGACCGTGAAACGCCGGCCATTGACCAGCACCAGGTTTCGCGATGCGCCGAAGCCGCGCAGGTTCAGGTCGGCCGAACCTCCGGGCACGACATTGCCATAGGCGCCGCCGTTGGTGGACGGCACGAACTGCGGCGAATCATTGAGCAGTTCCTCGACATTGGTCGTGCCCGACAGGCGAACGTCCTCGGCCGTCAGCACGCTGACCGGGGTCGAGGCGTCGAAACCCGCGCGGGCGATGCGCGAACCGGTCACGACAATGGTCTCGACCATGTCCGGCTGGGCGGCGGCGTCAAGGGCGGCCGCCTGTTCGGCGACCGCGACATAGGTCTTGGCGTCGATGGTTCGCAGAGTCAGGCCTGTGCCCGCCAGCAGACGCTGGAGGCCCGCCTGGACGCTCAAGACCCCGGTCACCGCATTGGTGCGGCGCGCCTCGGCGTCGCGCGCCGAGATGATCAGTTGGATGTCGGCCTGGCGGGCGAAGGTCGCGACGCCCGAGGCGGCGGGCTGCTGCGGTACGTTGAAACGCACGTCCTGCGCCAGGGCGGGCGTCGCCATCGATATCACGCACGCGACGATGGCGGCCGGCGCGACGCCGGCCATGAAACTCGTTTTCACCAGAAGATCCCCTGTTGGTCGATGCGCCCGTCCAGGCGCATGACCCAAGGATGCCCGGCCTCTGAATTTCCTTAGGGCGTCACGAATTCTTCTTACTGGGCGCCCCGCCCAGCCGCGTCAGCGCGATCTGATCTCGCGCCGGATGCTGGATCGAGGCGTGCAGGCTCACTTGCACCGCCTGGACGAAACCGTCCGGGTCGTCGACGCGGAACACCCCGAACAGACGCTCCTGAGCCAGCGCCGGGTCGGTCACCTGAAGCTGCACGCGGTTGTAGCGGTTGAATTCGGAGACAGCGGTGGCCAGGGTCTCGCCGTCCAGCTCGATGTGACCCTCACGCCAAGCCAGCTTGCGGCTCACCGCGCCAGCATCGTCTTGAACCTTTTCCGCGGTGGGCAGATCGAGCGCCTTGGGCACGAACAGGCTCTGGCCTGCCTTTAGACTGACCTTGCGGCCGGGCGCGTCGAGGTTCCAGACGTCCACCGTCCCCTCGGTGACCAGCACGTCGACACCGGCGGCTTCGCGCCGCACGGCGAAGGCCGTGCCGGTCGCCTGGACCGCGACCCGCCCGGCCTCGACCAGAAAGGGCCGCGTCTTGTCATGGGCGACCCGGAACCAGGCCTCGCCATCTCGCAGGCGGATCCGGCGTTGGGCCTTGGTCATGGCGACGCTGAGCGCGCTTTCGGTGTTGATGCGGATGGCCGAGCCGTCGTCCAGCGGCATGGTGCGCTGTTCGCCCCTGGCGGTGCGATAGGTCTCGGGTCGCAATCCCAAGCCGAGCGCAGCCACCAGGCCGGCCGCCATCCCTCCAGCCAGCCAGCGCCGGCGGTCAAGCCGACGCACGGGCCTGGCGGCGGGCCCGGACTCGGCGCGCAAGGGTTGGTTCTTGGCGGCCTCGTCCATCGCCGCCCACATCGCCTGGGCCTTGAGGAAGGCCCCCTGCCGGCGCGTGTCGCCGTGCAGCCAGGCCTCGAGCCGGCGCTGGGCACGCGGGTCGTCCTTCCGGTCGAGCGCCATGACCCACTGGAAGGCCTCCGCTTCGATCTCCTGCGCGCTTTGCCGTTTCACCCTAGTCTCTTGCCTGTCTACGCCACTGAATCTCCGGCGCGTCCTCGCCGTGCCGGTCGCGCAGGGCCTGCGTAATCAACCGCATGCCCTTGGCGCCTTCGTTCTCGACAATGCTCTCACTGACGTTGATCTTGCGCGCGATCTCCCGCTGGGACAAACCCTCGATCTTTCGCATCTCCAGGATGCGCCGACACCGTTCCGGCAAGGACAGCATCGCCTCGCGGACATGGGACAGGTAACGCCTGTAGCTGGTCTCTTCCTCCGGTGAGGGATATTCGTCGGCATAGGCCAGCAGGTCCATGGCGGTGACGAAATCGATGCGCACGATTTGCCTTCGGCGGATTTGGGCGTTGAGGACGTTTCGGACCGTTCGGAACAGGTAGCCTTCGGGACTGTCGATGTGCTCGACAGATCGCAGGGTGCACAGGCGGCAATAGGCCTCCTGCAACAGGTCATCAATGTCGGTCTCCGGCACCCGCGCGCGCGCCAACGACTGCCTGACCTTGGTCTCATAAGGCAGAATATGCTGGCTGACCCAGAAGACCACCTTTGGGTCGGCTCGCAAGGTCACGCGAGCGCTTCCCACAGGGCGGCGCGGAGGAGATTGGCGGCAAGTTCAGGAAACTTCGACATCGGCTCACGCGTACGAACACAAAAGGGGGCGTGTGCGTTTTCAGCGCGATAGCCGCGCTTGATGTCAGATTTATACGGCGCGCGCTCGCTTCGGGCTTGGGCTCCCCCTTCTATTCGCAATCGGGCCGATGAAGGCAGCAGCGCGCCAATAGCCGCCCTTGAGACAGCTCCAGGAACACGACCTTCGCCGAGCTCGATCATAGACACCCACTGATCGACTAGTCGGGCGTACTGCCGGGTGCTGACGTGCCGGCCCGAGCGACTGCGGCTGGATGATCGTGGCGCGCGCTCTGATTAACCCGCCCGGCGCAACGTCGCTGACACGCAACTTCACCAAGTCGCAGCCTCTGAGCTTGGCGTCGATCACGCACCCGCCCGTTGGCTTTCAGCTGTTGGCGAATTCCCCAGATGTGCTTGGGCTTGAATGGCGGCTTAGGGCCGATGATGCGAGCGGTGTTCCAGGGACGCTTGGGCGGGAGGAAGAGATCAAATTGAGCCATGTTCGCCTCCTGCGAATTGGCTATTCCCTCACTTCATCACACCACGTTTCAGCGACGTTCATTGACGTGCTGCGGGACGGCGCTTGTGCTGCTCCAGGGTCCCAGACATTGGCTCGCCGGCGCCAATGGCGACCTTCGACCCGAAACAGACGATCGTTATCGCTGTCGGCGCCGGCGACCGACCTTTGCCAGGGTCGGTGCATCCCCTCATATTCTCGGCGGGCGACAATGCTTAGCGGCGCCGTCCTGCAACCGTGGCGGAGCGTGTTGCGATAGCCGTCTTGTGGTGTCGGCCATCATTCGATCTGCTCCCGCGGCGCGGCGCCGTTCCTCTTGCCCAATTGTGGGCCGTTTGCCAGTCGGTACAGGGCGGGCAGGATCAGCAGGGTCAGCAACGTCGAGGAAATGATCCCGCCGATCACCACGGTGGCCAACGGCCGCTGCACTTCGGCCCCCGCCCCGACGTTGAAGGCCATTGGCACGAAGCCCAGGCTGGCCACCAAGGCGGTCATCAGCACCGGCCGCAGCCGGGTCAGAGCGCCCTCGGAGATCGCCTCGTCCATGGCCCGACCCTCGGCGAGCAGGCTGCGGATGAAGCTGACCATGACCACGCCGTTGAGCACCGCCACGCCCGACAAGGCGATGAAACCGATGCCCGCCGAGATCGACAGCGGCAACCCTCGCAGCAGCAGGGCCGCCACGCCGCCGGTCAGGGCCAGAGGCACGCCGGAGAAGACGATGGCTGCGTCCTTCACGGAGCGGAACAAGGCGAACAACAGGCCAAAGATCAGCAGCAGGGCGGCAGGCACGACCAGCTGAAGCCGCTTGGCGGCCGAGATCAGCTGCTCGAACGTGCCGCCATAGCTGACCCAGTAGCCGGTCGGGATTTCCACCTCGGCGCCGACCTTCTGCTGGACCTCGGTGATGAAGGAGCCAAGGTCGCGACCGCGAACATTGGCGGTGACCACCACGCGGCGCTTGCCGTCCTCGCGGCTGATCTGGTTGGGACCGATGACCGTCTCGACCTTGGCGACGTCCTGGAGCGGCACGAAGCCGCGCGCGCCGTCGGCGGTGGCCGGCAGCGGGACACGAAGTCGCCCGACCCCATCGACATTGCCGCGTATCGCCTCGGGCAGACGGACCACGACGTCGAAGCGTCGATCGCCCTCGAACACCTGGCCGACGACCGCGCCGCCGATCGAGGTCGATACGACCTCCTGGAGGTCCTGCACGTTCAGACCCAGGCGCGCCAGGGCGGCGCGATCGGGGGTGATCTGCAAGACCGGCAGGCCGGTGACCTGCTCGACCCCGACGTCCTGGGCGCCTTCGATGCCCTCGACCACGGTCCCGACGCTTTTGCCGATCTCGAGAAGCTTGTCGAGATCGTCGCCGAACACCTTGACGGCGACGTCGGCGCGCACCCCCGACAGCAGCTCGTTGAACCGCATCTGGATTGGCTGGGTGAACTCGTAATTGTTGCCGGGGATGGTGGCGACGGCGGCCTGGAGTTCGGCCACGAGTTGGGCGCGAGGTTTGCGGGGATCAGGCCAGTCCTTGCGGTCCTTGAGCATGATGAAGGTGTCGGCGACGCTGGGCGGCATGGGATCGGTGGCGACTTCGGCGGTGCCGATCTTGGCCACCACGCGCTCGACCTCCGGCATCTGCTTGATCCGCGCCTCCAGGGCCGTTTGCATGCGCACCGCCTGGGTAAGGCTGGTGCCGGGGATGCGCAGGGCGTGCATCGCAATGTCGCCTTCATCGAGATTGGGCACGAACTCCGAGCCCATCCGGCTGGCGGCGAAGCCCGCGATCACCACCAGGGCGACCGCCCCGGCCACGAAGGCGACGCGCAGGCGTAGCGCCATCGCGAGGGCGGGTTCGTAGAGGCGCCGGGCGCCGCGCATGAACGGGCTTTCCTTCTCCTCGACCTTGCCAGTGACGAAGGTCGCTACGGCGGCGGGCACAAAGGTCAGGGACAGCACCAGGGCGGCGGTCAAAGCGATGACCACGGTGATGGCCATCGGGTGGAACATTTTCCCCTCGACGCCGGTCAGGGCGAAGATCGGCACATAGACCAAGGTGATGATCAGCACGCCAAACAGCGACGGCTTGATCACTTCGCCGGCCGCCGTGGCGGTCAGGGCGAAGCGCTCGTCCTTGCTGAGCAGACGTCCCAGGCGATGCTGAGCCTCGCCAAACCGGCGCAGACAATTCTCGACGATGATCACCGCGCCGTCGACGATCAAGCCAAAGTCCAGCGCGCCCAGGCTCATCAGATTACCCGACACCCGGCTCTGCACCATGCCGGTGATGGTCAGCAGCATGGAGAACGGGATGATGGCCGCCGTGATCAGCGCCGCCCGGATATTGCCGAGCAACAGGAAGAGCACGACGATCACCAGCAGCGCGCCTTCGACCAGGTTCTTCTCGACCGTGGCGATGGCGCGATCGACCAACTCCGTGCGGTCATAGACCGCCTCGGCGACGACGCCCGGCGGCAGGGCCTTCGCCGCTTGCTCCAGTCGGTCCGCCGCCGCTCGGGCGACGGTGCGGCTGTTCTCGCCGACCAGCATGAAGACGGTGCCGAGCACGATCTCCTGGCCGTTCTCGGTGGCCGCGCCGGTGCGCAGTTCTTCGCCCGGCCCGACATCGGCGACGTCGCCGATGCGGATCGGCGCGCCGCCGCGATTGGTGATGATGGTGCCGCGCAGGTCTTCGACGCCGCTCGCCTGACCCGGAACGCGGATCAGATATTGCTCGCCATAGCGCTCGATATAGCCCGCCCCGACATTGCTGTTGTTCTTGGCCAGGGCGTCGGTGACGTCGGCCATGGTCAGGCCATAGGCCGACAAGCGCTCGGGCAAGGGCGTGACGTGGTACTGCCGCTCGAAGCCGCCGATGGTGTTGACCTCGGTGACGCCGGGCGTGTTGCGCAGCTGCGGCCGGATCACCCAGTCCTGCAAGGTGCGCAGGTCCTCAGGGCTGTAGGCCTTGCCGTCGGGACGACGTGCGCCCGGCTTGGCCTCGACCGTGTACATGAAGATTTCGCCCAGGCCCGTGGAGATGGGGCCAAGCTCCGGCGTCAGGCTGGAAGGCAGCTGAGCGCGGGCGGCTTGAAGCCGCTCATTGACCAGTTGCCGCGCGAAATAGATGTCGGTTCCGTCCTTGAAGACGACGGTGACCTGGCTGAGGCCGTAGCGCGAGACCGAGCGGGTGTATTCCAGCCCCGGCAGGCCGGCGATGGCCGTCTCGACCGGGAAGGTGATGCGTTGCTCGGCCTCCAGCGGCGAGAAGCCGGGAGCTTCGGTGTTGATCTGCACCTGGACGTTGGTGATGTCGGGCGTAGCGTCGATCGGTAGGCGCTGGAAGCTCCAGACGCCGACAACCGCCGAGGCGAGGACGAGCGCCAGGACGATCCACCGAAAGCGGATCGACAGCGCGATGATGCGGTCAAGCATGGCTGTGCGCTCCTAGTGGTCGTGGCTCGCGCCGGACTTTTCGATGTCCGCGCGGATCAGGAAAGCGCCGTCGGCGACATATTCGGTTCCGGGCTCAAGCCCGCCCAGGACCTCGGTCCATTCGGGCGTCTGGCGTCCCAGCTCCAGCATCCGCACCTCGTAGGTGTCACCCACCTTGGCGAAGACCACCGTGAAGTCGCGGAAGCGTTGGAGCGCCTTGGTGCGAACCGCCAGCGGAACGCGGCTGGAGGCGACCTGGAATGAGCCTTCGACTCCCATGCCGGGCCTGAACGCGGCTGAACCCTCGGGCAAATGCACGTGGGCCATCAGGGTCTGACTGGCCAGATCGGCGGTCGGCAGGACGGCCTCGACCCGCGCCATCAGCTTGGTGTCGCCCGACAGGCTTCGGACCTCGACCGGTTGACCGACGCGCACCTTTTCGGCGTCGCGCGGATAGACGAAGAACTCGGCGTGAAGCTTGGTGGGGTCGGCGATGATGAAGATCGCCCGCTCGCCGGCCACGTCGCCGACATTGAGGTTCTTCTCGACGATGATCCCGCTGATGGGCGCGAAGATCGAATAGGTCTGAAGGCTCTCGCTGGACTCCACGCGCGCCAGCAACTGACCCTTGCGGACCTGGGTTCCCAGTTCGCCACGAAGCGCCATGACCCGTCCGGGATACCAGGCGCGAACCTCGCCCTTGCCCTCGGGCGTGATCTCCACGCGACCGGCCATGTCGACCAGCTGGGCGACATCGGCGCCGCCGGCGATCTCTGTCTTCACGCCGCCGGCCTTGGCGGCCTGCGCACCGATCGTCGTGCGCCCCTCATAGGACGGGTAGGTCCATTGATGGTTCTGGCCGCCTTGGCTGGCGCGCACCTTCACGTCGAAGGAGTGGGGCTCATGCACCACGCCCGCGCCGCGCAGATAGTCCTCCTGCGGCGCGAAGCTGAACCGATCGACCTTGCCGCCCAGGCGGGTCAGTTCGACCGACAGCTGAACCTGGCGCGGATCGACAGGCTTGTCCTTGCGATAGGCATAGACGTGGAACTCAGGTTCGACGCCATCCTCGAAGATGATCATCTCGATGGCTAGGTCGCCGTCGCGCAACATGCGGCCGCGATGCGGGCCACGCTCGTAGTCGCCGGCCTTGGCGGCGTGTCCTTCGGTCTCGGCGGCGGGCTTGGCGCCCTGGCCGCAGGCCGTGAGGATGAGGCTGGAGGCCATCAAAAGGGCAAGGCGCACGGACGCGCGCCGGGTGTAATCGCGGTTCATCGGACAGTCTCCGAAGCGGAAATGAGGGCGGCATGGCGGCCAGTCAGGCGCGCCAGCAGGGCGCGGTCGGTATGGAAGGCCTTGAGGGCGTCGAGTCGCCGGCTCCTGGCGTCGATCAGGACCTTCTGGGCCTCGATGACGTCGAGATAGCTGAAGCCGCCCCGATTGAAGCCGTCGCGAACCAGGGCGACGGTGCGTTCGGTGGCGGGCAGAACTTCGGCCTCGATACCACGAGCCTCACTGGCTCGTGCAGCGAGGTCGGCCTGAAGCCTGGCGATCTGCCGCTCGCGCAGGACCTTGCCGCTGAGCAGGTCGGCGTCGGCCGCCATGCGTTCGGCCTGGGCGCGCTCGATGCCGCCCCGATTGGTGTCGTAGCGGGCCAGGGGGATCGAGCCGCCCACCACGACGGCCATGTCGCGCCCTTCGTTGAGGTAACGCAGACCCGCGCGCCAGGTTGGATCCTGAACAGCCTTGGTCTCCTCCAGCCGCACCCGAGCCGTCGCGGCTTGCCGTTCGGCGTCGAGCAGGGCCAGGTCCACGGGCGAGGCCTCGCCCGCTATGTCCTGGGCGGAGGAGGTGTCCTCCAGCGCGGCGGGGTCGATCTCGAAATCGACGCCGCCGTTCCAGTAGCCAGCTAGGGTCCGGCGCGCGGTGTCGGCCGTCATCTGGGCTTGCGACAGGACGATCCTGGCCTCTGCGACTTGGGCGTCGGCGCGGGCGCCGGCGAACAGCGGATCGCGCGCCACCTTCACCCGGCGATCGACTTCGGCTTGAGCGCGCTCGGCGATCTCCAGACGGGTTCGGGCCAGACGAACCTGAGCTTCCGCCCATAGGGCCTCGACCCAGGCCAGTTCGACTTCCTTGAAGAGGTCCAGCACCTTGGTCTCGTGGCGCAGGCGGACCAGGTCGATCTCGGTTCGCGCCAGGGCGGTTCGAGCTTCGCGCTTGCCGCCGCGTTCAAGGCTCTGCTGGTAGTAAACGGTCGCCTGAGTGCGATCGACGAGGGAATAGGGACCGGTTCCGGCCAGGTCTTCCAGCTCGACGCCGACGACGGGATTGGCGCGAACGCCGGCTTGTCGGGCGCCCGCGCCGGCGGCCTTCAGGCGAGCCTCGACAGCGGGACGAGTAGGGTCGGCCTGGGCGGCTCGGGCGAGCGCCTGGTTTAGGAACAGGGATTGGGCTTCCGCCGCCAAGGGCAAGAAGGCCAGCGGCAGCGCGACGGCGAACGCCGACGCGAGCAGCCATGATCGCGCGAGGCGACCGTGGATAGGACGGGACATGGATTTCTCTCGAACGGAGGCAAGCGCGGCGCAGGGCCGCGTCGGTCAGGCGACGGGTTCGAGGAGGGCTTTCGGAGGACGCTTCTGTGGGGACGGCTCGGCGCTGGGGAGCGAGGTGTCACCGCCAGGCCAAGGTGCGGCGGAGGCGACCCAAGGGCTCGCCATCGCCATGTCTGTCATGAGCCCCAAGAACGAAGGGCCATCGTGGTGGTGGTGCGCGCCTTGCGGGGGGGACGGATCACGATCGTCATCAACCGCGAGCAACGCCGTATCGTCCGCGTCGTCATCGTGGTGATCCTGGACCACCTGCTGGTCATGATCATGATCCACCAGATCGACCGCAAGAGGGCCAGCGAAGGCGTTGGCCGCGTGGGTCTGACCGCTGGCGTGCAGGGCTCTGTCCACCATGGCCACTGGCGCCTGAACCACGAGCATGGCGATCAGCATCACGGCCAGAGCCGTCACGCCTTTCCCAAGCTGGTTGTTCATGTGCTGAAGCAAGTGTCCCTCGAAGCAGTCGTGACCGGCGACATAGTCGTCGCAAGCTCGGCTTAGATCAATGCGTCACCTTATACCGCAGCATGGCGTTCAGAGTCTGCCAGGCCAGGATCAAGCCCGCCGCGGTGATCAGCGCGCCGGAGGCATAGGGCCAGACCATCCACAGGGCCAGACCAATGATGATCGCCGGGCGAGAAGATCGACAAGGGAAGTCATCGGCGCCTCAAAGATACTTGGCATTGCGTCAGTTCGTAGACCACATTGGGTCCCCCTCACCGGTCCGTCGGCGCGTCCTGTTTCCGCCAGGCCTGCGCCAGCACCGACATTGGCGCCCCTCCAGAAACGCGACGTTCGCCGATTGAGCGTGGCGAACGATCGCATCGCTACCACCGTTGGAGGCGACGACCATCTACTGAGGTTCAGGGATCAACCTTGAACGCTGCTCGGCGGGCGCGTGCTCGGCCCAGACCAGCAGGGCGTCCAGGGCGGGGCACAGGGACTGCCCCCAGGCCGTAAGGTGGTACTCCACCTTCGGCGGCACCTGCGGGTGGACGATCCGGGTCACCACGCCATCGGTCTCGAGTTGCCGCAACTGCTGGATCAGCATCTTCTGGGACACGCCAGGGATGGCGCGCTCCAGGTCCGAGAACCGCCGCACCTGGCCGCCGAACAGCTGAAACAGGATCACCAGCTTCCACCGGCCTTCCAACACCCGGATAACATTCTGGATGCTCAGGGACGCCAGGTCCGCCGTGTAGGACACGCGCTTACTTTCTGGTGCGTACCTTACTTTTTCGTCCGTTCTTGTCATTTCGGGAGGGTGCTCACAGATTCCGGCGGACAGCAACCTTGTGCCGGAGAACATCGGTGTCCACCAACCTCCCCCGCCCGATCGCCGACTATGTTGAAGCGAATGCCCGCCTGGATGTGGACGGCATGCTTGCCGCCTTCGCTCCCGACGCCGTCGTGAGGGACGAGGCGCGCGAGCATCGTGGCCACGCCGAGATCGGGCCCTGGATCCAGTCGGCGACCATCGCCGCTCGCGCGGTCTTCACGCCCGAAGCCTGGCGCGATGACGATGGCGCGGTCATTGTCGATGGGACCACTGTCGGCGACTTCCCGGGAAGCCCCCTGCCGTTCGCCTTCCGCTTCCGGCTGACGGGCGCGGCCATTTCCGCCCTGGAAATCGTCTGATGTCCGGCGATCAGCGCGACTTCGAAGGCGTCCGCGCCGTGGTCACCGCCGGAACCAAGGGCGCCGGCCGGGCGACGGTCGAGCGCCTGCTGCGCGGCGGCGCCAGCGTCGTCACCGCCGCGCGTAGCGCGGCCAACGGGCCCGTCGGCGCCCATGTCTTGGAAATCGACCTGATCCGGCCGGAGGGCGCCGAACAGCTGGCGCAGGCCGCGATGAAGCACCTTGGCGGCGTCGATGTGCTCGTTCACGTTCTGGGCGGTTCATCGTCGCCTGGCGGCGGCTTCGCGGCGCTCGGCGACGCGCACTGGGCCGCGGAGCTCGACCTCAACCTGATGCAAGCCGTACGCTTGGACCGGGCTCTGCTGCCGCAAATGCTGGAGCGCGGCCGCGGCGCGGTCGTCCACGTCTCGTCCATCCAGCGAAAGCTGCCGCTGCCGGAGTCCACGACGGCCTACGCCGCCGCCAAGGCCGCCCTCACCACCTACAGCAAGTCCCTGTCCAAGGAGATCGGCCCCAAGGGCGTGCGCGTAAACGTCGTGTCGCCGGGATGGATTCATACCGAGGCGGCCGACGATCTGATGCGCCGGATCGCCGCGAGCACGGGTGGAACCCTCGAAGAGGCCAAGCAGAGCATCCTGGATGGGCTCGGCGGCATACCGCTTGGCCGGCCGGCCAAGCCCGAAGAGGTGGCCGAGTTGATCGCGTTTCTGGTGTCGGACCGCGCTTCGGCCATCCACGGCGCCGAGTATGTCATCGACGGCGGCACGGTACCCACGGTCTAGCCCCATGGGCCCTAGGTTGGCTCTTCGGCCCGGGAGGCGGACGCACCCCAACCGCCATTGCCGTAGATGTCGTTCCTCAACGCTCTGACCTTTTGGTTCAGGTCGTTGAGGGCTTCGGGCGACCGCCCGAGGCTGCGAGCAAAGCCGCGCCCCCGACAACCGGCCGGCGTCCCTGGCTGTCTCCTGCCCCACCCATGAAGCGCGACGGGCACGATAATATATATCGCGATAACTTTTTTCTGGACAGCCGCGGAAGTCCGACCTATGAGTCTCATATCGCGATAATCTTTATCGTAATATCAATATTCAAACCTTCGGGAGAGCCCCATGATCCGCCAAGTTCGCAACATCCTCATCGCCGCGGCCGCCGTGACCGGCCTGGCCAGCGCCGCTCACGCC
>NZ_JBAPVS010000310.1:0-5628 GCF_049283275.1 Caulobacter sp. | reverse complement strand
GCCTGGGGCGGCGGCGGGGCGGCGGGCGCTTTCTTTTCGCCGCAGGCCGCAAGGGATGTGGCGGCGAGAAGGGCAAGAAGCACCCCCTTCCCCCTTGATGGGGGAAGGGCTGGGGATGGGTGTGAAGCCGCTTCAGGATAGGGTGCGATCGGGGACGAGGCCGCCGCCGCGATCACCCCCACCCCCGACCCCTCCCCCATCAAGGGGGAGGGGAGCTGATGCCCGATCCGTCCACTCACAGCCTCGCCCCTCGACTATCGATCAGTGATAAGTTATCAGTGATAGATTATCACGACTTGTCAAGCGGGCTCGGGCTTGGGAAAGGCTGCAACACGATGAAGTCGCCCCAAGTCCGATCTCCCCGCAAACCCAAGGGCCAGGGCGCCGAGCGTCGCGAGGAGATCCTCGACGCGGCCTTGCGGCTGTTCAGCGCCAAGGACGTGCACGTGGTCTCGACCCGGCAGATCGCCGAGGCGGCCGGGATCAGCCAGCCGGCGCTCTACGCCTATTTCGCCACCAAGGACGACCTGATCGCCGAGCTGTGCGTGCGGGCCTTCGCCAGGCTGAAGGCGAGGATGGACGACGGCAAGTCGCGCTGGACGCCGACGCCCGAGATGTTCGACCGGGCGATGATGACCTATATCGATTTCGGCCTGAGCGAGCCCGACGCCTACCGGGTGGCCTTCATGGTGGAGAAGAGCCACGACGGCGCGTTCCACGCCCGCACCGGCGGCCGGCCGATGGCGGCGGGCATGGAGGCCTTCCAGGGCTTCGTGGCCATGATCGCCGACCTGCACGCCGCCGGCCTGACCCATGACGAGGATCCGCTGCGCCTGACGCAAAACCTGTGGGCGGGCCTGCACGGCCTGGTCTCGCTGCTGATTGCCCGGCCGGAGTTCCCGTGGACCGAGCGCGAGGCCCTGATCGCCGGTCACATCGCGATGCTGCGGCGCGGGGCGCTCAAATAGTCCTGGGGCGTGGGTTCAGGACTTAACGTCGAGGTTCCCGCCTTCCACCCGCACCGGCTTCAACGCCTCGCGCCGCGCCGGGTCGATCGCGCCCGGACCGGTCACCGCGCCGGCGTACAGCACGGCTGGATCCGCCGCCGGCCCGTTGGCCTTGTCGTCCTCGTCCTTGGGTTTGTTGATGTCGTAGGGCCCGTTCTTGGGATGGGCCGGGTCGATGTGCTTCTTGGCGTAGTCGATGTCCGTGCAGTCCTTGCACGCAAAGCCGTTGATCGTGGTGGTCTGGCTGGTCATGGCGTCCTCCCGATGGAGGATAGTTCGCGCGGCGCAAGAAAAGGTTACATGGCGAAATCCGCCGGCCGCCCCTATATCCGCCGCTTCCCTTTCGCGAACCTCGGAACACCCCCATGGCCAAACTGCAGCCCCTCGACACCTTCAGCCTGCAGGAAACCGAGGACGGCTATCGCCTGCTGGTCTCGGCGATCGGCGGCGAGGCGATCTATGTCTCGATCACGGCCGAGCAGATGGACGACATCATCGAAAGCCTGGAAGCGGCCATGGGCGGCGAGGAGGAAGAGGGCGTCGAGGACGACGAGGCGTTCTAGAACGCGCGCCCTCCGCCCCCTATGGGGGCGGACAGGCGACGAAGTCGCCAGGTGGGGGCAAGTGGGTGAGCCACGGTCCCCGTCAAGCACCACGGCGGCGAACACCTGCCCCCTACGGATCGCTTCGCGATCGTCTTCCCCCACAGGGGGAAGAGGCCCCCTCCGCGCCTTCGGCGCGCCTCCCCCACAGGCGGAAGAGCTGCTAGACACCGCCGCATGTCCCGCGCCGTCTCGCCCCTTCGCGCCGCCTTGCCGTACCTGTGCCTGGTCGGGGCCATGGTGTCGCTGTGCGCGGGCACCTCGTTCGCCAAGACGCTGTTCCCGCTGGTCGGGGCGCAGGGGACCAGCGCCTACCGGGTGGGCTTCTCGGCCCTCATCCTGTTGCTGATCTGGCGGCCTTTGCCTTTTGGGAGGGGGCGCTTCCCCCTGGCCCGCAAGGACCTGATGGCCGTCGTCACCTATGGGGCGGTGATGGGGGCGATGAACCTGTGCTTCTACATGGCCATCCGCACGATCCCGCTGGGCCTGGCCATCGCCATCGAGTTCACCGGCCCGCTGAGCCTGGCGATGATCCACGCGCGCAAGCCGATCCATTTCGTGTGGATCGCCCTGGCCGTGATCGGGCTGGGCCTGCTGCTGCCGCTGGGCGACGCCAGCCTGAACCTCGACCCGGTCGGCGTGGCCTTCGCGGCGGCGGCGGCGGTGTTCTGGGCGCTGTACATCGTGGCCGGCCAGCGGACCGGACACCTGCACGGCGGCCGTTCGGTGGCCCTGGGCATGACGACGGCGGCGGTGGTCATCGCGCCGTTCGGCCTGATCACGGCGGGGGCGGCGCTGCTGAACCCGGTCGCCATCGGCCTCGGGCTGGTGGTGGCGGTGGTCTCCAGCGCCATTCCCTATTCGCTGGAGATGGTCGCCCTGCGCGGCATCTCCAAACGCAGCTTCGGGGTGATGCTGAGCCTGGAGCCGGCGGTCGGCGCCCTGGCTGGACTGCTGGTGCTGGGCGAGCACCTGGCGGCGAGGCAGTGGCTGGCCATCGCCTTCGTCATCGCCGCCTCGGTGGGCACGGTGGCGACCGACCCGTCGCGACGGGAGGTCGAGGCGCCGCTGCACGATTAGCGGACGGGGACATGCCCTTGCGGCGTGTCCCCAAGTCTTGGCGCGGCGCTCGCTGTTGGGGACACGCCGCAAGGGCATGTCCCCGGTCCCTCATTCCGCCGCGTAGACCACCGGATGAACATGCGCCCACAGGTGGGCCCGGTAGGTGTCGAAGCACTGTTCGCCGCAGATCAGGCGCATGACCGCGCCCTCGGCGATGAAGCGGGCGCAGTCCGGAAACTCGCTGACCAGGGGATGCAGGGCCTCGGCGTTCCAGGCCTTGGAGTGCTCGATGTCCAGCTGGGCGTGCAGGGCGAAATACTTGCGGGCCGAGGGCGAGACGCCCAGGCGCTTGAGGCCGGCGTCGACGCAGGCCACGCGGCCCGGGGCGGTCAGCTCGACCACGCCCAGGGCGCCGATCGACTGGTAGGTGTAGCGCCGGGTGGTGGCGAAGGCGGTCATGGTGTTGGCCAGGGCCAGGGACTGCCACAGGGTGGAGTCGATGGTCGGCGCCAGGCCCAGCACCTCCGTCGTGCGGGTCAGCATCGGGCCGTGCATGCCGGCCGCCGCGCCGCGGCCCATTTCGTCCCAGTAGTTGCGGGCCAGCTCCAGCTTGGCGCGGTCGCTGACCTTGACCTGGGTCATGGCCACCAGGTCGTCGAAGCCGGCCTCGCCGGCCGCCTCCTGGGTCAGGAACCACTTGATGTCCTCCAGGCCCGCCGCGCCCTCGATCCAGTCGAACAGCGGGTCGTCCTGGCCGGGACCGGTCTCGCGCAGGTCTTCGAACCAGGCCACGAAGTCGTCGGCATTGGTCGGCACGTGGGCGACCAGCGGCAGGATGAGGTCGCGGAACTGCTCCACATACTCGCCCTCGATCCGCTTCATCCGCGCCTCGTCCGACACCTCGGCGCGCCAGTCCGGAACGGGAGTCCCGACCGCCAGGCGGCGATGGTTCCAATGGGCCAGGCCCCGGTGCAGGGCCTCGGCGTCGGGAAATTCAGGGGTGAAGGCGCCGATGCGCGCCAGTCGTTCGCCACCAAACACGGCTTGCTCCTAGGATCTTTCGTAGGCTTGAGACGGAAAAGGCCGCCTCCGTCGCGGGAGGCGGCCTGATGCCCAGAGCGCTGGGATCAGCGCTGGCCAGTGTTTCCCGGCTGGATCGCGCCGGTGTCGACGCCGCCTTCCAGGCCGTTGTTCAGGTTGTCGACGCCTTCGCCTTCGACACCTTCGACGTCCTCGCCTTCACGGCGCGGCTGGCCCTGCTGGTTCTGCTGGTCGGACTGTCGACGTTGGTCGTCGTCCTGCTGCTGTTGCGGCGTGCGGGTTTCACCTTGCTGGTTCTGCTGGTCGGCTTGCCGGCGTTGGTCGTCGGACGGTTGTTGCTGCAGGTTTTCGCGGTTGGCTTCGTCGCCCATGGTGGTCGCTCCCTGATACGCGCCGGAGGCTTCCGGCGGGGAGATGAACGGGGCGGAGCGATGGTCGTTCCTAAGTCGAAAAAGCGACAAAACCGGCGGTCGGGATGCCTTTTGGGCGTCCCGACCGGACCTAGACCGCCCGCCGCCCGGCCCGCACGGCCGCCGCCAGCGCGTCGAGCAGATCCACCGAGGTCTCCCAGTCGACGCAGGCGTCGGTCACCGACTGGCCGTAGGTCAGGGGCTGGCCCGGCACGATGTCCTGGCGACCGGCGACCAGGTTGCTCTCGATCATCACGCCCATGATCGGCGAGCGGCCGGTCGCCACCTGGGCGCAGAGGTCGGCCACGACGGCGGGCTGGTTCTCGTGGTTCTTGCCGCTGTTGGCGTGGCTGGCGTCGACCATGATCCGGGGCGCCAGACCCGCCTTGGCCAAGGCCCGCGCCGCCGCCGCCACGCTGGCTTCGTCATAGTTGGGCGTCGCGCCGCCGCGCAGCACCACGTGGCAGTCGGCGTTGCCGGTGGTGGTGGCGATGGCCGCGCGGCCCTCCTTGGTCACGGCCAGGAAATGGTGCGGCTGGGCGGCGGCGGTCACCGCGTCCACGGCCACCTTCACGTCGCCGTTGGTGCCGTTCTTGAAGCCGACCGGGCACGACAGGCCCGAGGCCATCTCGCGGTGGATCTGGCTTTCGGTGGTGCGCGCCCCGATGGCGCCCCAGGCCACCAGGTCGGCGATGTATTGCGGGGTGGTGACGTCCAGGAACTCGCAGGCCGCCGGCAGGCCCTGGGCGCTGACGTCCAGCAGCACGCGCCGCGCCAGCCGCAGGCCCTCGTTGATCCGGAAGCCGCCGTCCAGGTCCGGGTCGTTGATCAGGCCCTTCCAGCCGACCGTGGTGCGCGGCTTCTCGAAATAGACCCGCATGATCACTTCCAGCTCGCCGGCATGGCGCTCGCGCTCGACGGCCAGGCGGCGGGCGTACTCCAGGGCGGCCTTGGGATCGTGGATCGAGCAGGGGCCGATCACCACCACCAGGCGGTCGTCGCGACCGTTCAGGATCTCGTGCACGGCGCGGCGAGCGTCGCCGACGACCTCGGCGACCGACGAGGTGGCCGGCGCCTCGCCGATCACCTGGGCGGGCGGACTGAGGGTCTGGAGTCTTTCAATCCGCAGGTCGTCGGTGGGGACGGGCAGCGAGACGAGGTGGGCGGCGGTCGAGGAAGGCACGGCGTAGCTCCTGGAAGGTCGGGAGGTCCGGCGGCCATGAAAAAAGCCGCCCGGGGAACCCCTGGCGGCTGGTGAAAGGCGTTTGCGGCTCTGATTTCAGGCCGAACGATCCCCTCCCGGCGCCAGAGGCGTCGGATAGCTAAAATACCAAAACAGCTGTTGGCTGGCGGCGAGGATCATGGGCGCAAGCCTAGAGGCAAGTCGGCGGCGTGTCACTAGGGTGTGTGAGGCCCGGCGGAGGGGCCGCCCTCGTCCTTCGACAAGCTCAGGATGAGGGCTGGTTTGGTGTGGTTGGCATTCGAATTCCTCATCCTGAGCTTGTC
>NZ_JBAPVS010000309.1:0-17013 GCF_049283275.1 Caulobacter sp. | reverse complement strand
GGTCAGGGGCGCGCCGGCGCCGGCCGAGGCGGCCAGGGCGGCGGTGACGCCGGGAATGACCGTGCACTCGACGCCGGCCTCGCGGCAGGCGGTCAGTTCCTCGCCGCCGCGGCCGAACAGGAACGGGTCGCCGCCCTTCAGCCGCACGACGGTCAGGCCATCCACGGCCAGGGCCACCAGCAGCTGGTTAATGTCGTCCTGCGGCAGGGTATGGCGCGACTTGCGCTTGGCCACATTGATCCGCCGCGCCGCCACGGGCGCCAGGTCGAGGATCTCGTCGGAAACCAGCCCGTCATGGACCACCACGTCGGCGGCCTGCAGGGCCTTCAGGGCCTTGATCGTCAGCAGTTCGGGATCGCCGGGCCCCGCGCCGACCAGCGTCACTTTTCCAGGCATGCGGGCGCTCGTCCCGCCGCCGAGGGCGACGAGACCGGCCTTAGACCGGGAAGCGGATCGGACCGTGGGCCGAGCCATGTGATTCAGGTCCTCTATAAGCCAAATGCGATCGACGAAGCGCCGGGCCGGCCACTGGGCCAAACCGGTTAGCGCAAAAGCATTACGGGGCGAACCCTAGGGTCCGCCCCGCTCGCGTTCACCGATGAAAAGGGCCATCTCCATCAGCGAACGCTTGCAAATTGGTCGCGACCGGGCCACTTCGCAAACAAGGTCTTCTGCCGGGGCGTTCAGTAAAACTCATGGAAAGACAGTCGGAACGGCGGAGGCTTCCTCCTTTGAATGCGCTGCGCGCCTTCGAAGCCGCCGCGCGACATCTGAACTTCAGCCGCGCCGCCGACGAGTTGTCCGTGACGCCCGGCGCCGTCAGCCAGCAGATTCAGAACCTGGAGGACTATGTCGGCGCGGCCCTGTTCAAGCGCACGCCCAAGGGCCTGCTGCTGACCGACGCGGCCCAGACAGCCCTGCCCGCCCTGCGCGAGGCCTTCGACCGCCTGGCCGAGGCCGCCAGCCTGCTGACCGCCGCCGTCGACGGCCGCCGCCTGACCCTGACCGCCGCGCCCTCGTTCGCCGCCAAGTGGCTGGTGCCGCGCCTGGGCAAGTTCGAGCAGGCCCAGCCCCAGGTGGACGTCTGGCTGTCGGCCGGCATGGAGGTCGTGGATTTCGCCGCCGGCGAGGTCGACCTGGCCATCCGCTACGGCTCGGGCCGCTATCCGGGCCTGGAGGTCATCCGCCTGCTCAGCGAAACCGTCATTCCGGTCGCCTCGCCGGAACTCCTGGCCACCAACCCCTTGGAATCGCCCGAGGATCTGGATCGCCACATCCTGCTGCACGACGGCTCGCCCGACGCCGACGACAGCTGCCCGGACTGGGCCATGTGGCTGGCCGCGCGGGGCCTGAAATCGGTCGACGGCGCCCGCGGCCCGCGCTTCAACCAGTCCAGCCTGGTGATCGAGGCGGCGGCCAACGGGCGCGGCGTCGCCCTGGCCAAACAGACCCTGGCCCAGGCCGATCTGGACTCCGGCCGCCTGGTCATTCCGTTCGAGATTCCCACGGCTGTCGACTTCGCCTATTACGTCGTCCATCCCAAGGCCAAGGGACGTCTGCCGCAGGTGAAGGCGTTCGTTTCGTGGCTGCAGGCCGAGGCGGCGGCCCACGAAGCGGCCCTCCTCACCATGGACAACGGCGCGGGCATCTAAAGCTAAATGGTCAAGACGATTACCGAGGTCGGCGAACGGCTGGTTCCCGGCGACTGCCGGTCCATGGCCGATGTGCGCCAAGGCGTGGACGCCCTGGATCGGGCGTTGGTGGAACTGTTGACCGAGCGCCAGGGGTACATGGACGCCGCCGCCCGCATCAAGGCCGACCGCTCCAAGGTGTTCGACCGCGCGCGGATCGAGGACGTGGTCGACAAGGTCAAGGCCGCCGCCCGCGCGTCGGGCCTGTCGGAAGCCATCGCCGAGCCGGTCTGGCGCACCCTGATCGACCGCTGCATCGCCTATGAATACGACAGCTGGGACCGGACGAAAGGCTGACGCCGGCCTCCCCGAGGCGGGAGCGGGTCTCGCGAGGAAAACGCCGCGACCGCCCCTTCGGCTGTCGCGGCGTTTCGCGTCTAGACCGCCGCCGGCGGGTCGAACCGCATCAGCTGGATCGACACCAGCACCTTGCCGCCGGTGAAGCCGCCGCCCGCCGCCGTGATCACCACCGGTGTGTCGGCATAGTAGGCCGTCGGGCCGATCACCCCGATGTTGCTGGCGTTCTTGGCCACGCCTAGCGACGAGCCGAACTTGGCCGCCTCGCCGGCCACGCCGCAGCTGTAGGAGGTCGCGCCGGTGATCGCGACGCTGGTTCGGGTGGAGACGGCGTGAACCGTGGATCGGTTGGGAATGACCATCGTCGTGGCCACCGACGCGCCGGACAAGGTCACCTCCTGTTCGAGGATTTCGAACCGCGTGGCGGCCCCGAACGACGACTTGGCCGCGTTGACCGCCTTGAAGGTCGAGCTGATCGGCGTCCAGATCGCGCCGTCGAAGACCAGCGCCTGGCCCTCGTCCTTGACCCAGGCCATGCAGCCCGCGTTCGGAGTCAGGAACGCCCAGGCGCCGGCTTCGAAGCGGGCCATCAGGTTGGGAGACTTGCCGCCCCAGACCGGCCCGGTCGCCGCGATCGGGAGGATCCAGATGACGCCCTCGCCCGGCGAGGCGGGTTGGGCGGCCACAGAGCGGCTCTCGACCGCCAGCTGGACCAGACCGTCCAGCCTGGCGAGGGCCTCGTTGACGGTGATGTGTTTCTGGGCCTGGCCGGCGGCCACATAGGGCAGCGACAGGCGAGGCGTGGCGTCGTTGGACATGGGAGCTCCTGGAGGGTTTCAACGCCCCAGTGTCGCCCCGCCGGGAGTCCCGGAGGATCGACCGCTGTCGATCCCCCGCCCGTCCCCGCCTATTGGGCCGCGAAGGCCAGGCGGTTTCCCGAAGTCAGCGCCGTCTTGGCCGCCAGCTCCGCCTTGGCGTCCTCGTACTGCTCCGCGAACTTGGCGATCAGTTCGCCGGCCGACAGCACCGCGTCGATGGCGCCGACGCCCTGGCCCGAGCCCCAGATGTCGCGCCAGGCCTTGGCCTCCTGGTTGCCGCCCGAGCCGAAGTTCATGGCCGACGGATCGCTGACCGGCAGATTGGCGGGGTCCAGCCCGGCCCGCTCGATCGACTGGCGCAGATAGTTGCCGTGCACGCCGGTGAACAGGTTCGAATAGACGATGTCGTTGGCCGAGGCCTCGACGATGGTGTCCTTGTAGCCCTGGGGCGCGTTGGCCTCCTTGGTCGCGATGAAGGCCGAGCCGATATAGGCCAGGTCCGCGCCCATGGCCTGGGCGGCCAGGATCGAGCGGCCGCAGGCGATCGAGCCCGACAGCGCCACCGGTCCGTCGAACCAGGCGCGGATCTCCTGGATCAGAGCGAACGGCGACAGGGTTCCGGCATGGCCGCCGGCGCCCGCCGCGACCGGGATCAGGCCGTCCGCGCCCTTCTCGATGGCCTTGTGGGCGTGCTTGTCGTTGATCACGTCGTGCAGGGTGATGCCGCCGTACGAGTGGATCGCGCTATTGAGGTCCTCGCGGGCTCCCAACGAGGTGATCACCACCGGGACCTTGTGCTTCACGCACATGGCGATGTCTTCCTCGAGCCGATTGTTGCTCTTGTGGACGATCTGGTTGACCGCGAACGGGGCCGAGGGCGCATCCGGATTGGCCCGGTCATAGGCCGCCAGTTCCTCGGTGATCCGGGCCAGCCACTCGTCCAGCTGCGAGATCGGCCGCGCGTTCAGGGCGGGGAACGAACCGACGACGCCGGCCTTGCACTGGGCGATGACCAGGTCGGGGTTGCTGATGATGAACAGCGGAGACGCGATGACGGGCAGACGCAGGCGGTCGCGCAGGATTGGCGGCAAGGCCATGAGGGAACGTCTCCTTTGTGGCGGCCGCTCCGGGCCGCTCATGTAAACGGTGTTAGCTTAAACGGTCGTTCGTACGGTGCGCAAGCGCTTGACCTCCGCTAGGGCACGGGCGCATTTGCTCATCAAAACAAGAAAATGCTGCAGTGCAGGAGAGAGACGTGACTCAGGTGATCACGCCGCTGGCCGAGGATTTCGGTCTCACCGACCATGTCCAGGCGCAAGCCCGGTGGATGGCTCTGGTCGAGAAGACCCTGAAGGGCCAGGCGTTCGACGACGCGCTCGTCACCCACACTCCCGACGGGATCGCCATCCGGCCGCTCTATACGGCCCAGGACGGCGTGGCCGTGGCGCGCGACCTGCGGGCCCGTGACGCCGACCGTCCCTGGGACCTGCGCATGCGCGCCGCCCACCCCGATCCCCGCCAGGCCGCCGCCGAGATCGTGAAGGATCTGGAGAACGGCGCGGCCTCGGTGCTGCTGGCCCTCGACCCCACCGGGGTGAACGGCGTCGCCGTCGGCTCGACCCAAGACCTGGCCCGCGCCTTGAGCGGCGTGCTGCTGGACCTGGCGCCCGTCGCCCTGGACGCCGGTTTCCTGGGCCCCAAGGCCGCCGACTGGCTGGCCGGCCTGGCCAAGGCCGCGCCCAACGCGCCCCTGGCCTTCCACATGGATCCGCTGACCGCCTTCGCCCAGGCTGGAACCAGCCCCGGACCGATCGAAGCCCACCTGGTCTCGGCCGCGACGGTCGGCGCCCGCCTGTCCCAGACCTACGCCAAGGCCAGCCTGATGCTGGCCACCGGCCGCGCGGCGCATGAGGCCGGGGGCTCCAACACCGAGGAACTGGCAGTGATGGCCGCCTGCGCCCTGGCCTACGCCAAGGCCCTGGTGCGCGCAGGCCTGTCGATGGAAGAGGCCTTCTCGCGCATCACCCTGGGCGTCAGCCTGGACGCGGAATACTTCACCGGCGTGGCCAAGGTCCGCGCCGTCCGGGCGCTCTGGGCGCGGATCACCCAGGCCTGCGGCGTGTCGGTCCCGGCCGTGATCGAAGCCCGCTCCTCTCATCGGATGCTGACCAAGGCCGACGCCTGGACCAACCTGCTGCGCCTAACCTCGGCGGGCTTCGCCGGCGCGGTGGGCGGGGCCGACGTCATTGTGCTGGGCGCCTTCACCGACGCCCTGGGTCTGCCCACCGCCTTTGGCCGCCGCCAGGCCCGCAACACCCAGCTGGTGCTGATGGAAGAAAGCCACCTGGGCCGCGTCGCCGACCCGGCCGGCGGCGCCTGGTACCTGGACAGCCTGACCGACCAACTGGCCCGCGCCGCCTGGGGCGGCTTCCAGGCCATCGAGGCGGCTGGCGGGATCGTCAAGGCGCTGGAGAGCGGCCTGATCGCCGACATCGTGGGCGCAACCCGCGCGGCGCAGGAAGCCGCCTTCGCCGACAAGAGCCGCAAGATCCTGGGCGTCACCGCCTTCCCCAACGCCGACGACAAGCCGGTGGCGGTGGCCACGCCCGACGCCGCCGATTTCGCCGTCGACCCGCCCAGCGTGCGCGTGCCCGGACCGGATTCCCGCTGCCCGCCCCTGACGCCCATCCGGTTCTCGTCCGCCTTCGAGGGAGCGCAAGCATGAGCCAGTTCCCCGACTTCACGACTGTCGCGTTCGAGACCGGCGCGACCGCGGCGGCCCCAGAGGGCGCGGTCTGGCACACCCCCGAAGGCGTTGACGTGCCCCCGGCCTTCACCGCCGACGATACGGCCGGCCTGGACTTCACCGGCGGCTATCCCGGCGTCGCGCCCTATCTGCGCGGCCCCTATCCGACCATGTACGTCACCAACCCGTGGACGGTACGGCAGTACGCGGGCTTCTCGACCGCCGAGGACAGCAACGCCTTCTACAGACGCAACCTGGCCGCCGGCCAAATGGGCCTGTCGGTGGCCTTCGACCTGGCCACGCACCGGGGCTATGACAGCGACCACGAGCGGGTGAAGGGCGACGTCGGCATGGCCGGCGTGGCCATCGACTCGATCCTCGACATGCGCACCCTGTTCAGCGGCATCCCGCTCGACAAGATGAGCGTGTCGATGACCATGAACGGCGCGGTGCTGCCGATCCTGGCGCTCTACATCGTCGCCGCCGAGGAACAGGGCGTTTCGCCCGACAAGCTCTCCGGGACCATCCAGAACGACATCCTCAAGGAGTTCATGGTCCGCAACACCTACATTTATCCGCCCGGTCCCTCGATGCGGATCATCTCGGACATCTTCGCCTTCACCTCCGAGAAGATGCCGAAGTTCAACTCGATCTCGATCAGCGGCTACCACATGCAGGAGGCCGGGGCCTCGGCCGACCTGGAACTGGCCTACACCCTGGCCGACGGCGTTGAGTATGCCCGCGCGGGCGTGGCGGCCGGCATGAGCATCGACACCTTCGCCCCGCGCCTGTCGTTCTTCTGGGCGATCGGCATGAACTACTTCATGGAAGTCGCGAAAATGCGCGCGGCCCGCCTGCTGTGGGCCCGGCTGATGAAGCGCGAGTTCGACCCCAAGGACGACCGCTCGCTCAGCTTGCGCACCCACAGCCAGACCTCGGGCTGGTCGCTGGCGGCGCAGGACGTGTTCAACAACGTCGCCCGCACCTGCGTGGAGGCCATGGCCGCGGTGAACGGCCAAACGCAAAGCCTGCACACCAACGCCCTGGACGAGGCCCTGGCCCTGCCCACCGACTTCTCGGCCCGCATCGCCCGCAACACCCAGCTGTTCCTGCAGATGGAGAGCGGCACGACCCGCGTCGTCGACCCGTGGGGCGGCTCCTACTATGTCGAGCGTCTGACCCACGATCTGGCGGTCAGGGCCCTGGCCCACATCGAGGAGGTCGAGGCGGCTGGCGGCATGGCCAAGGCCATCGAGCAGGGCATTCCCAAGCTGCGCATCGAGGAAGCCGCCGCCAAGACCCAGGCCCGCATCGACGCCAATCGCCAGAGCGTGGTGGGCGTCAACCGCTACAAGCCGGAAGTCGTCGACGAGATCCCGATGCTGAAGGTCGACAACACCTCCGTGCGCAATCAACAGCTGGAAAAGCTGGCCCGTCTGAAGGCCGAGCGCGATCCGGCCGCCACCGCCGCGGCGTTGAAAGCCCTGGAAGAGGGGGCGCGCGGCTCGGGCAACCTGCTGGCCCTGGCCGTCGACGCCGCCCGCGCCAAGGCCACGGTGGGCGAGATCAGCCTGGCCATGGAGAACGTCTTCGGCCGCCACCGCGCCACGATCCAGGCGATCGAGGGCGTCTACGGCAAGGAGGCCGGCGCCGACCCCAAGACCGCCCGGGCGCGCGCCATGGTCGTCGCCTTCCAGGAAGCCCACGGCGGCCCGCCCCGCATTCTCGTCGCCAAGATGGGCCAGGACGGCCATGACCGAGGTCAGAAGGTGATCGCCAGCGCCTTCGCCGATCTGGGTTTCGACGTCGACATCGGCCCGCTGTTCCAGACTCCCGCCGAGGCCGCCAAGCAGGCGGTCGATAACGACGTCCACATCGTCGGGGCCTCGTCCCTGGCGGCGGGGCACTTGACCTTGGCCCCCGAGCTGAAAGCCGAGTTAGCCAAGCAGGGGCGTGGCGACATCATGATGGTGGTCGGCGGGGTGATCCCGCCCCAAGACTTCCAGGCCCTGCTCGACGCCGGCGCCGCGGCGATCTTCCCGCCCGGCACGGTGATCGCCGAGGCGGTGATCGAGCTGCTGGACAAGCTGAACAAGCAGCTGGGCTATACGCAGGGCGAGGCGGCGTAGGGACGCCTGCACCGCCTCTTGACCGGATGTCCTCCGGCGCCGCGATCCCGATTCCACGCAGCGGCAGTTCTATGGGGACACTGTTCATCCTTATCGAGAGCCGTTGATGTTTCCGCCTGCGCACGAAAAGACCAATCGTTCCCGTGTCGCCGCGGCGATCATGTTCGCTTTCGCTTTCCCTCCAACGGCTCTGATCCTGTTGGGAGCCGCCATGCGCCTGCCGGATGGCGTGGAAGAGATACCCTCCGTCTTGGCGGGGCTGCCGGCGACGGTGGCGATGAGTCTGGTCGTGGGTTGGATATTCGTGCTGCCCGCCTGCGTCGGTTGGGCAGTTCTGCACCAGTTCGATCGACACTACTGGCCCGCCAGCGCCCTATTAGGCTCGGTCACGGGTCTCGTCTTCGGGTCTTTGCTGGCCACGTTTGATGACGCCCCTTCTAAGGTCGCTCAGGTGGTGCTCACCATCGCAGCGATCGGCGCCCTCACAGGCCTCGGCGTGTGGTGGATCGCTTATGGACGCCAGGATCGCTTGCCCCGGCCGCTAGTGACCCTCCCGCCTCTGGCGCTTTAGCCCCGCGCCTTCTTCACCCGCCGCGTCTTGCGCGTCTGGGCGTCGATGTCATCGGGCAGGCCGTGCTTGGACTCGATGTCCTTCTGCAGGGCCTTGGCGGCCAGCAGGTGGCCGGGGAACAGGGTGTCGACGGCCCAGCCCAGGATCGGCACGGTGTCGGACAGGTTATCGGCGGCCAGATAGGCGGCCATGCGCGCCAGGGTCGGACCGGAGGCGCGCGCCTGCACGGCGTGATAGAGCAGCAGCCCGCCCGCCCCCAGCCCATAGGCCAGGCCCACGCCGGGCGCCCAGGCCAGCACGCCGTCCAGGCCGATGCCGAACGGTCCTATGCCGATCAGCCGGTCGGAAAGCCGCTTGATGGTCTCGGCCTGACGCCAGGCCTTGTGGGCCTTGTGACGCTGGCTGAGGGGCCCCTCGTCGACGATCTGGCCCTCGAGGGTTTCGGCGGTGCGCTCGGTCATGTCAGGTCAACGCGCCTGCGCCGACTTGGTTGTCCAGCCACGGCGTCGACGACGTGGAGGCGCCGGCCGTGGCGGCGATCGGCCCCAAAGGAGGCTACTCCAATAATCTGCTCATCCCGTCGAATGCCGGGATGAGCAGTCCAATATCAATCACCCGCCAGCCGCTTGGCCTGGGCCACCCAGGCGTCCCGCTCGGCGCGACCCTTCAGGCCGAGCTTGGCGTCGAAATCGGCCAGCTCTTCCGGTCCCCAGGCGGCGATCTCGGAAAAGCGGGTCACGCCCAGATCGGCCAGGGACACGGCCAGCTTGGGACCGATGCCGACCAACTGGGTCAGGTCGTCGCCGGTCGACTTGGCGGTCTCGACCACGGCCTCGACCACCGGCTCGCTGACGGCCTCCAGAGTTTCCTTGGTCTCTGCGGCCACCGTTTCGGCGGTGTCGAGCGTCTCCTGCACGGCCTCGGCGACGGTCTCGGTCGCCGCGGTCGCGGCCGCCGTGACCGGCTCGGGCGTTTCCAGCGCGACCGGCGCCAGGACCAAGGCCTCGGTGACGGGATCGATCACCGCCTCGATGGCCGGGGCGAGTTCGATGGGCGCGACAGGCTCCGGCTCGGAAATGGCCTTGGCCAAGGTCGGCGCCATCAAGGCCTCGACATTGACCGCCTCGCGCCAGCGCGCCGACCACCACCACCAGGTCGCGCCGGCCATGGCCGCGCCGCCGAACATCAGCCACAGCGGCGAGGCCGCGCCGGCCATCAGGTGCGAGCCTTTTTCAGGATCAATTTTGGGCACTTCGGGAAGGAACGACAGGGTCATGGCCGAGCTCCAACAACCGTTTGTTGCACTGCAGCATAACATGGTTTTCTAGCCAGGTGAGTCGTAAAATCGCGGGCGGGGACTCAAATCAGGCCGATTGCGCCCAGCACTAGGCCGGCGGCGACCATGGCTCCCACCACCGCCAGGACCGGCGCCCGCAGCGCAAACACCAAACCGCAGGCCAGAACCGTCAGACCCGCCGCCGGCAGGTTGACGCTGGCGAGGTTCGGCAGCTCCGCCCGCAACGGTCCCCAGGCGTGGACGGCGCCCACCCGGAACAGCAGATGGATGGTGAACCACACCGCCAGATTGGCGATCACCCCGACGGCCGCCGCCGAGACCAGGGCCAGGGCGCGGGCGGGCCGAGGGCGCGACCGCAGGCGCTCGAAGAACGGCCCGCCGGCGAAGATCCACAGGAACGACGGCGCGAAGGTGGTCCAGGCGGCCATCAACCCGCCGGCCAGGGCGGCGACCCAGGCCAGCTCCGGCGGCGCGCTCTGATAGGCGCCGACGAAGCCGACAAAGACCAGCACCAGCAACAGCGGCCCCGGCGTGGTCTCCGCCAGGCCCAGCCCGTCCAGCATCTGGCCCGGCGCCAACCAGCCGAACGCGCTCGCCGCCTGGCCGACATAGGCCAGGGCGGCGTAGGCTCCGCCGAAGCTGATCACCGCCAGCAGGCTGAACACGCCCCCCATCTTGGCCAGGGTCGATCCCGGCGCCAGGGCCAGGGCCAACAATACGGGCGCCAACCAGGCGGCGAGGCAGACCAGGGCCGTGCGCCAGGGCGTTCGCACCGAGGGCTCGGCCCCTTCCGTCTGCGTCACGCCGCCGCCCAGCGCCCAGCCGACCGCGCCGGCCGCCAGGATGATCAGCGGGAACGGCAACACCGTGAAGGTCAGGGCCGCGAAGGCCAGACCGGCGGCCCACCAGCCGGCCACGCCCTTGATCGCCCGGCCGCCCATGCGGATCAGGGCCTGCAGCACCAAGGCGACCACCGCCGCCTTCAGCCCCAGCAGGGCCGGTCCCGCCCAGGCCGCCCGGCCGTGCGCGACGTACAGGGCCGAAAGACCCAGCATCACCAGCAGGCCCGGCGCCACGAACAGCAGTCCCGCCGCGACGCCGCCGCGCACGCCGTGCAGGCGCCAGCCCAGCCAGGTGGCCAGCTGCTGGGCCTCCGGGCCGGGCAACAGCATGCAGAAGCTCAGGGCGTGGGCGAAGCGCTCCTCGTCGATCCAGGCGCGCCGCTCGACCACCTCGCGATGCAGCAGGGCGATCTGGCCGGCCGGACCGCCAAAGCCCAGGCACCCGACCTTGAGCCAGACCCAGAACGCCTCGCGGAAGCTGGGGCCGGCCCCAAGACCGGACCGAGTCGTCACGCGCGCCAGATCCGCGCCTTGGCCCCGGCGTCGCCGAGATGGTCGGCCAGCCAGGTCGTGACCTCGGCGATCGCGCTCTCAGCGGACCTGGGCGTCCCGACCATGACCATCGCGCAGCCGTTCATCTTCATCGGATCCGTCAGCGGCCTGAGGCGCAGCTCAGCAGCTAGCGCGTCGTTCGTGACAGTTTCCATCGCCCGCATGAAGGCGTCGAAGGTTTCCAGGTCCTTCAACGGCATCCAGGCGGCGATGACCGCGTCCTTGTCCTTGGCCAGCACCGCCTTGGTGACGGCCACGGTCTGGGCGTAATCGTCGCTGCGCTCGAACGGCGGGTCGATCAGCACGAAGGTCCTCGCCTCGTTCTTGGCGCCCTTCCCGGCGCGGGCCGCGGCCGTGGCGTAGCCGTCGTCCTTGAGCGCCTGGGCGAAGGCGTAGGGCGCTAGGGTGCGACGCAGGCTGTCGAAATCGTCGGGCCGCAGCTCGCAGGCGGTGTAGCGGTCGGTCTTGCGCAGGTGCTGGGCGATCAGCAGGGGTGAACCGGGATAGAGCGAACCGGCGCCGCCCCTGTTCAGCGCCTTCACCGCCGCGACCAGGGGGGCGAACACCGCCGGGACGTCGTCCATGGCCAGCAGCCGCCCGATTCCCGCCGCGCCCTCGCCCGAGCGCTGGGCCATGTCGCCGCCCAAATCGTAGGCCCCGGCCCCGGCGTGAGTGTCGATCACCGACAGCGGCGTCCCGTCGGCCGTGAGGGCCTTCAACAGGGCCAGCAGGATCGCGTGCTTCTGCAGGTCGGCGAAATTGCCGGCGTGGAAGGCGTGTCGGTAGTTCATGTCTGGCGCGTCGCTCCCGGAACCGGCGGTCCGTCTATCACGTTGGCGGACGATAGGTTGGGAGCGAGGCGATGGCCCAGGATTTTTCGGAACACGACGGCGCCGGCCGCCCAGCGGGGCGATGACCGCCATGCCCCGCGACACGCTCCAGACCACGCCCGCCGAACGGACCTTGCTGGCCTATGTCAACGACCAGGAACAGGGCCTGCGCCGCATCGCCCGCGGCAAAAGCTTCTCCTATGTCGACGAGGACGGCCGGGCGGTGAAGGACGAAGCGACCCTGGCGCGGATCACGGCCCTGGCCATCCCGCCGGCCTGGACCAGCGTCTGGATCTGCCCCGATCCCAACGGCCACATCCAGGCGATCGGCCGCGACCAGAAGAACCGCAAGCAGTACCGCTATCACCCCGGCTGGCGCGCTGACCGCGACGCGCGCAAGTACGACCGCATGGCCGCCTTCGGCCGCGCCCTGCCCAAGCTGCGCAAGCGCTTGGCCGTCGATCTGGCGCGCCGGGGCCTGCCGCGCGAGAAGGTGCTGGCCGCCGTGGTCAGCCTGTTGGAGCTGACCCTGATCCGGGTCGGCAATGACGAATACGCCAAGACCAACAAGAGCTTTGGCCTCACCACCATGCAGAAGCGCCACCTGAAGCTGGCCGGCGGCGGGGCGGTGTTCGAGTTCAAGGGCAAGAGCGGCAAGATGCACAAGACGGGCTTTCGCGACCGTCGTCTGGCGCGGATCGTCGCCGCCTGCCAGGACCTGCGCGGCCAGCGGTTGTTCCAATACCTCGATGAGGACGGCCAGCGGCGGGCGATCGAGAGCAGCGACGTCAACGACTACATCCGCGCGGCCTGCGGCGAAGACTTCTCGGCCAAGGACTTCCGCACCTGGTACGGCTCGCTGGCGGCGCTGGAGGCTCTCAGCATGAGCCCCAAGCCGGAGACCCAGACCGAGGCCAAGCGCACGCTCAACACCTGCGTCAAGGCGGTGGCCGGCCTGCTGGGCAATACGCCGGCGGTCTGCCGCGCGGCCTATATCCACCCCAAGGTGCTGGAGGCGTTCGAAGCCAGCCAACTGCCTAAACGGCGGGCCGCCTCGCCTCGAGCGCGTGAATTGGCCTTGCTGCGGCTGGTGGCGGCTTGAGGCAAGATATTATCGTTTGACAGAAATAAATTTCCGAACGAGCTTGGCGTCATCGGAGGACGCCATGACCGTCGTCAAGCTCAAGCCACGCGCCGAAGCCCTGTCCGCGCCCGAAACGCCCGCCCAGCGTCGGGTTCGCCTGGGCAGTCGCGGACTGGCCTGGCTGTTCACGGGCCTGCTGGCGCTGTCGGTCGCGATCCTGGTCACGGCCCTGATCACCATGATCTTCTACAAGGGCGAGTTCGTCCGGATCGGGCCGGACAACTGCTATATCGGCGAGGGGCCGCCCAATTCGGTGGCCTTCGGCTCGCTGCCCCTGCCCCATCGCCTGATCTACTGCCTGGTCGGCGTCGTGCGAGCCACGCCGATCATCATGCTGTTCTGGAGCGCGCGCGGACTTTTCCGGCTCTACGCCCAAGGCCGGGTGTTCGCTCCGGCCAACGCCATGCAGTTTCGCCGGATCGGGATATGGCTGTGCGCCTACGCCCTGTCACCGTTCGTCTGCCACCTGTTCCTCAGCGCCACCGGCTACGAGATCGACAAGAACTGGGCCCACATGGCCAGCGTCCAGGCCTTCGTGCTGGGTCTGCTGGTCTTCGTCATCGGCCAGGTCATGCAGGTCGGCCGAGAGATCGAGGAAGACCGCGAGGCGTTCGTCTGATGCCGATCATCCTGCGTCTCGACGTCATGCTGGCCAAGCGCAAGGTGCGCTCCAACGTCCTGGCCCGCGCCATCGGCATCACCGAAGCCAATCTCTCGCTGCTGAAGTCCGGCAAGGTGAAGGGCATGAAGTTCGAAACCCTAGAGGCGATCTGCGCCTACCTGCGGTGCCAGCCGGGCGACATCCTGGAATACGCGCCGGAGGAAACACCCCAAGAAAAGCCCGAAGGGCGCGGGACTGACGAGCTGAAACGCGCCGGCTGACCGGCGCCTTACCCCGGAGATCACCATGAGACTGTTTTCGACGCCCGCCTGGGCGATCGCGGCCGGCTGCCTGCTGCTTTCCGGCGGCGCGGCGAACGCCCAGACCTCGACGCGCGGCGTGCTGCAGGTCGATGGCGGCAAACTCGCCTATGAGACCTGCGGCGCCGGCCCCAAGGCGGTCGTCCTGCTGCATGACGGCATCCTGCACTCGGCCGTCTTCGACGATGTATGGCCCAAGCTCTGCGCGCGGTTCCGGGTCGTTCGCTACGACCGCCGGGGTTATGGCGCCTCGCCGCCCACTGCGGCGCCGTACACGCCGGCGACGGATCTCGTGGCCCTGATGAAGGCGCTCGACCTCCGGCACGCCACCCTGGTCGGCTCATCCTCGGGCAGCGGGATCGCCGTCGATTTCGCCCTGGCCCATCCCCAGACCGTCGACAAGTTGGTGCTGGTCGGTCCTTGGATCAGCGGCTTCGACGCCTCGTGGGGCTTTCTGTTCAGGACCCTGGCGCTGGGCCTCAAGGCCAAGATGGGCGATCTGGAGGGGGCGGCGAGAGACCCCTACATCCTGACCAAGACCGCCGACGCCGAGCGCGCCCGGGTCGTGGCCTGGCTCAAGGCCAATCCCGGCAATCTAGCCGCCGGCATGCGCGAGCGCCCTCTCGCCGTGGCCAAACCCCGCCTGGGCGAAATCCGCGTACCGACCCTGATCCTGGTCGGCGCGGTCGACATCAAGGACGTGCAGGAGCAGGCCAAGGTCCTGGAAACCGCGATCCCCGGCGCCCGACGCGTGGTCGTGCCCGACAGCGGCCACCTGCTCTATCTCGAACAGCCCCAGGTCTTCGCCGACCTGGTGACCAGCTTCGTCGAGGCCGGGGGACGCTAGACGACGGCGCGGCGGTCGGACGTCAGGTCCGGCCGCCTTCGTGGGCCTTCAGCGCCGTCTTCAACTCTTCGACCATCATCTCGCGCAGCCCCGGCGGCGAGACAATCTCCACCGCGTCGCCCCAGGTGAACAGGTGCCAGGACAGCTCCAGCATGCCGCTGGCCCGGAACGCCACGGTCACCGAACCGTCCGGCTCCTGGGTCACGGTCTGGTTGGTGTGGAAGCGCCAGCGCAGGGCGTCGTCGGCGCGGCCGGCGGCGACGCGCAGGACCACGTCCTCGACCTCGCCGTGATAGATGCCGAAGCTCTCGTCGGCGAAGGCCTGCAGCGAGAAGTCCTCGGGCGGCGGGGCCGGCTCTTCCAACGCCGTGACGGCTTGCATCCGATCCAGCCGGAAGGTGCGCGGGCGCGGATCGCGCCCCTCCGTCGCCACCAGATAGTTGCTGTGGCCGAACAGGATGCCCAGGGGCGTCACCTTGCGGGTCCGGCCCGGCGCGCTGCCGCCCTCGTAGCGGAACGACAGGGCCTGCAGGCCCTTGACGGCGGAGCGTATGGCGGTGAGCACCTCTTCGCTCTCGAACGGACGAGGGCCGGGATGGACGGCGATGGTCTCGGCCTGCACCAGGGCCTCGACGTCCGGCGCCACCTTGCGGCGCGCCGCACCGCGCAGGGCCGACAGCAGCTTGCGCTCCAGGGCGTAGAGCGCCGCCGCCCGCCCCTTGGCTCCGCTTGCGGCGTAGCTGTCGGCCGCCGTGCGCAGGGCCGCCAGCTCTTCGGCGGTCGGGGTCTGGAACAGACTGTCCAGGCCGGAAGGAATGCGGAAACGCCGGGTCGGCGGATCCTCGATCGCCTCCATCTGCGGAAACGCGGCCCAGACCGCGTCGCGCATCCGTTCGGCCGTGCGACGCCCCACCTCCATGGCGCGCGCCATCTCGTCCAGCGTCATGCCTTCCGACGACCCGGCCAGCATCCGGGCCAGATCCAACAATCGGGTCGCCTTGTCGTGTCGCATGGCGAACATATACGACCGTTTTTGACGCAGTACACCCGCAAAAGGGAGACTGAAGAAACCCGCCGGGCAGAAGGCCCGATCTGGAGCCCTCGCATGAACCGTCTCCTCGCCCAAGATTGGCATGTCGCCCCGGTCACCGCCGCGATGATCTCGGTCGTGCTCGACTTCGCCGACATTCACCGCGACCTCGGCGGCGGGCGCACGCTGATGCGGCTGAGCCCGGAACGGACGCTGCGGGCCGACATCATCCTGTTGCTCGGCCGCGACGCCGAACGCGCCGCCGACATCGGCCTGGTGTGGAACGACCGCGAGGATCAGATCGTCCGGATCATCGACGACGCAGCCCTGCGCGCCTCGCGGCAGGCGGCCTGGGAAGAGGCCTTCGACCTCTTCGACACCGACGACCGAGACCCGGCGCCGCACCGACTGTGCGCCTGAAACCGGACGGTCGGACGCTTGGCCGCAAGCGCGCGACGGCCCTTGGAACGCCTCGACCCCGTCGCGCCTCAGCCTGTTCCGCCAAGCGGTTCGGCCTTCGGGTTCAACGCCTCTAGAGGGAGGGTCTTCCGCACCGCCCCTTTTCTTTGGGCCCCCCAGACAACAAGACTCGCCCCATGGCGGAGGCCCACCCACTAGATGTAGTATTTGAAGCGCATCAAGCCAATTCATATTGGTCAACGACAGATTAAAATCCAGCGCCGAGTCCTTAGTTGAAATAGAGGGATTGAGAACCCGGTGACTACTCAAATAAAAATGCTTAATTATGCATTATCCATGCCGCGAAAATAGCTGCCGCATTTTCACGATATGGAAAGCACGGCCGTAGATACTGGCGATGAGCAAAATGCTCCCGGCAGTCAAAATGACGTCGGACACCTTGAATGGGAATACGCCGAAATGGCCCTGAACAGCATCAACACCAACGCGGGCGCAATGGTCGCCCTGCAGAACCTGAACGCCACCAACAGCGAGCTGGGTGTTACGCAACAGCGTATCAACACCGGCAAGAAGGTCGGCAACGCCAAGGACAACGGCGCGATCTGGGCCATGGCCAAGAACCAATCGAGCACCGCCAGCTCGTTGAACGCCGTGAAGGACTCGCTGCAACGTGGTCAGTCGACCATCGACGTGGCCCTGGCCGCCGGCGACACCGTCACCGATCTGCTGGGCAAGATGAAGGAAAAGGCCCTGGCCGCTTCCGACACCTCGCTGAACAGCGCCTCGTTCAACGCCCTGAAGTCTGACTTCGAAAGCCTGCGCGACCAGATCACCAAGGCCGTCACCAACGCCAAGTTCAACGGCGTCTCGATCGCCGA
>NZ_JBAPVS010000308.1:0-4808 GCF_049283275.1 Caulobacter sp. | reverse complement strand
TCATAGCCGTTTCCCCACGCAGGCGCCTCGAAATGAAGGCTGCTTTTCTTGTTTCAGTGTCGACATCTCATCCGGCGATTTTTGCGATTTTCGCCAAAAATGACCGGACGGCATCAACTGCGTTAGCGGTAACATCAGTATGCGAAGCCGGTCAAGCGACCGGAAACTGTTTTTGACAGCGCTGTACCAGGTCTTTTATCGAACAAATCACCCCAAACCCAGACAAATAAGCCAATTGCCGCTTTTTTGACGCAAACGCCTTTTTCTTCGGGTGGGCCGACTGTTGCAACCTCGACACAGGGGCGGACGGGAAACACCGATGACACAAGGTTGCAAGCGTCACCGTTAGAGGCCGCGGGGCGTGCTGGCCGACGACGATTCGCGCCGGGTCGACGGGCGCGCGGCGCATTCCAGGTCCGTTGCCGCGGCCAGGAAGGGCGTTACCGCTATCATTAGGCATTGTGGACCGGCGCTCTCCCCACTCCCCTGCATCGCCTCACCCTCGCGGCCGCCGCGTCTCGCCGCGCCGTCTGAAAAATGGGAGCGGTACCAAAAGTGCGTTGACGCTCGCCTCGCCAGACGGGAAAGCTGCCGCCACCTGGAGAGACATCCAGGACGGAGGAACACCATGGAAGTCCTGACGCGGTCCCTGAAGGCCGTCGCCCTGGCCGCGAGCCTGATGGCCGGCGCCGCGCCCGCCGCCTTTGCGCAAACCACGACTCAGCCGGCGGCCCAAGGCCCCGTCCCGCCTTCGGCCGCCGCGCTCAAGCTCAACGCTAAGGGCTATCTGGAGACCCGGGGGCTGAACGTCCTGGTGTTCAGCAACGGCTCCGAGGACCTGTTCAACGACGCCAAGATGAGCGGGGTCGAGCTGATCCAGCATGGGGTGCGCACCGTCACCAACGGCGACGTGCGGCTCAGCCCCACGCCCGGCCAGTGGGACCCGATGGCCAAGCTGATCGAGCGCAAGGTCGATCCGGTCAGCGGTGTGATCACCGCGACCCTGGAGTTCGTCGGCCAGGACTTCCGCTACACCCTCCGCGTCGAGCCGCGCGGCCAGGCCTTCGTGCTGAGCGTCGAGCTCGACAAGCCCCTGCCCGCCGCCCTTGAGGGCAAGGCCGGGCTCAATCTCGAGGTCCTGCCCTCGGCCTATTTCCGCAAGACCTTCCTGGCCGACGGCAAGCCGGGCGGCTTCCCGCTGTATCCCAGCGGCCCGATGGCCGCGGCGAGCGGTCCGGATGGCCGGGCCGAGCCCCTGCCCCTGGTCACGGCCGGCCGCTTCGTGCTGGCGCCGGAGGATCCCACGCGCCGGATCACCATCGCCAGCACGGCCGGCGGGCCGGTGTCGCTGTATGACGGCCGCAACCAGGCCCAGAACGGCTGGTACGTGCTGCGCGCGCCCATCCCCGCCGGCAAGACCGGCCGGGTGGTGGCATGGACCGTGTCGGCCAACGCCCTGCCCGACTGGGTCCGCCCGCCGTCGATCGCGCACTCGCAACTGGGCTATGCGCCCAGCCAGAACAAGGTGGCGATCATCGAGCGCGACCCGGCCGATCCGCCCAAGGCTCGGGCCAGCCTGCTGCGGGTGAGCGAGACCGGTGCCTTCACCCCGGTGCTGACCGCGCCGCTCGGCGCCTGGACGCCCTGGCTGCGCTACGCCTACGCCCCGTTCGACTTTTCGTCCGTGAAGACGCCGGGGCTCTATGTGGTGGACTATGCCGGCAAGCGCACCGCGCCGTTCCGGATCGATCCGTCGCTCTATGACGACGCCTGGCATCCGACCCTGGACGTCTATTTCCCGGTCGCCATGGACCACATGTTCGTCAACGAGGCCTATCGGGTCTGGCACGGCGACAGCCACCGCGACGACGCCCTTCAGGCCCCGTTGAACCACGAACACATCGACCTCTACCGGCAGGGCCCGACCACCGACACGCCGTTCAAGCCGATGGAGCACATCCCCGGCCTCAATGTCGGCGGCTGGTTCGACGCGGGCGATTTCGACATCCGCACCCAGACCCACTACGCGGTCGTGCGCACCCTGGTCGACACCTGGGAGCAGTTCCGCCTGACCCGCGACGAGACTTCCGTCGACCAGAAGCGCCGGCACGTCGAGATCCACGTCCCCGACGGGACGCCCGACATCCTGCAGCAGATCGAGCACGGCACGCTGCAACTGCTGGCCCAGCACAAGGCCGTGGGCCACGCGATCCACGGCATCGTCGAGCCCGACGTCGAGCAGTACACCCACCTGGGCGACGCGGTGACCAAGACCGACGGCCTGGTCTATGACGCCGCCCTCGGCCCCGATGAAACCAAGGGCGGCCGCAGCGGGGTCAAGGACGACCGCTGGGCCTTCACCAGCAAGTCGACACCGCTGAACTACGGCTCGATCGCCGCCCTGGCGGCCGCCAGCCGGGCCCTGCGCGGCTATCGCGACGCGCTCGCCGACGACAGCCTGGCCACCGCCCAGCGGGTCTGGGACGAGGAGCACGCCCACGCCCCCGACCTCTTCCACCACGGCAACACCACCGGCGGCGACATCGTCGACGAGGAGTTCAGCGCCGCGGTCGAGCTGCTGATCGCCACCAAGGATCCGAAATACGCCGCCAGGATCGACGAGCTCTGGCCCAAGGTCGAGGCTCGCTTCATCCAGAACGCCGACCTGGCGGCCCGGGCGGTCCCGTTCATGCCGCCGGCCTTCAAGTCGCGGATGGAGCCGGCGGTGCGCGCCTACAAGGCCCAGAGCGACAAGCTGGCGACCGAGAACCCGTTCGGCGTGCCGATCGCCATGGGCGGCTGGGCCGGCAGCGGCGGCGTCGCCGAATTCGGCCTGACCCATTGGGCCCTGCACAAGGCCTTCCCCCAGATCATCGACGGCGAGGCGGTCTTCCGGTCCCTGAACTATCTGTACGGGACCCATCCGGGCTCGGACATCTCGCTGGTCTCGGCCGTGGGCACGGTCTCGAAGGAAGTCGCCTACGGTAACAACCGCGCCGACTTCAGCTTCATCGCCGGCGGCGTCGTGCCCGGCGAGCTGATCGTCAAGCCGGACTTCCCCGAGAACAAGGAGGACTGGCCGTTCTTCTGGGGCGAGAACGAATACGTGATCAATGTCGGCGCCAGCTACATCCAGCTGGTCAACGCCGCGGCGGCGTTGAGCAAGGAGAAGGGACGGTAGCGCCGAACGCCATCCCAAAACTTGTCATCCTGGGCGTAGCGAAGCGAAGGCCCGGGACCGACGCCTGAGCTCAGCACTTCGGGTCGGTCCCGGATCTTCGCGCGACGCGCTTGTCCGGGATGACAGATTTTGGTGGATCACCCCGCCGTCACCGGATCCAGCTTCGCCCACAGCTTCCGCTCCGCCCCGAACCGGTCCGGGACCACGCTGCACTTCACGTCCAGCACCATGGTCTGCCGCGTCTTCAGGTCATAGGCCGGCCACGCCGGCTGCCCCGGCGCCGAGGGCTTTCCCGTCCGCGCGAAATTGGCCCACATGGTGCTGATGTTGCGCGCCGCCTCGAAGCGGTCGGCGCGGTCGCCGGCCAGGGTGGTGGGCGAGGCGACGGTGTTGAACACCAGCGGGATGTCGCTGGCGTGCATGGCCCCCAGCTCGATGTCGGTCCCGTCCATCTTGCGGTTGGAGCGGTAGGCGATGTTGTAGACATAGACCGGCGCCTTGCCCTGCGCGGCCTTGCGCTCGGCGGTGACCACCGAGCCCGAACCCATGGCGTAGTAGCTGGCGGCCGCCAGATAGATGTCGCTGGGCGTCGCGCCGGGGCGGTCGGACCGGTAGGTGTCGATCAGGGCCTGGCCCCGGTCGCCGAACTTGCCCGAGAGCCGCGCCTTCAGCCCCGTCTCGTCCAGCCGGAACGCCTCGACGTCCTTGTTCTGCCAGGCGAAGAACGCCGCCTCGCTGTCCATCCAGCCGATCATCAGCGGCTTGTCGGCGGCGCTGGCCGGGGCGGTCGAGTCGAACGGATGATGCGGCAGCAGGTCGCCGTCGACGATCGGGCCATAGGTGCCGGGCGTCAGCGACTGGATGCCCCGCCAGCCGCCGCTGTCGCTCTTGACCTTGGCGTTCATCGCCTTCTGGGCGGCCAGGATCTGGGGCGCGGGCACGTCCAGCACCTTGCGCCAGTCGGCCGGGGCGATGCCCAGCTGATCGAGGAACATCCGCGTCGTCTGGGCGGCGACCTCCGGGGTCGTCACCCGCACGACCGGGCCGCTCTGGATGATGGCCTTGGAGAACAGCGGCGCGACCGAGGGCATGGCGTAGAGGCACGAGGTCTTTGCCCCGCCGCCGGACTCGCCGAAGATCGTCACATTGGCCGGATCCCCGCCGAACGCCTCGATGTTGCGGGCCACCCACTTCAGGGCCAGCACGATGTCCGACAGGCCCTGATTGCCCGAGCCGGCGTATTCGGTCCCGCCCAGTTCGCCCAGATACAGATAGCCCAGCACGCCCAGGCGATGGTTGGTGGCCACCACCACCACGTCGTGCTCGCGGGCCAGCATCGCGCCGTCCTGGGCCGAGCTGCCGCCCGAGCCGGTCGTGTAGCCGCCGCCATGGCTGTAGACCATCACCGGCTTGCCCTTCGCCCCGCCGGCCGGGGTCCACAGGTTCAGCACCAGGCAGTCCTCGCCGGGTGGGGGCTCGTTGACGCCGTAGACGGTGGTCGGGTCCTGCAGCGAGGGCGTGCCCAGCCGGGTGGCGTCGCGCACGCCGGTCCAGGGGGCGACCGGCTTGGCCGGCTTGAAGCGGCCGGCGCCCGAGACGCTGGCCCCGTACGGCACGCCCTTGTAGG
>NZ_JBAPVS010000307.1:0-13276 GCF_049283275.1 Caulobacter sp. | reverse complement strand
CCAGGGCGCCGTGCTCTTCGAGCGTCTTGACGATCTGGGCGACGGTCGAACGCTTCTGGCCGATGGCGACGTAGACGCAATAGAGCTTGGCGCTCTCGTCCTTGCCGGCGTTGGCGGCCTTCTGGTTCAGGATGGTGTCGATGGCGACGGCGGTTTTGCCGGTCTGACGGTCACCGATGATCAGCTCGCGCTGGCCGCGGCCGACGGGGATCAGGGTGTCGATCGACTTCAGGCCGGTCTGCACGGGCTCGTGCACCGACTTGCGCGGGATGATGCCCGGGGCCTTGACGTCGACGCGGCGACGCTCGGTCGAGATGATCGGGCCCTTGCCGTCGATCGGCTCGCCCAGCGGGTTGACGACGCGGCCCAGCAGGCCACGGCCGACCGGAACGTCGACGATCTCGCCCAGACGACGGACTTCGTCGCCTTCCTTGATGGCCTGGTCCTGGCCGAAGATCACGCAACCGACGTTGTCGCGCTCGAGGTTCAGGGCCATGCCCTTCACGCCGGCCTTGGGGAACTCGACCATTTCGCCGGCCTGGACATTGTCCAGACCATAGATGCGGGCGATGCCGTCACCGACGGACAGCACTTGGCCGACGTCCGAAACGGCGGCTTCTTCGCCGAAATTGGCGATCTGCGACTTGAGGATGGCCGAGATTTCGGCGGCGCGGATGTCCATGGCTGTCTTGGGCTCTCTGCGATTTTTATCTTTTGACGCGCTTATAGAGGTTTAGGCGCGCTTCAGGGCGAATTTCAGGGAATCGAGCTTCGAGCGGAGCGAAGCATCGAACAGGCGGGAGCCGACACGCACCTTGATGCCGCCCAGGATGGACGGATCGACGCGGGTCGAGAGTTCGGGGGTCTTGCCGACGGCGGTGGCGACCGCGGCCGACACGCCCTTCAATTGGGCGGCGGTCAGGGCCTTGGCGGTGACCACTTCGGCGGTCACGACGCCGCGATGAACGGCCGACAGCTCGACGAAGGCGGTGATCGCGCCCAGCAGGTCGCCGGCGCGGCCGTTGCTGGCCACCAGGCCCAGGAACTTGGCGGTCAGCAGTTGGAACTTGGCCTTGGCGGCCACGGCGGTCAGGCCCTTGGCCTTGTCCTCGGCCGAGAAGGCGGGGCTTTCGATCAGGCGGCGCAGGTCGGCGCTCTCGGCCGCCATGGCCCGCAGCGACTTCAGGTCGGCCTCGACCTTGGTCAGCTGGTTGCTCTCGATCGTCAGTTCGAACAGGGACTGCGCATAGCGCTGACCCGCATCCGTCGCCTTGGTTTCGTCCGCCACTTGTTCCGCCCGGTGCGTTGCAATCGCCGCGGACAAGAAGATTAACCCTCGTCCCGGCTTAAAGGCTTGAGCGCGCTCTAGAAAAGCGCATGGACGGCCGGCGCTGACGCGCTGCCCTGTCCGAAGCCGCGCGCCTGATAACACGCAGCCTTCGCAGTCGCAACCAAGGCCGATGCGTAAGGAGCGGCGTGGTTTCGGAAAAGCGATCGGCTAGAGCGCGATCAGCCGAAGTGGAGGCCGGTTCGGCGTCCGATCGCGCGCCCTTCGTCAAAAGAGCTAGAGATTTCCCTCGGGAAATCTCTAGCCTTGGGTGACCCTGCGGAACACCGCCGAGGCGGCGGCGACCAGAGTTCCGTCCTCGGCGCGGGCCTCGGCCTGGACGAAGACCAGGCTGCGGGTCGAGCGCTCGATCCAGGCCTTGCTGGCATGGACCCCACCCTTGAGGGAAGAGACGGCCGCGCCGTAGTCGACGGTCATCGAGGTGGGTTCGGCGTCGGGCCCGGCGATCTTGCGCAGGTCGTCTTCCAGAAGGGCGGCGAGGGAGGCGGTCATAAGGGTCCCATAGTCCGAACGCGGCCAAAGAAAAAGGGCGGCGGAACCAGCCCGCCGCCCCATCAGGCGAATGTTCGAGGAAACAGCCGGACGGGACAGGGAGCCCCAAAGCGTCCGGGTATAAGAGAGCGTGCTACTTCTGCGCCGTCTGCACGTCGGCCTTGGCCGAGACGTTGCAGCGGGTCAGGTCGTCGGCGTCCAGAGACTTGGTGTCGCCGCCGAAAGCCGAAACGCGGCCGACTTCCTTGGCCAGGGCCTTGCACGCCACGGCGGTCAGGGCCCGCGACGGGGCGGCGGTCGAAACGCATTCGGCGCCGTCGCAAACGAAGACCGCGCCACCGGCGACGACCTTGGTCTTGGCGGCGAGCGGGTTTTCCAGGGCGACGGCGATGCGGCCGTCCGCAAAGGCCGAACCGGCGAACAGGGAGACGGACAGGGCGGCGACAGCCGCCAGGGATTGGAGCTTCATAAGAAGGCCCTCCAGCGTAATCAGGGAGTGGGAACGATCGATGATCGGCGAAAAGCTGTACTGGTCGCTCCGACCCGGGGATGTCAGCATCGGTATCCCCACCGATGCTTCGGATCAGAACTAAGCACTGCTTAGATATCAGTGTTCGGAAATAGCGCAAGCGAAAACTATTTCGCATGAGCATTTTTTAATGAAACGCTTGTTTCACGCTCAGAGCGTTGAGCGTCGCCTTACACCTTTGCGTAGAGCGCGGCGATCGTCGCCACCGCGGTCTCGGCTTCCGCCCGGTCGGGCCGCTCCTCGGTCACGCCGTAGCCCCACATGTCGCTGTCGCCCACCTGCTGGACGACGATGCCGTCGGGCCGGGGCAGGACCGAGACATGACGGTAATAGAGTCCGTAGCGAACCTCGGGCTGCGGGGCGAGCCAGGTGATCTGGCCGCGCACCGGGGTGATGGTCTCGTCCTTCCAGAGGGCCCGCGCGCCATAGCCGGTGCAGTTGACCACCACCGGCTCCTTCAGCCGCGCCAGGTCGGCGGGGGTGTCGAAGGTCATGGTCACGATCTTGCCGCCCTCGGCCAGGAAGTCGCTGGTCAGCATGTGGGCCATCTCGGTGACGTTGAACTGCATCGAGATCCCGTGCCGCACGCGGCCCACCGGGAACGGGTGCGAGCCGGCGGGCAGATCGTGCGGGCTGGGCACGATGTCGCGCAGGCGATCGCCGTACTCGGCGAAACGCACCGGGCCTTCGACATGCTGGCGGGTCTCGTCGGCGCCGTCGAACAGGGTGTAGCGGTCGCTCCACGACACCGGCTCGCCGGGCAGGCCCAGCAGGGTCTGGTAGGTGGCGTACGAGGTGCGGGCCATCTCTTCCCACAGGGCCGGGAAGCCGGGCGCGACCTTGTCGGCGTCGGCGACGCGCGAGTCCGGCGACCAGGTGCCGGTGGCGCGGAACGAACGGGTCTGGGGCGTGCGCTCCTTGGCGTAGATCGTCACCTTGGCGCCGGCCCGTTGCAGCAGCAGCGCCGAGGTCAGGCCCAGGGCGCCGCAGCCGATCACCGCCACCTCCTTCGTCCCGCCCTCCAGCGCCTTGCCCGCGGCGATGGTGCTGGAGCCCCACGACAACGACCAGCCGCTGCCCCCGTGGCCGTAATTGTGGACCACGCGCTTGTCACCGACCGTCTCGACATCCAAGCGCGGTCCCGCGGCGCGGAACGGCCGCAGGCAGACGGTGATCTTGGTGATGCGGTCGGCGCTCATCCGCAGCGGGGCGAGCGGCGGAACCACGAAGGTCGGGCGGGCGGGGGCGATCAGGCCCGAACTCGCGCGCCCCGACGCGCCGACTTGGGTCACGCACCCGGCCAGGCTGCTCGCGCCCAGACCGCCCAACCCCGCCAGCACGGCCCGCCGGTTGCTCGTCCTCATCCGCGTCCCCATCCGCGTCATCGTCTCGCCCACGCGCGTTCCTCCGGTCATGCTCGCGCCCGGACCCTAACGGCCAGACCTTCACCACGCCAAGCCATGCAAGGTGAAGATCGCCGACGCGCGCGTCCTGCTCGCTGGGGAGGCAGCCTGGCCTGTGTTCCGTCACGTCAGACTTGGCGACGCCAAGGGGCGGTCCATACTCGCCGAACACGAGCCCTGAACGGGGTCAGCCATAGGGAGGCGCGGCCATGGATTTCAACCTGCCGGCGGAACTGACGGCCTATCTGGCGACGCTCGACGCGTTCATCGCCGACAAGATCGCGCCGCTGCAGGCCGAACATGACAACGAGCGCTTCTTCGACCACCGCCGCGAATGGGCCCGCACCGACTGGGACGGCGGCGGCCTGCCGCGCCGCGAGTGGGAGGAACTGCTGGGCAAGGCCCGGGGCATCGCCGACGCCGCCGGCCACTACCGCTTCGCCCTGCCCAAGGCGTACGGCGGCCAGGACGGCTCCAACCTCTGGATGGCGGTGATCCGCGAGCACCTGGCGGCCAAGGGCCTGGGGCTGTTCAACGACCTGCAGAACGAACATTCGATCGTCGGCAACAATCCGTTCGTGCTGATGATCCGCGACTTCGGCCGGCCCGACCAGCAGCACCTGATCGGCGACATGCTGGACCGCCACGCCTTTCGCCCGACCTTTGGCCTGACCGAACCCGAACACGGCTCGGACGCCACCTTCATGGAGACCCGGGCGGTGCGCGAGACGCACCAGGGCCAGAGCGGCTGGCGGATCGACGGCGAGAAGATGTGGACCACCGGCATGCACGCCGCCACCCACTGCGCCCTGTTCGCCCGCACCAGCGGCGAGGACGGCTCGGCGCGCGGGATCACCTGTTTCCTCGTGCCCGCCCATGCGCCCGGCGTGAAGATCGAGGAGTATCTGTGGACCTTCAACATGCCCACCGACCACCCCCGGGTCAGCTTCACGGGGGTGTGGGTCCCGGACGAGGCGATGTTCGGTCCGCTGGACGGGGGCCTGGCCCTGGCCCAGCACTTCGTGCACGAAAACCGCATCCGCCAGGCGGCCTCCAGCCTGGGCGCGGCGACCTTCTGCATAGAAGAGAGCATCAAGTACGCACGCGCGCGCAAGCCGTTCGGCAAGGCCCTGGCCGAGAACCAGGCGATCCAGTTCCCGATCGTCGAGCTGTCGACCCAGGCCGAGATGCTGCGCCTGCTGATCCGCAAGACCGCCTGGGAAATGGATCAGATGACCAAGCCGGAGGTCGAAAAGCGGCTCTCCGACAAGGTGTCGATGTGCAACTACTGGTCCAACCGCCTGGTCTGCGAGGCGGCCGACCGGGCCATGCAGGTGCACGGGGGCCTGGGCTATTCGCGCCACAAGCCGTTCGAGCACATCTACCGCCATCACCGCCGCTACCGGATCACCGAGGGCAGCGAGGAGATCCAGATGCGCAAGGTGGCCGCCTGGCTGTTCGGCTATGTGGGCCCGCGCAAGGCGGTTTTCGCCGCGCAGGGCCTCTGAAGGCCTCGCCGCGTTTGCATCGACGGGACCCTCGTCGTTACTGTGCGCCAAGCGGCGGGGCGACCCGCCGGATCCAATCAGGCCCGAAGGAACTCTCCATGCAGATGCTCCGAACCCTCACCCGTCTTGGCCCCGTGCTGGCCGCCGCGATCCTGCTGAGCGCGTGCGGGATCAACACCATCCCCACCCAGGACGAGGCGACCAAGACCGCCTGGGCCGAGGTGCAGAACCAGTATCAGCGGCGGGCCGACCTGATCCCCAACCTGGTGGCCACCGTGAAGGGCTATGCGGCTCAGGAAAAGAGCGTGCTGGTCGAGGTCACCGAGGCCCGGGCCAGCGCCACCCAGGTCAAGGTCGACGCCTCGACCATCACCGACCCGGCCCAGTTCCAGCAATACGCCGCCGCCCAGGACAAGCTGTCGGGCGTGCTGGGCCGGCTGATGATGATCCAGGAAAACTATCCGGAGCTGAAGTCGAACCAGAACTTCCTGGCCTTGCAGAGCCAGCTGGAGGGCACCGAGAACCGCATCGCGATCGCCCGGCGCGACTACAACGCCACCGCCCAGACCTACAACACGACCCTGCGCACCTTCCCCAGCATCCTCTGGGCCAAGACCGTGTACAGCGGCCAGAAGCCGGCCCAGCTGTTCCAGGCCACGGCCAGCGCCCAGTCGGCGCCCAGCGTCGACTTCAGCGCCCCGCCGGCTCCGGCGGCGAACGCCCAGCCCGCCCCGGCGAACTAGGGTGCTTTCCGTTTTCCTTTCATCCCGGCGAAAGCCGGGACCCAAGCCGAGCCTCCGACCCAAGCGTCGCGCCTCGATCGGCCCCGCCGCTTGGGTCCCGACTTTCGTCGGGATGAAGGGATTTGTGGGCGGTGTCCTCATGGCGCTGGCGTTGCTCTTCACCGCCCCCGCCCTGGCCGCCGGCCCGACCTTCCCGGCCCTGACAGGGCGCGTCGTCGACAACGCCGACATCCTGTCGCCCCAGGTCGAGGCCGAGCTGACGACCAAGCTGGAACACCTGGAAAAGACCACCGGCCGCCAACTGGTGGTGGCCACCGTGCCCGATCTGCAAGGCTATGAGATCGAGGACTACGGCTACCAGCTTGGCCGCGCCTGGGGCATCGGCCAGAAGGGGACCAACACCGGCGCCCTGCTGATCATCGCCCCGACCGAGCGCAAGGTCCGCATCGAGGTCGGCTACGGCCTGGAGCCGATCCTGACCGACGCCCTGTCCAGCGTCATCATCCAGACGACCATCCTGCCCCGATTCAAGGCCGGCGACCTGGAGGGCGGGATCACGGCCGGGACCGACGCGGTGATCCAGCAACTGGCCCTGCCCGACGAAGAGGCCAAGGCCAAGGCGAACATGGCGTTCAAGGTTTCGGAGGAAACCCGGCGCGACGCCGGCCCGCCGCTGGTTCTAGTCGTGCTGGTCCTGTTCATCGTCATCATGGTGCTCAGCCGGATCTTCCGCCGGCGCGGACGTCGTGGCGGGGGCGGCGGGCTGGGGGCGGCCCTGCCCTGGATCATCCTGAACGGCATGCTGAACAGCGGCCGAAGCGGCGGCGGCGGATGGGGCGGCGGTGGCGGTGGAGGCGGCGGCTTCTCCGGCGGCGGCGGCTCGTTCGGCGGCGGCGGCTCGTCCGGCAATTGGTAGGGGAACCGATGATGAAAACGCTGTCGCAAGCCGACCAGGACCGCATCGCCCAGGCCGTGGCCCAGGCCGAGAAGACCACCGCCGGCGAGATCCATTGCGTGCTGGCCCCCGAGGTCGGCGGCGATCGCGAGGACGCCATGGCGTGGGGCGCGGCGGCGGCCCTGCTGCTGCCGCCGATCGCCCTGTTCCTGGGCCTGCGCCTGGACCACCCCTTCCCGGGCTGGCCGCTGGCCCAATGGCAGGCCGCCCACGGCGCCCTGGCCGACCTGACGATGCGCACGGCGGTCTCGAACTACATCACCCTGCAGGCCCTGGTGTTCATCATCACCGCCCTGGTGGTCTCGATCCCGCCGATCCGCCGCCTGATCACGCCGCGCCCCCTGAAGGCGGCGCGGGTCAAGCGGGCGGCCGTCGCCCACTTCCTGGCCCAGGGCATGCACCTGACCCGGAACCGCACCGGCGTCCTGATCTTCGCCGCCCTGGCCGAGCACCGGGTCGAGGTGATCGCCGACGAAGGCATCCACGCCGCCGCGCCCACCGCGGTGTGGGACGAGGTGGTGAGCGACTTGGTGGCGGGACTTAAGAGCGGCCGGATCGCCGACGGCTTCGTGGCCGCCATCACCCGGACCGGCGCGGTCCTGGCCGCCCACGTCCCGCCGCGCCCCGGCGACGCCAACGAACTGCCCGACGGCCTGACCATTCTGCCGCGCTGAAGGGCGGCCGGCTTGCCGGTCGCCCTCCTGTCCAAGGCTCGCGCCTAGAACGACTTGCGCACCGTCATGCCGATCGTGCGGGGCTGACCGATCGTGTAGCCCAGTCGCGCCCGGCCGCCGCGCTCGCGGTCGAACGACAGCAGGGTGTTCTCGTCGGTCAGGTTGTTGACGTAGGCGATGACGTCCAGGCCGCTGTCCATCTGCAGGCCTGCGCTGAGATTGATGATCTCGTAGCGGGGCAGCAGCAGGTCCATGACCGTGGCGTCATTGCCCGAAGCCCCGCCGAACGGCAGGCCCGAGACGAAGGCGCGAGGATTGTCCTCCTGGTCGCTGGCCTGGGTGTAGCGGTTGCCGACATGCTGGAACGAGGCGGTGACGTAGCCGTCCATCTTGTCGGTCAGGGTCCGGGTGTAGGTGAGATTGAGCGAGACCTGGAACCTCGGCACCGACGGCAGGCGGTTGCCTTCGCGGATGCCGCCGATCACCGCCCCCGTGCCGTCACGCACGGTGGAGTCGAACTCGGCCTCCAGCAGGCTTCCCGAGAGGCTGAGGTCGAAGCCCGGCGCCAGACGGGCCGAAAGCTCGCCCTCGACGCCCATGGTGTGGGCCTTGGGCACGTTGAACACCACGCGCGAGGAGCACGAGCCGGCGTCCAGCGTGGTCTGCAGGTTCTTGATGTCGGTGTAGAAGACAGCGCCGTTGAGGGTGAAGCCGCCGAACCGCGACTTCATGCCGCCTTCGTAGTTCCACAGCGTCTCGTCGTCATAGGACTGGAAACCGCCGAAGATCGCCGCGTCCTGCGGCGAGCACAGCGGGATGTTCAGCGGGTCGTTGACCCCGCCCAGCCGGAAGCCCTTGGAGGCCTGGGCGTTGAAGGTCAGGGTCGGGCTGGCCTTGTAGCTGACCAGCAGGCGGGGCGTGAACCCGTCGGACGAGGTCTCGTCGGTCTGGTCGTCGCCGTTGGCGAACAGGCCGCCGGAGGTGAAGCGGCGGTCTTCGCTGAAATCGTAATAGCGGCCGCCGGCCGTGATGGTCAGCTTGTCGATTTCGTAACTGGCCTCGCCGAACACCGCCTTCTGCTTGATGTTGTAAGGCAGCGAGGCGTTGTAGGGCGAATTGGCCGGGAAGCCGTTGGCTACGGAAGCCGAGGTGCCCGCCCCCAGGGCGGCGTCCGCATAGGTGTCATAGCCGGGGGTGGGCAGGCGCTGGTTATAGACCCGGTCGACCTTCGAGTAGAACGCGCCGACAACCCACTGGAACGGGCTGTCGCTGTCCGAGCCCAGCCGCACTTCCTGGGTGAACTGCTCGAGGTCGGTGGTGTCGACCAGCTTGGACGGCAAGATGACCGCCGCGCTCGGGAAGCCCAGATCCACCGACACGCTGCCGGACAGGGCGCTGGCGTCGCGGTTCACGTCGATCTTGCGGTCGACATAGCTGGTGACCGAGGTCAGCTCGAAGCCTTCGAAACCGAACGACGCGGTCAGGTCGCCCAGGAAGGTCTTGTCGCTGAAGCTCTCGTCCAGCAGCAGGTACTGCTCGCGCTCGCCCATCGAGATCTTCGGCCGGGTGGTGGTGAACGGGTTGGCGAACAGGCTGAACGCCTCCTGGCGATTGAAGCCGCCGGCCTTGATCTCCTGATAGACCAGACGCGGGGTGATGCTGATGGTCTCGGTCGGCTGGACCAGCAACGAGACCCGGCCGCCGCGGCGGTGGCCGTCGTTGACGTTGTCCTTGCGCGCGCCGCCCTCGCCCAGGGCGTCGACGAAGCCGGCATATTCGGTGTCGTAGCCGACGATCCGCAGGGCGGCCTTGTCCGACAGCGGCAGGTTGACCGCGCCCTTGACGTAGCCGCCGACGTCGCCGCCCTTCAGGGTGTTGATGTTGGCCTCGACCAAGCCCTCGTGAAGGCCCAGCTTGGGCTGGTTGGTGATGTAGCGGATGGTGCCGCCGACCGAGCCCGAGCCGAACAGCGTGCCTTGCGGACCCCGCAGGGTCTCGACCCGGTTCAGGTCGAACAGGTCGACGTCGGGCGTGAACAGCGACAGCGAGATCACCGACTCGTCGAGATAGACCCCGACCTGCTCCTTCACGCCCGGCTGGTCGCGGACCACCTGGCCGGCCGAGACGCCGCGCACCGACACCTGGCTCTGGCCGGGGCCGAGGTTCTGGATCGTCAGGCTGGCGACGTTGCGCGACAGGTCTTCCAGGGTCACCGCGCCCGACTTCTGGATATCGGCCTGGGTCTGGGCGTTGATCGAGAACGGCACGTCCAGGATGGTCGCATCGCGCTTGGTGGCGGTGACGATCAGTTCGTCGACGGTGTTGGACTGTTGTTGGGCGAAGGCGACCCCCGGCATGAGGATCGGCGGCAGGGCGATCGACGCCGCCAAGGCGGTCGCGGCCAGCAAGGCGTGCCGGCGATGGACTGGATTGTGAGTCAAAGAGCGCATGAATTCCTCCCGCTTACGTTTCCGGCGGCCATTTGATTATAATTATCGACCACAACCTAAGCGTTCTTGCTCGAATCAACGAAAGTCAACGCCAAACCAAAACGTGGCGTCGACGCACGGATCTTTCTGAAGCCGCGTGGATTGCGGGCAACAATGTCCCGACTTTTCTTCAAGAGGACGTTGAGGAATGCTCAAGCTACAAAGCTCTTTCCTGGCAAGCATTGCTGCAGGGGCGAACCGGTCCGCTTTACGTTCGCGTGACCTTTCGCGAGCGGAAATCCCGGTCTAGGGTGGCCGCCAATTCAAACTAACGTTTAACGGGGAGTGCGCCCTATGCGCGAAGCGGTCATCGTCTCTTACGCCCGGACCGGTCTGGCCAAGTCAGTCCGTGGCGGGTTCAACAACACCCACGGCGCGGCCATGGCCGGCCACGCCATCCAGCACGCCGTGTCGCGCGCCGGCCTCGAAGGCGGCGAAGTCGAAGACGTGGCCTTGGGCTGCGGCGGCCCCGAAGGCGCCACCGGCATGAACGTCGCCCGCAACGCCGCCATGTGGGCCGGCCTGCCGGTGACCGTCTCGGGCCAGACCATCAACCGCTTCTGCTCGTCGGGCCTGCAGGCCATCGCCACGGCGGCCAACTATGTCCGCAACGACGGCGCCAATGTCGCCATCGGCGGCGGCGTCGAGTCGATCTCGCTGGTGAACGCCGGCGGCCACATGAACCGCTTCCACATCACCGAAGAAAAGTTGATGAAGACCCATCCGGCTCTGTGGATGGCGATGATCGACACCGCCGACATCGTGGCCAAGCGCTACAATGTCAGCCGCGAATATCAGGACGAATACGCTCTGCGCAGCCAGCAGCGGATCGCCGCCGCCCAAGCCGCAGGCCTGTTCAAGGACGAGATCGTGCCGATGGCCACCAAGATGAAGGTGGTCAACAAGGAAACCAAGGAAGAGAGCTTCGTCGACTATGTGGTCGACAAGGACGAGTGCAATCGTCCCGACACCACCCTGGAAGGCCTGGCCAGCCTGAAGCCGGTCATGGGCGAGGGCAATTTCGTCACCGCCGGCAACGCCAGCCAGCTGTCGGACGGCGCCGCCGCCGTGGTGATCATGGACGCCAAGGAAGCCGCCCGTCGCGGTCTCGAGCCCCTGGGCCTGTTCAAGGGCTTCGCCGTCGCCGGCTGCGAGCCCGACGAGATGGGCATCGGCCCGGTGTTCGCCGTGCCGCGCCTGCTGGAGCGCCACGGCCTGAAGGTCGACGACATCGACCTGTGGGAGCTGAACGAGGCGTTCGCGTCGCAGTGCCTCTACAGCCGCGACCGCCTGGGCATCGATCCGGAGAAGTACAACGTCAACGGCGGCTCCATCGCCATCGGCCACCCGTTCGGCATGACCGGCGCCCGCTGCGCCGGCCACATCCTGCTGGAAGGCAAGCGCCGCAAGGCCAAGCTGGGCGTGGTGACCATGTGCATCGGCGGCGGCATGGGCGCGGCCGGATTGTTCGAGATCTTCTGATTTCGAACAAGCCGGACAACGGCGCCCATCACTCAGCGCTGAAATCGCTCTGGCGATTTCGGCGCGGCGCCGCCGGATTGATCGACGACATCGCATCGGAAAAGGCGGGCCTCACGGCTCGCCTTTTTCTTTGCCGCCCTCTTCCGATGAGACCGACGAACCACGATCTGTGAATTTCGGGGCGCGCCTCTTGAACACGGCCAAACCGCAACCATCTCTGTTGCCAATAGACCGCCGCTCGGCGGAATGCTCACTCAGGACCCGCCGCCATGGCCTCCACGATCAAGGCCCTCTTCGCCCTCGCCACCGTCGCCGCCGTTTCGATCGGCCTGCTGCTGCCCGTCCCCGGCGTGCATCAGGACCTCGATGCGCGCGGCCACTACGAACTGATGGACGTCGGCCACTAGGGCTTGGGCTGGGCCTGCAGGTCCAGCGGCGCCGAGGCGCAGCCCCGCAGGGTCTGGCCGTTGATCGTCACCTCGGCGCTGTAGTCGTATCGCCGGTCCGACATGCCGTCCGAGCACGGCTCGGGCCTCAGCCTGAACACCAGACCGCCCACGCCCCAAACCCCCACGTCGCCCTCCACGCGGACGCCGGTGTTCTCCGCGCTGACGTCCGGCTGATCGGACCGCGACAGGGTCAGGCCGTCGCTCTGGATCCGTCCGCCCCAGAACGGCTCCGTGCCGATCAGCTGGAAATCGCCGGAGAAGTCCGGGCCCGGCGGGGCCGAGGCCGGCGCGTCGGCGGGCGCGCTCGACGCCCCTGCGGAGGCGCCCATCGGTGCCTCGCCGCAGGCTGAAAGCAGCAGGATCAAACAGGCGGCGGCGGAACGAAGCATGGCGGCGCTATCCCTGGCGTGGCGGCTCACGCTAGACTCGCTTGCGATGAATCGGAACGCCCCTCCTTCCTTCTACGAATTCTTCGCCGGCGGCGGGATGGCGCGCCTGGGCCTGGGGCAGGCCTGGACCTGCGCCTTCGCCAACGACTTCGACCCGGTCAAGGCCGCGACCTATCGCGACAACTACGCCGATGCGGCCTCTCATTTCCACGAGGGCGACGTCTGGCGGATTGCGCCGGCCGATCTGCCCGGCCAGGCTGACCTGGCCTGGGCCTCCAGTCCTTGCCAGGACTTCAGCCTGGCCGGCGCCCGCGCGGGCCTGCAGGGCGGCCGGTCCTCGGCCTTCTTCGGCTTCTGGAAGCTGATGGAGGCGCTGAGCGCCGAGGGCCGCGGCCCCGACACGGTGGTGGTCGAGAACGTCGTGGGCCTGCTGACCTCGCACGGCGGCGCCGACTTCACCGCCCTGTGCCGGGCCCTGGCCGAGCAGGGCTACCGCTTCGGCGCGCTCGAGATCGACGCCGCCCGCTTCGTCCCGCAGTCCCGTCCCCGGGTGTTCGTGATCGCCACCCGTCTGCCTGTCGACGCGCTGGCGGGGGCCAGCCCCTTCCAGACCCGCGCCGTGCGCGAGGCCCACGCCCGCCTGCCCGCCGAACTGCAAACCGCCTGGACCTGGTGGGGCCTCCAGGCCCCGCCCGTCCGCAACACCGACCTGGCCGCCCTGCTCGAACCGGACGACCAGGTCGCCTGGCGCGCCGAGCATGACACCGCCGCCCTGCTGAACCTGATGGCCCCGCTCCACCGCGCCGCCGTCGAGG
>NZ_JBAPVS010000306.1:0-3060 GCF_049283275.1 Caulobacter sp. | reverse complement strand
CCCGTGATCGCCCGGGTCGCCGCCCAGGCGCGGACTGCCCATCTCGACCAGCGCTTCGGCCTGGAGAACGCCGCCACGGGCGGGGGTCTGGTGCGCTCGGGCGACGAAATCTACTTGGTGGTGGCCGCCGACGCGATCGCCGAACACCCCCGCCTCGCCGCGCAGACGCAGGGAACCCCGCCTTCGGTGGTGGTCACCGCGCGCCGGATCAGCACGGCCTATACGCGCGGCCTTCAGCAGGACCTGGGGATCGAGGGCCTGGCCCTGACCGCCGAGGGGCGGATGGGCGAGTCCAGCGTGCCGCTGCTGGATATCCGGGGCCAACCCATCGGCTCGCTCAGTTGGCTGGCGCGCAATCCGGGCATGTCGCTCCTCAGGGCCGGCGCCCCCTGGATCGCTCTGGGCTTCGCCGCCCTGCTGGTCGCCGCCGTCGTGCTGTTCCTGCGGATCACCGACGCGCTGAACAAACTGACCGCCAGCCGCCAGGCGCTGATCGCGGCCAAGGAGGAGGCCGAGGCGGCCAACGCCGCAAAGACCCAGTTCCTGGCCAATATGAGCCACGAGATTCGCACGCCGTTGAACGGCGTGCTGGGCATGACCCAGATCATGCAGGCCGAGCCGTTGCCGGACCGCCAGCGAGACCGCCTCGAGCTGATCCGCCATTCCGGCCAGGCGCTGCTGGCGCTGCTCAACGACATACTCGACATAGCGCGGCTGGAACGCGGCGGCGTGCGCCTGCGCGCCGAACCCTTCGACCTGCCGCTCATGGTGGAGTCGACCTGGGCCCTGTTCTCGGGCGCGGCCGCCAACAAGGACATCGATCTGAGCTACCAGGTGGCGCAGGACTGCGAGGGCGTCTGGATCGGCGATCCGATCCGCCTGCGCCAGGTGCTGGGCAATCTGGTCGCCAACGCCCTGAAGTTCACCCATGACGGCTCGGTGCGGATCCAGGTGACGACGTCCGAAACCGGACTGCGGTTCGAGGTGAGCGACACCGGCGTGGGCATCGCGCCGGAGGATCGTCCGCGCCTGTTCAAGATCTTCTCGCAGGTGGACGGTTCCCTGACCCGCACCCACGAGGGTTCGGGCCTGGGCCTGGCGATCAGCCGCGACGTCGTCACCCTGATGGGGGGCGTGATCGGCGTCGACAGCACCCCCGGTGCGGGCTCGACCTTCTATTTCGACGTCCCGCTGCACCGCGCGCGCCCCGACCGGCCGGCGCTGCGGGTGGTGGGCGCCTAGCACGAGAAAGACAGGGATGGACTGCCCCTAGGGCAGTTCCGTAGCCTTGCTCCACCGGTCGCCTCGCGGCGAGAACAAGAACCGGGGAGGAAATCATGGCGCTGGCGACGACCCATCCGGGGACGAGCACGGCTGTTCGCGAACCCCTTCGCACGGCGGCAGCCGCGCCGCTGGACGCCGTGGTCGTCGGGGCCGGTTTCGGCGGGCTCTACATGGTCCATCGGCTGCGCGAGGCCGGACTTACGGTCCAGGGCGTCGAGGCGGCCGGCGACGTCGGCGGCACCTGGTATTGGAACCGCTATCCCGGCGCGCGCTGCGACATTCCCAGCCTGCTCTATTCCTACACCTTCTCCGACGAACTGCAGGCCGACTGGCGGTGGAGCGAGAAGTACGCCACCCAGCCCGAGATCCTGGCCTACGCCCAGCACGTGGCCGACCGCTTCGATCTTCGACCCGCCTTCCTGTTCGAGACCCGCGTGGTCTCGGCGATCTTCGACGAGGCCGCCAAGCTCTGGCGGGTGACGACCGACCGGGGCGACGAGATCGCCGCCCGCTTCTGCGTGATGGCCACCGGCTGCCTGTCGGCGCCGCGCGATTTCGACCTGCCGGGCGCGGAGACCTTCGAAGGCGAAACCTATGTCACCGGCCTGTGGCCGCACGAGCCGATCGACTTCAGCGGCAAGCGGGTGGCGGTGATCGGCACCGGCTCGTCGGCGGTGCAGTCCACGCCGCTGATCGCCGAGCAGGCCGACCAGGTCTATGTCTTCCAGCGCACCCCCAACTACAGCCTGCCGGCCCTGAACGCCCCGCTGAGCGACGAGGAGGTGGCCGGCTTCCGCGCCAACTTCCCGGCCTATGTCGAGCTGCTGCGCAGCGGCCAGCCGCCCCTGCCCATCCCGCCCGCCGACTATGCGCCGTCCGACGAGGAGTTGAACACCCTGGTCGAACAGCTGTGGAACGGCTGGGGCCTGATCTCGGCCGTGCAGATCCCCAACATCGTGCGTGACGAGCGCTGCAACCAGGCGGCCGGCGACTTCGTCCGCGCCAGGATCGCGGAAACCGTCAAGGACCCGGTCCTGGCCGAAAAGCTGACCCCGCGCAGCTTCCCGATCATGACCAAGCGGGCCTGCGTCGACACCGGCTGGTACGAGGCCTTCAACCGCAACAATGTCGAACTGGTCGATCTGCGCGACACGCCGATCACAGCGATCACCCCCACCGGGGTGCGCACGACGGAGCGGGACTATCCCGTCGACGTGATCGTCAGCGCCCTGGGCTTCGACGCCATGACCGGCGCGCTGCTGCGCATTGACATCCGCGGCCGCGACGGCGTCACCCTGGGCGAGGCCTGGGCGGAGGGGCCCAAGACCTATCTGGGCCTGGCGGTGGCGGGCTTCCCCAACCTGTTCACGGTCACCGGGCCGGGCAGCCCGTCGGTGCTGACCAATGTGCTGACCGCGGCCGAGCAGCATGTCGACTGGATCATGGACGCCATCGCCCACGTGCGGGCCACCAACGCCGCGACGCTGGAGGCGACCACCGCCGCCCAGGAAGACTGGGTGGCCCACGTCAACGACGAGGCCGACAAGACCCTCTTCCCCCGCGCGGCCTCCTGGTACATGGGCGCCAACATCCCGGGAAAGCCCCGGGTGTTCATGCCGTATGTGGGCGAGGGCTATAAGCTGCACTGCGACGCGGTGGCCGCGGAGGGCTATCGGGGGTTCGCCCTGGGGTCTTGAGGGGCTGGGATCGGGGATCGTAGGCCCGGCGCCGCGAGCCCCCTCCGGCCCTCCGGGCCACCTCCCCCAGAGGGGGAGG
>NZ_JBAPVS010000305.1:0-27318 GCF_049283275.1 Caulobacter sp. | reverse complement strand
TAGCTCAGCGGTAGAGCGTCTCGTTTACACCGAGAGGGTCGGGGGTTCGATCCCCTCACCGCCCACCAAAATCGCGGCGCGGCATCCAGGCTTCGACCGGCGATGGACCTTCAGCGCCGCCGTCCGCACGGATCGGGCATGGCCGCCGTCCTAGCGCGCGGCAAGCCTCTCCAGAACCAGCGCCGCATCGCGCGCGGCCTCGTCGGCGCGGATCGCCGCGCCCAGAGTTTCGGCGGCGGCTCGGAACGCCGGTTCGTCCAGCAGGCGGCGCATGGCGGCGGCGATGACCTCCGTGCTCGCATCGGCCGGCAGGGTCAGGCCGGCGCCGCGATGGGCGATGCGGGCGGCGTTGTCGTGCTGGTCGCGGCCCATCGGGAGGCACAGCAGGGGCACGCCGGCCATCAACGGCCGCAGGGCCGAACCATGGCCTGCATGGGTGACGAACAGGGCGGCGTCCTTCAACAGCGCGCCGTGCGACGCGCTGGCGACGACGGCGACATTGGCGGGCGCGTCAAACTGCGCCGGATCGATCGCCGGGCCGGTGGTCACCACGCCGCGCACCGGCAATTGACCCAGAGCGGCGATGATCGCGCGCAGCGTCTGTTCCTGTGCCTGGTAGAGGCTGGAGAACGACACGACGACCAGCGGCGCCTCGCCGGGCGGGGGCGCGAACGGCCGAGCCCAGGCCGGGTCGGCCAGGTATGGACCCACATGGACGAAGGGCGCGGGCAGGGGCTCCGGCGCGAAGTCGAAGGCCTTGCTGGTGGCCAGCAAGATCGCCTTGGCGACGTCCAGTTGTTCGAACAGGTCGGCCAGGGCCGGCAGACCCAGGGCGGCGCGGGCCGCATTGAGGTCGGGCAGGCCGGCCTGGAAGAAGGTCCGGCTCATCTGGCCGACCATGGCGTGCATGGCCCGCTCCCCATCGTTGGCCGCCGGAAGCATGCCGGCCCCGAACGGCGGCGCGCCGGCCAGGGTCGGCAACGACCAGATGTTGGCGGCCAGCAGGGCCAGCGGCAGGCTCTTGGCCTCCGCCGCCGCCATCGGCCCCAGAAGCAGCTCCTGCGACACCACCACGTCCGGTGCGAAGGCGTCGATCGCCGCCAGGGTGTCGTGGGCGTAGGCGAGGGCGGGGCCGGCCATCACCCGATCGAGCAGGCGCTGGATCACCGCCAGCGGATTGTCGGCCTCGTGATCCTTCAGCCGGTCGTCGTCGGAGGTCTTGCCGGTCTGGAAGGGGGCGGTCGTCCAGGCGCAGAACGGCACGTCCAGGGCGGTGGCGTCAGGCGCGTTGCAAGGGTCGCTGAGGACCAGCACCGCATGGCCGCGCGCCGCCAGGTCGCGGGCGACCAGCAGCATGGGCTGCACATGGCCGCCGCCTTCCCAGGTGGTGAAGAGATACCGCGCCATCAGAGCCCTCGACCGCGTTTCGCATCGCCTGCCTACGCGGTCCAGACGCCCGGCGCCACCAGCGATCAAGACGATGGCCTTCCGTCAAATCCGCCGGGAAATCGACGGCGCGCGTTTCTGGTGAGCGTGCGCCCGAGGTTCTGGCCGCCGTCGAGCTTCTCGCGACAGTTTAACTACGTAGTGTCAACGCCCAGGTCGAAATGCTATTGCGCGAAGCCCTGTTGCGCCGCGGTGCGCTGCGACCGCTGGACAGCGGTTCAGCTTCGGAGGAACCTCCGTCCCCGTGAGTGTCTTAAGGCTCTGCGATCGTCTCGACGGGCGCGGCTGACAAGCGAGGTTCTGGCGTGATGGATTTGAGGTTTGACCCGCTCTCGGCGTTCAACGAGGCCGCAGAACCCCTGTTCAAGCCGGTCCGGTCCGGTGGCAAGCCGGTCAGACTGGTTGACACGACCATGCTCTACGCCCCCCGCAGCGGGGGCGTGCGACGCTATCTGAACTCCAAGCGGACGTGGATCGCGGCAAATCTGCCGCAGATACGGCACACCCTGGTGGTGCCCGGTCCGCGCGATGCGCACGACGGCCACGGTCGGGTTTCGATCTATGCGGCGCCTTTGCCGTTCGGCGACGGCTATCGCTGGCCCGTGGTCAAGAACGCCTGGATGGAGCGGCTGATTCGTCAGCGGCCGGACATCATCGAGGCCGGTGATCCCTACACGCCAGGTCTGGCGGCCCTGAAGGCCGGTGACGCCTTGGGCGTGCCGGTGGTCGGCTTCTGCCACACCGATCTGGGCGCCTTGGCGGCGCTGCATATCGGCGAATGGGCGGAAAAGCCGGTGCAGAAGCGCTGGGCGGCGATCTACAGCCAGTTCGACCAGGCCGTGGCCCCCAGCCAGTTTATCGCCGGCCGCCTGATCGAGGCGGGGGTCAAGAACGCCATCGGCCTCCCGCTAGGCGTCGACACCGAGATTTTCAACCCGCAGCGCGGCGACCGCGAGACCCTGCGTCGCCGGCTGGGCCTGACCAGCCGCCATCGGATCCTGGTGTTCGCCGGGCGGCCGGCCAAGGAAAAGAAGCTGGACGTGCTGGTCGAGGCGGTCGAACGCCTGGGCGACCCCTATGTGCTGCTGTTCGTGGGGGCGGGCGCCGGGGCGCCGTCCAGCGATCGGGTGATCTGCATGGACTATCAGCGCGATCCGCAGACCCTAGCGGCGGTGCTGGCCGGCTGCGACGCCTTCGTCCACGCCAACGACAACGAACCCTTTGGACTGATCGTGCTGGAGGCCATGGCCTGCGGCCTGCCGGTGATCGGCGTAGCGGCCGGCGGCGTAGCTGAGTCGGTGGACGAGACCGTCGGGGTCCTGGCCGCGGCCTCGGAGGCCCGCGCCTTCGCAGAGGCCATCGAGTCGGTGTTCGCGCGCGACGTCCGGGCCCTGGGCCGGGCCGCTCGACAGAGGGCCGAACTGCGCCACGGCTGGGACCCGGTGTTCCGCAAGCTGTCCGGAATCTACGGCCGGCTCACCGGCTGCGCCGCGTTCGGGGATCTGGCCGCCGCACCAGTCCCCGAACTGATCGGCCTGAACTAGGCGGCCGCCTTGGTCAGCTGGCCGCGCACATCCGCCAAGATCTCGTAGGACCGCCGGCGCGCCCCGTGGTCGTAGATCTGCGAGGCGGCCATCAGCTCGTCGGCGCCGGTGGCGTCCAGGACCTTCTGGACCTTGGCGCGGACCGTGTCGGGCGAGCCTATCGCCGAATAACGGAAGGTGTGGTCCAGCCCGGCGATCTCGGCCTCGGAGGCCACCTCGCGGATATCGTCGACCGGCGCGGGCAGCAGGCCGGGATTACCGCGCCTCAACGCCACGAACTGTTGCTGACTGGAGGTGAACAGGCGGCGCGCCTCGTCGTCGGTGTCGGCGGCGCAGACCCCGATGCAGACCAGCACATAGGGTTGGGCCAGGGCCGCCGATGGCTTGAAGGTCCGCCGATAGATGGCGATCGCCTCCATCAGCTGATCGGGCGCGAAGTGGGCGGCGAAGGCGAACGGCAGGCCCAGGGCGGCGGCCAGCTGAGCGCTGTAGGTGCTGGAGCCCAGCAGCCAGAGCGGCACGTCCTGGCCCTCGCCCGGCACGGCGCGTACGGCCTGACCCGGCTGGGCCGGCTGGAACCAGGCCTGCAGTTCGACGACGTCCTGGGCGAAGCTGTCGACCGCGCCCATGTAGCGGCGCAGGGCCCGCATGGTGGCCTGGTCCGTACCCGGTGCGCGGCCCAGGCCCAGGTCGATGCGTCCTGGATACAGGGCGGCCAAGGTGCCGAAGGCCTCGGCCACCATCAACGGGGCGTGGTTGGGCAGCATGACCCCGCCCGAGCCGACCCGGATCGTCGAGGTGCCGGCCGCCACGTGGCCGATGACCACGGCGGTCGCGGCGCTGGCGATGCCCGGCATGTTGTGGTGCTCGGCCAGCCAGTAGCGGTGATAGCCCAGTTGCTCGACGTGACGGGCAAGGTCCAGGCTGTTGTGAAGCGCCTGGCCAATACTGGTTCCTTGCGGAACGGGGGCTAGGTCGAGGACGGAAAAGGGCAGGGGATGGGCGTGCGACATGCATGCTAGATCGGAACGCGGAGGGTGAACCTCAAGACGGCAGGTTCATACTAGCCGCGCCGTGACGATCCGCGCACTAATCGCGATGTGAAGCCGTGCGGGCGGTGACGGAGACGGCCATGGCGCTGAAGTGCACCCATCTCGATCAGATCCAGGATGTGACGCCGGGAACCGCCGGCTGCGAGGAATGCCTGAAAACGGGCGATCGCTGGCTGCACCTGCGGCTCTGCCGGACTTGCGGGCATGTCGGCTGCTGCGATCAGTCCAAGAACAAGCACGCCACCAAGCACTTCAAGGCCACCGCCCACCCGATCATCGAGGGCTACGACCCGCCGGAAGGCTGGGGCTGGTGCTATGTCGACGAGGAGTTCTTCGAATTCGACGCGCCGACCCCGCATCCCGGGCCGATTCCGCGTTTCTATTGATCGAGCTTCGAGACCTTCGTCATGGGCAAGCCGAGCAAGATCCTCCTCCAGACCACCATTCAGACGGCCGCTGAAGACTGGTCGATCGCCCGGTTCTCGATGCTGGCGGACTATCTGGGGCAGCTTCGCGACCCTGACGGCGCGCCGGTCTTCGAGGTCGTGGCTCGCGACCGTGGACCGCTCGACAGGCCCGATCCGGTGTTGTCGGAGCTGGAGGAGTCGGATTTCGCGGCAATGTGGCTGTTCGCGGTCGATGTGGGCGACGGGCTCAGCGCTGAAGAGTGCACGGCCATCTCGCGGTTCCGAGCCCGTGGCGGCGGCCTGATGGTGACGCGCGACCATCAGGACCTGGGCAGCAGCGTCTGCACCTTGGGCGGGGTCGGGGCGGCGCATCACTTCCACAGCAAGAATCAGGACCCGGACGAATCACGTCGCCAGATCGACGACCCGTTCACGACCTACATCAGCTGGCCGAACTATCATTCCGGCGCAAACGGTGACTTCCAGACCATCAAAATCGTCGGCGACGTCCATCCCGTACTGAGCGACGCCGCCTCGGAAAGCGGCGCCATACGATTCCTGCCGTCGCATCCTCACGAAGGCGCGGTCGGCGCGCCGGCCGATGATCCGACCGCCCGGGTTATCGCCATGGGCGTCAGCAAAGTCACCGGCGCGGCCTTCAACCTGGCCGTGGCGTTCGAACCCTCGCCGGATGGCGGCCCCGCGATGGCCCAATCCACCTTCCATCACTTCGCCGACTACAACTGGAATCCCGCCGTCGGCGCGCCCAGGTTCGTCTCCGAACCGCCCGGCGAGGCCCTGGCGCGCTCGCCACAGGCTCGGCGCGACGTCAGGCTCTATGCGCGCAACTTGGCGCTCTGGCTGGCGGGACAGCCCGTCGATAGGCCCGTGCACGACGCCGTGCTGGATGGCCTGCATCAGGACATGGTGCTGGATGAGGAACTGGAGGAAAGCTTTCCGGCCAGCGATCCGCCGGCGGCTACGCGTCGTGGCGGCTGATCTGCAAGGGAAGGGAAGTGGCGCGAATGACGGGACTTGAACCCGCGACCTCCGGCGTGACAGGCCGGCGCTCTAACCAACTGAGCTACATCCGCGTCGGGCGCGAACAGATGTCCGGCGCGGTCATTCCATGGGCCGGCCTGGCGGTGGGAAGCAGCCAACTTCAGGGAAGTGGCGCGAATGACGGGACTTGAACCCGCGACCTCCGGCGTGACAGGCCGGCGCTCTAACCAACTGAGCTACATCCGCATCAGGCTCCGCCGAAGCGAAGTGCGACCCGCCGTGCGGCGAGGGGCGTCTGATATGTCGGGCCGATGGGCGTGTCAACGGCCATATCGAAGAAGCGACAAAAGGCGGCCGGGGCGTGCGGGATTTCGTCCGGACCGGCCAAAAAGCAACAATCTGACGTGCCGTTCGCGATGAGCACGGCGGTGTCCATTTTTGGCAGACCGTCGTTAGGTAAACTCGACCTAGTTGCGATCGTTTCTCAATGTGTCGCAGGTGTTTGAAGCGTCGGCGGCAGTAAGATACAACCCGCTCGATTCAAGCCAAGGGCTGTCATGAACGCCTTCCTTCTCCAGTATCTGCCGATCGTGATCTTCCTAGGGATCGCGGCGGTCATCGGCATCGCCTTCATCCTTGCCGCTGCAGTGCTCGCGCCCAAGGCGCCGGACCCGGAAAAGCTGTCCGCCTACGAATGCGGCTTCAACGCTTTTGACGACGCGCGCATGAAGTTCGACGTCCGGTTCTACCTGGTCTCGATCCTGTTCATCATTTTCGACCTGGAAGTGGCCTTCCTGTTCCCATGGGCGGTCTCGCTGATGAAGCTGCCCCATGACGTGGCCGCCTTCGCCTTCTGGTCGATGATGGTCTTCCTGGGCGTTCTGACCGTCGGCTTCATCTACGAATGGAAGAAGGGCGCCCTCGAATGGGAGTGATCGTTCCCCCCGCCGGTTCGGCGCCCAGCTCCTCGCTCCTTCCGGCCGGCTCGGCCGCGCGGTCGACGGTGCAGGGCTATGACCCCAAGCTGCACGACCCCTATTTCGACGGTCTGTCGGGCCAACTGGCCGACAAGGGCTTCGTCATGGCGGCCGCCGACGACCTGATCACCTGGGCGCGCACCGGCTCGCTGATGTGGATGACGTTCGGCCTGGCCTGTTGCGCCGTCGAGATGATGCACGCGGCCATGCCGCGCTACGACCTGGAGCGCTACGGCTTCGCGCCGCGCGCCAGCCCGCGCCAGTCGGACGTGATGATCGTCGCCGGCACCCTGACCAACAAGATGGCTCCGGCTCTGCGCAAGGTCTATGACCAGATGCCCGAGCCGCGCTACGTCATCTCGATGGGCAGCTGCGCCAACGGCGGCGGCTACTATTATTACAGCTACAGCGTCGTGCGCGGCTGCGACCGGATCGTGCCCATCGACATCTATGTCCCCGGCTGCCCGCCCACCGCCGAGGCCCTGGTCTATGGCGTGCTGCAGTTGCAGAAGAAGATCCGTCGCACGGGGACGATCGAGCGATGACCGACGTTGTTTCCACCGAAGCGCCGGCCTCCGAGCCGACTTTGTCGCCGCTCGAGTCGCTGGGCCAGGCGATCGTCGCCAATTCGACCGGCGCGATCACCGCCTATCATGTGGCGTTCGGCGAGCTGAACCTGCTGGGCCCAGCCAATCGGGTCGTCCAGGCGCTGACCTATCTGCGCGACCACCCCGACTACCGCTTCCATCAGCTGGTGGACCTGACGGGCGTCGACTATCCGGAGCGCGAGCGCCGGTTCGACGTGGTCTATCACCTGCTGTCGCTGGTGAAGAACCATCGCGTGCGCTTCAAGGTCCAGACCGACGAGGACACCGCCGTTCCCAGCGTCACCCCGGTGTTCCCGGTGGCGGACTGGTTCGAGCGCGAAGCCTTCGACATGTACGGGATCTTCTTCGACGGTCACCCCGACCTGCGCCGGATTCTGACCGACTACGGCTTCCACGGCCATCCGCTGCGGAAGGACTTCCCGATGACGGGTTATGTCGAGGTCCGTTATGACGACGAGCTGAAGCGCGTGGTCTACGAGCCCGTGAAGATCACCGAGTTCCGCGCCTTCGACTTCCTGTCTCCGTGGGAGGGCGCCAAGTACGCCCTGCCGGGCGACGAGAAGGCCGAGAAGCGGGCAGGGGACGCGTAAGAGTCATGACTGGTTCCAACTCCCCCGCCGCGGCGACCGACTTCTTCCACGACACACCGTCGCTGCCGGCCGTGCCGGAAACCCCGGTGCGCAAGTTCAACATCAACTTCGGTCCGCAACACCCGGCCGCGCACGGCGTGCTGCGCCTGGTGCTGGAGCTGGACGGCGAGATCGTCGAACGCGTCGATCCGCACATCGGCCTGCTGCATCGCGGCACCGAAAAGCTGATGGAGGCCCGCACCTACCTCCAGAACATCCCGTACTTCGACCGCCTCGACTACGTGGCGCCGATGAACCAGGAACATGCGTTCTGCCTGGCCATCGAGAAGCTGCTGGGCGTGGACGTGCCGATGCGCGGCAGCCTGATCCGCGTGCTGTTCTGCGAGATCGGCCGGGTGCTGAACCACCTGCTGAACGTGACGACCCAGGCCATGGACGTCGGCGCCCTGACGCCGCCGCTCTGGGGCTTCGAGGAACGCGAGAAGCTGATGGTGTTCTACGAGCGCGCCTGCGGCGCTCGCCTGCACGCCAACTACTTCCGCCCGGGCGGCGTCCACCAGGACCTGACCCCGGCGCTGATCGACGACATCGAGAAGTGGGCCAAGGCCTTCCCGAAGATCTGCGACGACATCGAAGGCCTGATCACCGACAACCGCATCTTCAAGCAGCGCAACGTCGACATCGGCGTGGTGACCAAGGAAGATGCGCTGGCCTGGGGCTTCTCGGGCGTGATGGTGCGCGGCTCGGGCATCGCCTGGGACCTGCGTCGCAACCAGCCCTACGAGTGCTACAACGACTTCGAGTTCGACATCCCGCTGGGCAAGAACGGCGACTGCTATGATCGCTATCTGTGCCGCATGCAGGAGATGCGCGAGTCGACCAAGATCATCCTGCAGGCCATCACCAAGCTGCGCGCCACGCCCGGTCCGGTGATGACGCAGGACAACAAGGTCAGCCCGCCGCGCCGCGCCGAGATGAAGCGGTCGATGGAAGCCCTGATCCACCACTTCAAGCTCTACACCGAAGGCTTCCGCACGCCGGAAGGCGAGGTCTACGCCTCGGTGGAAGCGCCGAAGGGTGAGTTCGGCGTCTTCCTGGTGTCGAACGGCACCAACAAGCCGTACCGCTGCAAGATCAAGGCGCCCGGCTTCTCGCACCTGGCGGCGATGGACTGGATGAACCGCGGCCACCAGCTGGCCGACGTTTCGGCCATCCTGGGCTCGCTCGACATCGTGTTCGGCGAGGTCGACCGGTGAGCCTCGAAGCCATCGCTCAAGCCCAGCTGGACGCCTACAACGCCCAGGACCTGGACGCCCACTGCGCCCATTTCGCCGATGACGTGGTCGTCGGCGGCCTGAACGGCGACGTGGCCCGGACCGGCATCGAGGCCTATCGCGCCTTCTATGCCAAGACCTTCGCCGACTTCCCGGGCAACAAGGCCGAACTGGTCAACCGCATCGTGGTGGGCGCCAACGTGATCGATCACGAGCGCGTCGACCGCGGCAACGGCGATCCGACCTTCGAGGTCGCCGCCATCTACACCTTCAAGGGCGACAAGATCGCCCGCGTGGATTTCGCACGATGAGCGTCCGTCGTTTAGCCAAGGAACAGCCCGCCAGCTTCGCCTTCTCGAAGGACAGCCAGGCCAAGGCCGATTGGTGGAAAGCCAAATATCCCGCTGAGCGCAAGCAGTCGGCGGTGATCCCGATGCTGTGGCTGGCCCAGAAGCAGGAAGGCTGGGTGTCCGAGCCCGCCATCCAGGAGATCGCCAAGCAGCTGGCGATGCCGGTCATCCGCGTGCTGGAGGTCGCCACCTTCTACGTGATGTTCCAGCTGCAACCGGTCGGCAAGGTCGCCTTCGTCCAGCTGTGCGGCACCACGCCGTGCCAGCTGCGCGGCGCGCTGGACCTGAAGGCCGTGCTGAAGGCCAAGATCGGCGAAGCCAACGACGTCTCGGCCGACGGCAAGTTCAGCTGGGAAGAGGTCGAGTGCCTGGGCGCCTGCTGCAACGCGCCGATGGCCGCCATCAACGACTATTACTACGAGGACCTGACGCCGGAGAGCCTGGCCCAGATCCTCGACGACTTCGCCGCCGGCAAGTCGCCCCAGCCGGGCAGCTATGACGGCCGCGGCGCGTCGGAGCCGAAGGGCAAGATCCAGACCCTGACGGACAGCAAGCTGTACGACGGCTCGCTGGCCAAGAGGATCAAGATCCCGAACCTGCCCGAGAAGCCGAAGAAGGCTCCGAAGACCGAGCCGGCCGCCTGATGCAGCAAGCCGACGCCATCCAGAAGAAGCGCCTGACCACGATGTTCGCCATCGACGTGGTCTGCTTCGTGCTGGCCGGCGCGGCGGTCATCGGCTACGTCGCCGCGGGCGTCGGCTGGCTGGCGCCGGTGTTCATCGGCGCCATCGCCGTCGGGCTGGGCGCGCAGATCTGGTTCATCCTGGGATGGATGAAGGCCGCCAAGCAAGACCAGGAGGGCAAGCCGTCGTGACCGACGATTCCGAACTCCTGTCCCAGCGCGTGGCCTATGTGAAGGCCATCCGTGGTCTTTACCGCAACGAGCGCATCGCCGGCCTTGTCGGCTGCCTGATCGGGGCGGCGCTCCTGATCTGGGGGCGGCAGGTCGTCGGAGCGCCCGCCTGGGCCGTTCCCGTCGCTTTCCTGGTGATAGGCGCCGCCTGGTCGCTTTTCGCCTATGTCATCATTCGTCGGACGCGCTATGTGCGCGCCCATCCATTCGATCCGCAAAGCTGAGTCATGGTCGGTATCCTCGAAGACAAGGACCGCATCTTCACCAACCTCTACGGTCTCCATGATTGGGGCCTGGAAGGTGCGAAGAAGCGCGGCTGCTGGAATGGCACCAAGGACATCCTGGACGCGGGTCGCGACTGGATCATCGACAACATGAAGAACTCTGGCCTGCGCGGCCGGGGCGGGGCGGGCTTCGGCACCGGCCTGAAGTGGTCGTTCATGCCCAAGGAAGTGAAGGACGGTCGTCCGCACTACCTGGTCGTCAACGCCGACGAGTCCGAGCCGGGCACCTGCAAGGACCGGGAGATCATGCGGCATGACCCGCACCTCCTGATCGAGGGCTGCCTGATCGCCTCGCGCGCCATGCTGGCCAACGCCTGCTACATCTACATCCGCGGCGAATACGTCCGTGAGCGCGAAGTGCTGGAAGCCGCCATCAAGCAGGCCTACGAGGCCAAGCTGATCGGCAAGAACAACGTCCACGGCTGGGACTTCGACCTCTACGTCCACCACGGCGCCGGCGCCTATATCTGCGGCGAAGAGACGGCTCTCCTGGAAAGCCTGGAAGGCAAGAAGGGCCAGCCGCGCCTGAAGCCGCCGTTCCCGGCCGGCGCGGGCCTCTACGGCATGCCGACCACGGTCAACAACGTCGAGAGCATCGCCGTCGCCGGCACGATCCTGCGTCGCGGCGCGGCCTGGTTCACCGGCTTTGGCCGCCCCAACAACGCTGGCACCAAGCTGTTCTGCGTCTCGGGCCACGTGAACCTGCCCTGCAACGTCGAAGAAGCCATGAGCATCCCGTTCCGCCAGCTGATCGAGGATCACTGCGGCGGCGTTCGCGGCGGCTGGGGCAACCTCAAGGCCGTGATCCCGGGCGGCGCCTCAGTGCCGATGATTCCGGCCGAGCAGTGCGAAGACCTGCCGATGGACTTCGACGCCCTGCGCGCCCTGAAGTCGGGCCTGGGCACCGCGGCCGTCATGGTCATGGACAAGGACACCGATCTGGTCCGCGCCATCGCCCGCCTTAGCTATTTCTACAAACACGAGAGCTGCGGCCAGTGCACGCCGTGCCGCGAAGGCACCGGCTGGATGTGGCGGGTCATGGAGCGCATGGCCACCGGCGAGGCCGATCCCAAAGAGATCGACACCCTGCTGGACGTCACGACCCAGGTCGAGGGTCACACCATCTGCGCCCTGGGCGACGCGGCCGCCTGGCCGATCCAGGGCCTGTTCCGTCACTTCCGCCACGAGGTGGAGGACCGGATCGCATCCTATCGTAGCGGTCGCCTGCACGTGCAGGGCGCCAAGCTGATCGCGGCGGAGTAAACGATTATGGCAATCGCCAAGGTCAACGGCGTCGAGGTCGAGTTCGAGCCCGGCATGACGGTTCTGCAGGTCGCGGAACTGGCTGGGGAAGAGATTCCGCGCTTCTGCTATCACGAGCGTCTCAGCATCGCCGGCAACTGCCGCATGTGCCTGGTCGAGGTGAAGCCCGGTCCGCCCAAGCCGCAGGCGTCTTGCGCCCTGCCGGCCGCCGAGGGCCAGGAGATCTTCACCAAGACTCCGATGGTCAAGAAGGCCCGCGAAGGGGTGATGGAGTTTCTGCTCATCAACCACCCGCTGGATTGCCCGATCTGCGACCAGGGCGGCGAGTGCGATCTGCAGGACCAGGCCATGGGCTATGGCCGCGACGACAGCCGCTATGAAGAGAACAAGCGCGCGGTCGAAGAAAAGGCCATGGGCCCGCTCATCAAGACCGTGATGACCCGCTGCATCCAGTGCACGCGCTGCGTCCGCTTCATCACCGAAGTCGCCGGCTCGCCGGAGATCGGTCTGATATCGCGCGGCGAAGACGTCGAAATCACGACCTATCTGGGTGCGGCGGTGACGTCGGAGCTCAGCGCCAACGTCATCGACCTGTGCCCGGTCGGCGCCCTGACCTCCAAGCCGTACGCCTTCGAGGCGCGGCCCTGGGAGCTGAAGAAGACCGAGAGCATCGACGTCATGGACGCCCTGGGTTCGGCCATTCGCGTCGACGCCCGCGGCGCCGCGGTTCTGCGCGTGCTGCCGCGCGTCAACGAGGACGTCAACGAAGAGTGGATCAGCGACAAGACGCGCTACGCCGTGGACGGCCTGCAGCGCCAACGCCTGGACCGTCCGTACGTCCGCGTCGGCGGCAAGCTGCAGCCCGCCTCGTGGGCCCAGGCCTTCGCCACCGTAGCCGCCAAGATCAAGGCCGCTCCGGCTGACCGCATCGGCGTGATCGCCGGCGACCTGCAGGACGCCGAAAGCCTGAAGGCGACCAAGGACCTGTTCACCGCCCTGGGCGTCAAAAACCTCGACGCCCGTCAGGATGGCTCGGCCTTGGGCCAGGGTCCGCGCGAGAGCTGGCTGTTCAACTCGACGATCGCCGGCATCGAGAACGCCGACGTGGTGCTGTTCGTCGGCGCCAATCCGCGTCTGGAGGCTCCGGTCCTCAACACCCGGTTCCGCAAGCAGTGGATCGCCGGCAAGACCCGCTTCGGCGTGATCGGCGAACAGGCCGACCTGACCTTCGACTACGACTATCTCGGCGCCGGGACCCAGACCTTGTCGGGCCTGGCCAAGAGCAAGAGCGACTTCGTCACCGCCCTGAAGAACGCCCAGCGTCCGGCGATCATCATCGGCCAGGGCGCGCTCAGCCGCGCCGACGGCGCCGCCGTGCTGAAGGCCGCCGCCGCCGTGGCCAAGACCTTCGGCGTGGTGCGTGACGGCTGGAACGGCTGGAACGTGCTGCACACCGCCGCCGCCCGCGTGGCCGGCCTGGACCTGGGCTTCACGCCGGGCGAGGGCGGTCTGTCGACGTCGCAGATGCTGAAGCCCGGCGCGCTGGACGTGCTGTTCCTGCTGGGCGCCGACGAGTGCGAAACCGCAGCCTCGGACGCCTTCAAGATCTATCTGGGCACCCACGGCGACGCCGGCGCCCACAAGGCGGACGTCATCCTGCCGGGCGCGGCCTACACCGAAAAGAACGGCCTCTATGTGAACACCGAAGGTCGCGTCCAGATGGGCGAACGGGCGGTGTTCCCCAAGGGCGACGCCAAGGAAGACTGGTCGATCCTGCGGGCCCTGTCCGAGCACCTGGGCGCCAAGCTGCCCTATGACAGCCTGGACCAGCTGCGCGCCAAGCTGTTCGCCGACCACCCGACCTTCGGCCAGATCGACTTCGCGCCGGGCTCGATCCCGACCGCGTTCGACCTGTCGGGCCTGGGCGGCGCGGGCGAGCTCTCGGACGCCCCGTTCGAAAGCCCGATCAAGGCCTTCCACCTGACCAACCCCATCGCGCGCGCCAGCGTGACCATGGCCGAATGCGCGGCCACGGTCTCCGGCGCCGCCAAGATCGCGGCGGAGTAGGCCGAATGCTGGAGTTCTTCACCTCGCCGCCGGTCATGTGGACCCTGCTGACCACCGGCGGGATTCTGCTGGTCGTGATCTGGGTGCTGCTGAGCCTGGCCTTCCTGCTGCTGGCCGACCGCAAGATCTGGGCCGGCGTGCAGATGCGCAAAGGCCCCAACGTGGTGGGTCCGTTCGGCCTGCTGCAGTCCTTCGCCGACTTCTTCAAGTTCGTGCTGAAGGAGATCATCATCCCGGCCGGCGCCGACAAGGTGATCTTCCTGCTGGCCCCGCTGCTGAGCCTGGTCCTGGCCTTCGTCGGCTGGGCCGTGGTGCCCTTCGCGCCGGGCTGGGTGGTCTCCAACCTCAATGTCGGCATCCTGTATCTGCTGGCGATGAGCTCGCTGGGCGTCTACGGCATCATCATGGGCGGCTGGGCTTCGAACTCGAAGTACCCGTTCCTGGGCGCGCTGCGGTCGGCGGCGCAGATGGTGTCGTACGAAGTGTCGATCGGCCTGATCATCATCACGGTGATCCTGCTGGCCGGCACGATGAACCTCAGCTCGATCGTCGAGCAGCAGGCCGGCTGGATCTGGAACTGGAACGTGTTCGGCGGCCACGGCCTGAAGAACATCATCCTGGCGCCGGTGATGATCATCGCCATGGGCATGTTCTTCATCTCGGCCCTGGCCGAGACCAACCGCCCGCCGTTCGACCTGCCCGAAGCCGAATCCGAACTCGTGGCCGGCTACCAGGTCGAGTACAGCTCGACCCCGTACCTGCTGTTCATGGTCGCTGAATATTCGAACATCGTCCTGATGTGCGCGATGATCAGCGTGCTGTTCTTCGGCGGCTGGAACCCCGGCTTCCCCATCGGCTTCACGGCCGGCTGGCCGCCGTTCCTGGTCAACTTCCTGCTGGCCCTGGTGTTCTATTTCAAGATCGTCGTGGCGTTCTTCATGATCGCCATGGCCAAGGCCATCGTGCCCCGCTACCGCTACGACCAACTGATGCGCCTGGGCTGGAAGGTCTTCCTGCCGATGTCGCTGGTGTTGGTGATGCTGGTGTCGGCCTGGCGCGTGTTCGGGATCCAGGGGTGATCGCCAGGACGACATATCTGGCGGGCGCCGCCCTCGGCCTGATCCTGGCCGGTTGCGCGACCGACGGTGTGGCGCCCGCCAAGTCGTCCTATTCGCTGGGGCGCGGCACGGCCAGCTACGACCAGCTGCGTCGCGACAGCGAGAAATGCGCCGCCGACGGCGGCAAGATCGAAGCCAAGCAGGACGGGGGCGACCCCACCCAGCTTTCGAACTACACCTGCGTCATCCCGAAGTCGGGCAAGTGAGGCGAACGGCCTTCATCCGGTGGATGGGCGGCCGTGAGAAGATCGAACCGGGCAGGGGCGTTCGTCCCTCCCAAGAGATGAAGTGTTAGGAGAGCTCTGGTGTTCCAGCGCATCACACAGGCGATCAAGGGCGTGGCTCTGCTCGACTTCGCGGGCGCCTTCGGCCTGGGCATGAAGTACATGCTCGCGCCCAAGAAGACCGTGATCTATCCGAACGAGCGCGGCCCCCAGTCGCCTCGTTTCCGCGGCGAGCACGCCCTGCGTCGCTATCCGTCGGGCGAGGAGCGCTGCATCGCCTGCAAGCTGTGCGAAGCCATCTGTCCGGCCCAGGCCATCACCATCGAGGCCGAGCCGCGTGACGACGGCAGCCGCCGCACGACCCGCTACGACATCGACATGGTCAAGTGCATCTACTGCGGCCTGTGCCAGGAGGCCTGCCCGGTGGACGCCATCGTCGAGGGGCCGAACATCGAGTTCGCCGTCGAGACGCGCGAAGAACTTTACTACGACAAAGAAAAGCTGCTCGACAACGGCGACCGTTGGGAACGGCTGATCGCGAAGAATCTGGAGTTGGACGCGCCCTACCGCTAAAGGACGGGGCGCGATTCCGAGGGTTAGCGGCGGGCCGTCCGGCACGTCGTGTTTTATGGTTTTCTGAGGGAGCACCTGCCTTGCAGGCGATAGCTTTCTATTTGCTCGCGGTAGCGACCGTGGTGGCGGGTCTTCTCGTCGTCTCGGCCAAGAACCCCGTGCACTCGGTGCTCTTCCTGATCACCGCCTTCTTCTCGGCCGCCGGCCTCTTCGTCCTGTTGGGCGCTGAGTTCCTGGCGATGCTGCTGATCGTCGTCTATGTGGGCGCGGTCGCGGTGCTGTTCCTGTTCGTCGTGATGATGCTCGACGTGGACTTCGCCGAGTTGCGGCAGGGCTTCGCCCAGTATCTGCCGGTCGGCGGTCTGGTCGGCGGGGTGCTGACGATCGAGATGATCATGGTCGCCGCTTCGGTGGTCAGCGGCGGCGCGGCCGGCAAGAACGCCGAGCCCCTGGCTTCGCCGGTCGGCGTGCCGAACACCGAGGCGATCGGCCGGGTGCTCTACACCGATTACGTCTTCTTCTTCCAACTGGCGGGCCTGGTGCTGCTGGTGGCCATGATCGGCGCCATCGTCCTGACCCTGCGCCACAAGCCGGGCGTCAAGCGCCAGAACATCGGCAAGCAGAACGCCCGCACGCCTAAGACCGGGATGGAACTCGTGCAGATCAAGCCGGGCGAGGGGATCAGCGAATGATCGGCCTGTCGCATTATCTCGTCGTCGCCGCGATCCTGTTCACGATCGGCGTCTTCGGCATCTTCGTGAACCGCAAGAACATCATCGTCATCCTGATGTCGATCGAGCTGATCCTGCTGGCGGTGAACATCAACCTGGTGGCCTTCTCGGTCTATCTGCACGACGTGGTGGGGCAGGTCTTCGCCATGTTCGTGCTGACCGTCGCCGCGGCCGAAGCCGCCGTCGGCCTGGCTATCCTGGTGACGTTCTTCCGTAACCGCGGCGACATCGCCGTCGACGACGCCAGCGTGATGAAGGGCTGATCGCAGTGCAGACTCTCGTCACCATCATCGTCTTCGCGCCGCTGATCGCCGCGATCATCGCCGGCCTGTTCGGCCGTCGCATCGGCAACGTCGCCTCCCAAGCGATCACCACGGGCGCCCTGCTCCTGGCCTGCGCCCTGAGCTGGTACACCTTCAGCCAGTGGACCTGGGGCCATCTGGAGGCCTTCACGGTCAACCTGCTGCCCTTCATCCACGTGGGCGACTTCGTCTCCAACTGGTCCATCCGCATCGACGCCTTGTCGGCGGTGATGCTGATCGTGGTGACGACGGTCTCGGCCCTCGTGCACGTCTATTCCTGGGGCTACATGGCCGAGGACGACAGCAAGCCGCGGTTCTTCGCGTATCTGTCGCTGTTCACCTTCGCCATGCTGGCGCTCGTCACCGCCGCCGACTTCATGCAGCTGTTCTTCGGCTGGGAAGGCGTGGGCCTGGCCTCGTACCTGCTGATCGGCTTCTGGTACAAGAAGCCCTCGGCCAGCGCCGCGGCCATCAAGGCCTTCGTCGTGAACCGCGTGGGCGACTTCGGTTTCGCCCTGGGCATCATGACCACCTACTGGGCGTTCGGGTCGGTCCAATTCGCCGAGATCTTCCCGCAGATCGCCTCGGGCGCCGCGCGCACCTGGGAGTTCGCCGGCCACACCTTCCCGCTGGTCGACATCGCCTGCTTCCTGCTGTTCATCGGCGCGATGGGCAAGTCGGCGCAGTTCTTCCTGCACACCTGGCTGCCGGACGCCATGGAGGGCCCGACCCCGGTCTCGGCCCTGATCCACGCGGCGACCATGGTCACCGCCGGCGTCTACATGCTGTGCCTGCTGTCGCCGATGTTCGAATACGCGCCTGTCGCCAAGAACATCGTCACGGTGATCGGCGCGATCACGGCCCTGTTCGCGGCCACTGTCGGCCTGACCCAGAACGACATCAAGCGGGTCATCGCCTATTCGACCTGTTCGCAGCTGGGCTACATGTTCTTCGCGGCCGGCGTCGGCGCCTACCAGGCGGCGATGTTCCACCTGTTCACCCACGCCTTCTTCAAGGCGCTGCTGTTCCTGGGCGCCGGTTCGGTGATCCATGGCATGCATCACGAGCAGGACATGCGGAAGTACGGCGCCCTGGCCAAGCTGCTGCCGGTCACCTTCATCGCCATGACCATCGGCACGATCGCCATCACGGGCCTCGGCTTCCCGCCGCTGCACCTGGGCTTCGCCGGCTTCTACTCCAAGGACACCATCATCGAGGCGGCCTTCGCCGCCGGCGGCGAGAACGGCATCGCGCTGTTCGCCTGGGTGATCGGCGTGCTGGTGGCCGGCCTGACCTCGTTCTACTCCTGGCGCCTGGCGTTCTTCACCTTCAACGGCAAGGCCCGCTGGGGTCACGACGATCATCACGCTCATGACGCGCACGCCGCCCATGGTCACGACGATCACGCCCACGCCGAAACCCATGACGAGCCGCTGCCCGATGCGCATGACGACCATGGCCACGGCCATGATCACAAGCCGCACGAGAGCCCGTGGGTGATGCTGGTCCCGCTGATCGTGCTGTCGATCGGCGCGGTCGCCGCCGGTTTCGTGTTCGTCGACTTCTTCGTGGGTCACCACCAGGAAGAATTCTGGCGCGGCGCGATCTACAACGCCCCGACCAACCATGTGCTGCACGAGGCCCACGAAGTGGCCGAGTGGGTGAAGTGGAGCCCGCTGATCGCCTCGATCCTGGGCCTGATCATCGCCGTCTACGTCTACCTGCTGAAGGGCAACGAGCGGCTGGGCGAGAAGCTCGCGGCCCGCAACGGCCCGCTGTACGTGTTCTTCTACAACAAGTGGTTCTTCGACGAACTGTACCAAGCCACCTTCGTGCGCGCGGCCAAGTTCCTCGGCGACCTGTTCTGGAAGGGCGGCGATCAGAAGTTGATCGACGGCTTCGGGCCCGACGGCGTCAGCGCCGTCAGCTACGACGTGGGCCGTCGGACCGGCAAGCTGCAGTCCGGCTACCTCTATCACTACGCGTTCGTCATGCTGCTCGGTGTCGCCGGGCTGCTGGCCTACGCCTTGTTCCGCTTCCACTAGGGAAGATCGATGACCGGCCTTCTCAGCCTCACCACCTTCGCCCCGCTCATCGGCGTGGTCCTGCTGCTGGCGGTTCGCGCCGCGCAGGGCGACAACGCCAAGACGGACACCCTGGCCAAGTGGATCGCCCTGGCGACCACCCTTGTGACCTTCGCCCTGTCGGTCGTGCTGGTCGCCCAGTTCGACGCCAAGAACCCGGGCTTCCAGTTCGTGGAAGACCTCAACTGGTTCGCGGGCTTGCACTATCGGATGGGCGTCGACGGGATCTCGATCCTGTTCGTGTTGCTGACCACCTTCCTGCTGCCGATCTGCGTGATCGCCAGTTGGAAGTCGATCGACAAGCGGATCGTGGAATACATGATCTGCTTCCTGGTGCTCGAGACCCTGGTGGTCGGCGTGTTCTGCGCCCTGGACCTGATCCTGTTCTACCTCTTCTTCGAGGGCGGCCTGGTTCCGATGTTCCTGATCATCGGCATCTGGGGCGGCAAGCGCCGGGTCTACGCGGCCTACAAGTTCTTCCTCTACACGCTGCTCGGCTCGGTGCTGATGCTGGCGGCCATCCTGTCGATGATCGCCATCGCCCACACCTCGTCGATCCCGGCGCTGATGGTCTTCAAGTTCGCCCCGTGGCTGCAGACCTGGCTGTGGCTGGCCTTCTTCGCCAGTTTCGCGGTCAAGATGCCGATGTGGCCGGTTCACACCTGGCTGCCCGACGCCCACGTCGAGGCCCCGACGGCCGGTTCGGTGATCCTGGCGGGCATCCTGCTGAAGCTCGGGGGCTACGGCTTCATGCGCTTCTGCCTGCCGATGTTCCCCAACGCGTCCGAGCTGTTCCAGCCGCTGGTGTTCGCCCTGTCGGCCATCGCCATCGTCTACACCTCGCTGGTCGCCTTCCGTCAGACCGACATCAAGAAGCTGATCGCCTATTCGTCGGTGGCCCACATGGGCTTCGTGACCATGGGCATCTTCTCGGGCAACGTGGCGGGCGAGCAGGGCGCGCTGTTCCAGATGCTGAGCCACGGCCTGATCTCGGCCGCGCTCTTCCTCTGCGTCGGCGTTGTTTATGACCGCATGCACACCCGCGAGATCGCCTTCTACGGCGGCCTGACCAACCGCATGCCGTGGTACGCGGCGACCTTCATGCTGTTCACGATGGGCAATGTCGGCCTGCCTGGCACCTCGGGCTTCGTCGGCGAGATCCTGACCATGACCGGCACCTACCAGGCCTCGACCTGGACGGCGATCGTCGCCACCACCGGCGTGATCCTGTCGGCGGTCTATGCGCTGAACCTGTACCGTCGCGTGATGTTCGGCGAGATCGTCAATCCCGAGCTCAAGACCATCACCGATCTGGACGCCCGCGAAATCCTGATCTTCGCCCCGCTGATCATCGGCACCCTGGTGCTCGGTGTTTATCCCAATCTCATCTTCAACCTGACCGCGTCGTCCGTCGACGGGCTCGTCGGCGCCTGGCGCGCCGCCGTGGGCGGGTGAGGGACCCCATGACGTTCGCCGCCAACTTCTCCCTCGTTCTTCCCGAAGTGATCCTCGGGGCCTCGGCCCTGGTGTTGCTGGTCTGGGGCGCCTTCCAAGGCAAGGTCACGCCGCTGTTCACCGGCGCGGCCGTCCTGGCCCTGCTGGGCGCGGCCGTGGCCGCCGTGGTCGGGCCGCACGGACACGCCTTCAACGGCGTCTATTCCGCTGACGCGGCCGCCACCTACGCCAAGGTCGCGATCTACGGCTTCAGCGCCGTGGCCATCGTGCTGGGCGACCGCTGGCTGGCCGTGCGCGGCGACCAGAAGTTCGAATTCGCCATCCTGGTGATCCTGTCGGCCCTGGGCATGGGCGTCACCGCCTCGGCCGGCGACCTGATCAGCCTCTATATCGGCGTCGAGCTGCAATCGCTGGCCCTGTACGTCCTGGCCGCCTTCCGCCGCGACGACGCCAAGTCGTCGGAAGCGGGCTTAAAGTACTTCGTGCTGGGCGCCCTGTCGTCGGGCCTGCTGCTGTACGGCGCTTCGCTCATTTACGGTTTCGCGGGCTCCACCCGCTTCGCCGACATCGCCGCCGTCGCCCATGACGGGCACGGCGTGGGGCTGCTGTTCGGCCTGGTGTTCCTGCTGTGCGGCCTGGCGTTCAAGGTCTCGGCCGCGCCGTTCCACATGTGGACCCCGGACGTCTATGAAGGCGCTCCGACCCCGGTCGTCGGCTTCTTCGCCGCCGCGCCCAAGCTGGCGGCCATGATGATGTTCGCCCGCGTGCTGGGCGACGCCTTCCCGGACTCGGTGGCCCAGTGGCGCCAGATCCTGATCATCACCGCCCTGGCCTCGGTCTTCGTCGGCGCCTTCGCCGGCCTGGCCCAGAACAACCTCAAGCGCCTGTGGGCCTACAGCTCGATCGCCAATGTCGGCTACGCGCTGCTGGGCGTGGCGACCGGCGGCGAGACCGGCATGCACTCGATGCTGCTGTTCATGACCCTGTACATGGTCGACGTCACCGGCTTCTTCGCCTGCCTCCAGGCCCTGTCGCGCGACGGCAAGCCGATGGAGACCATCGAGGACATGGCCGGCCTGGTGAAGCACCGTCCGGGCGTCGCCGTGGCCATGACCGCGTTCTCGCTGTCGGCCCTGGGCATGCCGCCGTTCTCGGGCTTCTGGGCCAAGTTCTACGTGTTCGGCGCGGCCATGGGCTCGGGCGATGTGCTGCTGCAATGGGCGGCGGTGCTGGGCCTGGTCGGCAGCGTGGTGGCGGCGTTCTACTATCTGCGCCTGATCAAGACGATGTGGTTCGACGCTCCTGCCGGCGCGGTGGACAAGCCGCAATCGATCGCCCGCGCGGTCGGCTTCGTGGCCGCGGCCTTCTCGTTCCCGGTCGTCATGGTGGCGCTGATCTGGCTGGATCCCGCGGCCAGGGCCGCCGCGGCGGCCTTTGGCCACGCGTGACGTGACGGGCGGTCTTTCGCCCGCGCCCGTGATTGTTCTGGATGAGATCGACTCGACCAACGCCGAGGCCCGTCGCCGCGCGGAAGCGGGGGAGGCGGGTCCGGTCTGGATCGTCGGCCTGCGCCAGACCGCCGGCCGCGGCCGGCGTGGCCGCGCCTGGGAGACCGGCGACGGCAACCTGGCCGCCACCCTGCTGTTTTCCACCGACAAGCCGCCGGCCGAGGCCGCCCAGGTGTCGTTCGTCGCGGCCCTCGCGGTCGCTGACCTGCTGGGTTCCTACGCGCCCGCCAGCCTGGTCAGCCTCAAATGGCCCAATGATCCGCTGCTGAGCGGACTGAAGGTCAGCGGCATCCTCGTGGAGTCCGGAACCCGGCCGACCGGCGGCCTGTGGATCGCGGTCGGGATCGGCGTGAACCTGGCCCGCAAGCCGATCGACAGCGAGCGCCCCGCCACCGCCTTGACCGCCCACCGGGACGCCCCGCCGCCGTCGCCCATCGCTGCGATCGAAGTGTTGGCCGCCGCCTTCGCGCGTTGGCAGGACGTTTGGCTGCGTCTGGGTTTCCCCGCCATCGCCGACGCCTGGACCGCCCGCGCGCACGGCCTGGGCGAGCCTTGCGTGGCCCGCCTGGGGACCGAAACGCTCGAGGGGATCGCCGAAGGGCTGGACGGCGACGGCGCGCTGCGTCTTCGTCTGGCCGACGGCCAATTGCGGCGGATCACCGCCGGCGACGTCTTTTTCGGAGGGGCCTCCTGATGCTGCTGGCCATCGAACAGGGCAACACCAACACCATGTTCGCCATCCACGACGGCGAAACCTGGATCGCCCAGTGGCGCGCGGCCACCGAGAGCACCCGCACGGCCGACGAATACGTGGTCTGGCTGTCGCAGCTGCTGTCGATGCACGGCCTGGGCTTTCGGGCCATCGACGCCTGCATCATCTCCAGCGTGGTGCCGCAGTCGATCTTCAACCTGCGCAACCTTTCCCGCCGCTATTTCAACGTCGAGCCGCTGGTGATCGGCGAGAACGCCGAACTGGGCGTCGAGGTGCGGATCGATAAGCCGTCCGAGGCCGGGGCCGACCGCCTGGTCAACGCCGTGGGCGCGCACATGATGTATCCGGGTCCGCTGATCGTCATCGATAGCGGCACGGCCACCACGTTCGACATCGTCGGCGCCGACGGCGCGTTCGAAGGCGGCATCATCGCGCCGGGCATCAATCTTTCCATGCAGGCCCTGCATGAGGCGGCGGCCAAGCTGCCGCGCATCGCCATCCAACGCCCGGCCGGCAACCGCGTCGTGGGCACCGACACCGTCAGCGCCATGCAATCAGGCGTGTTCTGGGGCTATATATCCCTGATCGAGGGCCTGGTGGCCCGCATCAAGGCCGAACGGGCCGAACCCATGACCGTGGTCGCCACCGGCGGCGTCGCCTCGCTGTTCGAGGGCGCCACCGACAGCATCGACCACTTCGATTCAGATCTGACCATTCGTGGTCTCCTCGAAATTCATCGTCGCAACACCCATCTAGAGACCTAATGACCAAATATACCGACAAGCCTTCCCCCAAAGACGAGCTCGTCTTCCTGCCTCTGGGCGGGTCGAACGAGATCGGCATGAATTTCAATCTGTACGGCTATGGCCCGGCGAACGCCCGCAAGTGGATCGTCGTCGACCTGGGCGTGACCTTCGGCGACCAGACGACGCCCGGCGTCGAAATCATCCTGCCCGACCCCGAATTCATCGAGGCCTACAAGGACGACATCATCGGGATCGTCCTGACCCACGCCCACGAGGATCACCTGGGCGCCGTGCACTGGCTGTGGCCGCGCCTGAAGGCGCCTGTCTACGCCACGCCGTTCACCGCCTTCCTGTTGCGCGAGAAGCTGCGCGACGCCGGCCTGCTGGGCGAGGTGCCGATCACCGAGATCCCGCTGAGCGGCAGCTTCGACCTGGGTCCGTTCCACCTGGAAATGATCACCCTGACCCACTCGATCCCCGAGCCGAACGGCCTGGCGATCAAGACCCCGTTGGGCACGATCCTGCACACCGGCGACTGGAAGATCGACCCCGATCCCCAGTTGGGCGGCCCCACCGACATCGAGGCCATCCAGCGCCTCGGCGACGAGGGCGTGCTGGCCATGGTCTGCGACAGCACCAATGTCTTCGTCGACGGCGTGGCCGGCTCGGAAGCCGACGTCCGCGTGGCGATGAACCGGCTGATCAAGGGCCTGACCGGCAAGATCGCCGTGGCCTGCTTCGCCTCGAACGTGGCCCGGATGGACACTGTGATCCGCGCGGCCCAGGCGGCCGGCCGCAAGGTCTGCCTGGCCGGCCGCTCGATGCACCGGATGAGCGCCGCCGCGCGCCACGTCGGCCTGCTGGAAGGCCTGGAGCCCTTCATCACCGACGACCAGGCCAAGTATCTGCCCGAAAACGAAGTGCTGTTCCTGTGCACCGGCAGCCAGGGCGAGGCCCGCGCGGCCCTGGCCCGGATCGCCGAAGGCACCCACCCGCACGTCAAGCTCTCGCAGGGCGACCACGTGATCTTCTCCTCGAGGGTGATCCCGGGCAACGAGATCCCGATCCGCAACCTGCAGAACAAGCTGGCCGACCGCGGCGTGCGCCTGCACACCGAGCGCGACACCCCCGGCATCCACGTCAGCGGCCACCCGTGCCGCGACGAGCTGAAGCAGATGTACCAGTGGGCCCGGCCGACGATCGCCGTGCCGACCCACGGCGAGCGCCGCCACCTGATCGAGCACGCCGCTTTCGCCAAGGACCTGCAGGTGCCGCACGCGGTCAGCCCGCGCAACGGCGACATGGTGCTGCTGGCTCCCGGCCATCCCAAGATCATCGACGAGGTCCCGTCGGGCCGTCTGTATGTCGACGGCGGCGTGGTGACGCCCGAGAACGGCGAGGCCCTGCGCGAGCGGCGGCATGCGGCGTTCAACGGCATGCTGGCCGTGTCGGTCGTGCTGGACGGCCGTAACCGTATCGTCTCGGGCCCGCAGGTTCGCGGTCTGGGCCTGGCCGGCGACGCCGACTACCCGCTCGACGACGCCCTGGACGACCTGGCTGAAGAGGCGGAGAACGCTTTCAAGCGCCTGAAGGACGATCAATACGAGATCGACGAAGCCATCGAGAGCGCCCTGTCCAAGGCCGTGAAGAAGGCCGCCTTCCGCATCTGGGAACGTAAGCCCGTGGTCGAAACCACGGTCCTGCGCGTCTAGCCGCGCGATGAACGACGGGCCGACCTCCGTCCCCGAAGCACCCCAGGAAGCCCCACGTCGCGAGACGATGTGGGGCAGGGGGCCCGCGATGCTCTGGTTCGAGGCTTGGCCGGTCCTGGTGCTGGCGGGCGTGATCGCCCTGGTCTTCGCGGGTCAACTGATCGGCGGAGCCTACGGCTACGAGGAAGCGATCTTCGTGTTCGGCGCCTTGTCGAAGGTCGGGCTGGAATACGGCCTGTGGTGGACGCCGCTGACCCACATGTTTCTGCATGCGGGCTGGCTTCACATTGCTATGAACACCGCCGCCTTGATCGCCCTGGGTCCCGCGATCGCGCAGCGCCTCGGGCGTGACGCGCTCGGCGGCCTGCTGTTCCTGATCTTCTTCCTGGTGTGCGGGCTGGCCGGCGGGATGACCTTCCTGCTGCTGGCGCCGGCGAATGTCCCGGCGGTGGGCGCATCTGGCGCGATCTTCGGGCTTTGGGGCGCGGTCGCGCGGTTGGCCGGCCCAGGACAGGCCAAGCTGGCGCCGCTGTTTTCGCGCGGCGTGGCCCGGCAGGTCGGCTCGGCGATTGTCTCCAACCTGCTGGTCGTTGGCCTAGGCGCCGCCTACGGGCTGGCGTCCGGCGCTGGCGTGATCGGCATCGCCTGGCAGGCGCACTTGGGCGGGTTCGTGGCCGGTATCCTGCTGATCCAGGTCATGCCGGTGCGCTTCCACTGGCTGCGCGGTCTGCCGAAGGGTTCGCAGCCGTTCTGATCGGTTGACCCCCGCGCCTCGGAAACGCCTCGCCGGGGCTCTATGAAGTCGTCTATACCGTCGAAAAATAGAACAGGGTCACGCGGTCCTCGCCGGCCGCGCCGCCTACGCGCAGGACAGACGAACGCTCATGATCGGCAAGCTCAACCACGTCGGCGTGGCCACGCCCTCCATCGACGAGTCGGTGAAGATGTATCGCGACCTGCTGGGCGCGACCTCGCATACCGAGAAGTGGGCCATGCCCGAGCAAGGCGTGTGGGTCTGCTTCGTCAACCTGCCCAACAGCCAGATCGAGCTGATCGAGCCCTATGGCGAGGCCTCGCCGATCCACGGCTTCCTGGCCAAGAACCCCAAGGGCGGCCAGCACCACATCTGTTTCGAGGTCGAAGACATCTACGAGGCCCGCGACAGCCTGGTCGCCAAGGGCGCCACCGTGCTGGGCGAGCCGCGCATCGGCGCTCACGGCACGCTGATCATCTTCGTTCACCCCAAGGACATGGGCGGCATGCTGGTCGAACTCATGGAAACGCCCAAGGAGGCGCATCACTGATGGGTCCCGTCACCTGCATCGCCGTCTATCTGACCATCTGGTGGACCACGCTGTTCGCCGTGCTGCCGCTGGGCACCCGGACCTTCAAGGAAATGGGAATCGAGCCGCCGCCGGGCGCCGACCCCGGCGCGCCGGTCAATCCGAACCTGAAGCGCAAGTTCATCACCACCACCTGGGTGTCGGCCCTGGTGATGGCGGCGTTGCTGCTGGTGATCCATTTCCGCCTGATCCAGCTGCCGGCGCTGCCCGCCACCTATTGATCACAGGAATGGCGCCCAAGCCTTGGGCGTCAGGCGTCGATTTTGCCGGCGTTCGCCCAATCCGTGGGCGAAGTTCGCCAACGGGTCAGGCCAGACGCAATCGGGCGCCCCGAACAATCGTTCGAGGCCTAATCTCAGACTCACGAGGCCGGCTTTTCCGACCTTGCTCTGTGGCGTCTTCCCCGACGATGACTTGAAAGGCCGCGCGAGATCGCGCGGCCTTCTTTTCGTTTCCGAAGGCTTTGCAGCCATCTTTTCGCCGCGCGCGTTGCCAAGCTGACGCCCAAGCGGCTATCTCAACGCCTCGAATTTCCCGGAGACGTCTCGTCCATGCGCCTGTCGCGCTATTTCCTGCCCGTTCTCAAAGAAGCTCCCTCCGACGCCCAGATCGTTTCGCACCAGCTGATGCTGCGCGCGGGCATGATCCGCCAGGAGGCGGCGGGCATCTACGCCTGGCTGCCGCTGGGTCTGAAGGTGCTCAAGAAGGTCGAGCAGATCGTCCGTGAAGAAATGGACCGGGCCGGAGCGATCGAGCTGCTGATGCCGACCATTCAGCTGGCTGACCTGTGGCGCGAAAGCGGCCGCTACGAAGCCTATGGCGACGAGATGCTGCGCATCACCGATCGCAACAAGCGCGATCTGCTCTACGGCCCCACCGCCGAGGAAGTCGTCACCGACATCTTCCGGGCCCATGTGCGCAGCTACAAGGAACTTCCGAAGAACCTCTACAACATCCAGTGGAAGTTCCGTGACGAGACCCGCCCGCGCTTCGGCGTGATGCGCGGCCGCGAGTTCCTGATGAAGGACGCCTA
>NZ_JBAPVS010000304.1:0-6394 GCF_049283275.1 Caulobacter sp. | reverse complement strand
GGCGCGGGCGGGGTGACGACGCCGCCGACCAGCCCACCACCACCGCCGCCACCGCCACCGCAGGCGGTCAGAGCCGTCGCCGTCAGCAGCAGCGCCGCGACAGTCAAAATCCGATTACGCAACACGCACCCCAAGATCTTCGCTGTTCGACGAACCAGCCTTAGCTTCGCCGTTAGCTCCACCACAAGTTCAATCTTATCGCGGGCGCATGGCGTTTGGGGCCGAGCTGCCGCCAGCCTGCTGACATCGCCTGTCAGCAGGCCCCCTAGCCTTCCGGGCCTCGCGGACCTACTTTCGGGCATGGCCCGATCCACAGAGACCGAAGTCCCCTTCGAAAACGGGGGAGGCGTATCCGACGTCTCCGCCAAGTTCATCCACGACCCGGCCCTGGACAATGAGCTGGGCGCGGCGACCCCCGCCCTGTGGCAGCCGCACCGCCCGGCGCGGCCGGACAAGTCCGAGGGCGGCAAGCGGTTCAAGCTGGTCAGCGACTACGAGCCGGCCGGCGACCAGCCGACCGCCATCGCCGAGCTGGTGGCCGGCCTGGAGGGCAAGGAAAGCGATCAGGTCCTGCTGGGCGTCACCGGCTCGGGCAAGACCTTCACCATGGCCAAGGTCATCGAGGCCACCCAGCGCCCCGCCCTGATCCTGGCGCCGAACAAGACCCTGGCCGCCCAGCTCTACAGCGAGATGAAGAGCTTCTTCCCCGACAACGCGGTCGAGTATTTCGTCAGCTACTACGACTACTACCAGCCGGAAGCCTATGTGCCCCGGACCGACACCTATATCGAGAAGGACAGCTCCATCAACGAGCAGATCGACCGCATGCGCCACTCGGCGACGCGGGCGATCCTGGAACGCGACGACGTCATCGTCGTGGCCTCGGTCAGCTGCATCTACGGCATCGGCTCGGTCGAGACCTATACGGCCATGACCTTCACCCTGGAGGTCGGCCAGACCATCAACGAAAAGCAGATGATGGCCGACCTGGTGGCCCAGCAGTACAAGCGCAACGACGCCGCCTTCGAGCGCGGCACGTTCCGCCGTCGCGGCGACACCATCGAGATCTTCCCCGCCCACTACGAGGACCGCGCCTGGCGCGTCAGCCTGTTCGGCGACGAGGTCGAGGCGATCAGCGAGTTCGACCCGCTGACCGGCAAGAAGACCGGCGACCTGGAGGCCATCAAGGTCTATGCCAACAGCCACCACGTCACCCCGCGCCCCACCCTGCGCCAGGCGATCATCTCCATCCGCGCCGAGCTCAAGGAGCGCCTGGCCTGGATGGAGGCCAACGGCAAGCTCTTGGAGGCCCAGCGCCTGGAGCAGCGGACCAATTTCGACCTGGAGATGATCGAGACCACCGGCTCGTGCGCCGGCATCGAGAACTACAGCCGCTACCTGTCGGGCCGCCGGCCGGGCGAGCCGCCGCCGACCTTCTTCGAATACATCCCCGACAACGCCCTGCTGTTCACCGACGAGAGCCACCAGACGGTTCCGCAGATCGGCGCCATGTACAAGGGCGACCGCAACCGCAAATGGACCCTGGCCGAGTACGGCTTCCGCCTGCCCTCGGCCCTGGACAACCGCCCGCTGAAGTTCGAGGAGTGGGACGCCATGCGGCCCCAGTCGGTGCACGTCAGCGCCACCCCGGCCAAGTGGGAGCTGGAGCGGGCCGGCGGCGTCTTCGCCGAGCAGGTGATCCGCCCCACCGGCCTGATCGACCCGCCGGTCGAGGTCCGCCCGGTCTCCAAGGACGGCGCCAGCCAGGTCGACGACGTGGTCGACGAGATCCGCCAGACCAAGGCCAAGGGCTACCGCACCCTGGTCACCGTCCTGACCAAGAAGATGGCCGAGGACCTGACCGAATACCTGAACGAGCAGGGCGTCGCCGTGCGCTACATGCACAGCGACGTCGACACCATGGAGCGGATCGAGATCATCCGCGACCTGCGCCTGGGCCTGTTCGACGTGCTGGTCGGCATCAACCTGCTGCGCGAGGGCCTGGACATCCCCGAATGCGGCCTGGTCGCCATCCTCGACGCCGACAAGGAAGGCTTCCTGCGCTCGGAGACCAGCCTGATCCAGACGATCGGCCGCGCCGCCCGCAACATCGACGGCAAGGTCATCCTCTATGCCGACCGGGTGACCGGCAGCATGGAGCGGGCCATGGGCGAGACCTCGCGCCGCCGCGAGAAGCAGCACGCCTACAATATCGAGCACGGCATCACGCCCGAGAGCGTCAAGCGCGACATCAAGGACATCCTCAACAGCCCCTACGAGCGCGGCGACCGGGTCACCGTGCCGATCGGCGGCGTCGGCGAGGGCAAGGACGCCAAGCCGTTCAGCGGCGACAACTTCAAGGCCGCGCTGAAGGACATGGAGACCCGCATGCGCGAGGCCGCCGCCAACCTGGAGTTCGAGACCGCCGCCCGCCTGCGCGACGAGATCAAGCGCATGAAGCTGATGGACCTGGAGTTCGCCAACGAAGCCCTGACCGCCCCGGGCGAGGCGGTGGACAAGGCCATGCCCAAGCGCGTGCGCGCGGAGCTGCGGGCCGAACAGGCCGAGGCGTTCCGCAAGTCGCGGCTCTAAAAAACCCTCTCCCACAGGGAGAGGGAGGGACCCGTCGCGCAGCGATGGGAGGGTGAGGGTTACGCCGCCCTTCCCTTTCTTGAACCGCTCATCCCGGCGAACGCCGGGCTGAGCGGCGTTTTGGGATGTGCGAGCGGCGCGACCCCACCCGTCACAGAACAACGGTTGATCAATCGCCCCGCTCGCGCTCAAGCTCCCCGCACACCATCAGGGGAGCTCCTCACCATGACCACCACCCGCATCCTGATCGTCGGCCAGAACCCCGACACCGTCGACTTCCACGCCCCGGGCATCATCCCCGGCATGACCGCCGAAAAGGTCCGCGCCGGCCTGGACGCCAGCGAGGCCAGGCTGGAGGCCCAGGGCTATGCGGTCGACCAGCTGGAAGTCCTCCCCGACCTCGCCGCCGCCGAGGCCGCCACCGTCGCCCAGCTGAGCGGCCGCGACTACGCCGTGGTCGTCATCGGCGCCGGCATCCGCAACCCGCCGCCGAGCTTGGGGCTGTTCGAGACGGTGCTGAACGCCGTGCATCGGCATGCGCCGGGGGCGCGGATCGCGTTCAACACGCGGCCGGATGATAGTGATGTGGCGGCGGTGAGGTGGGTGGGGCGGTAAGCGGAGTAGACTGCTCGGCCGAACGTTTATTTCAAACTATCTTACGGCCACACGGCGGCAATTCATCCGTAGTATGGAGAGTTATACCCCAACACCACAAGGGCAGAAATAGGTATCACTCCGTGTTCTTCAGTTTCAAAAGACGCTTTTTCGGTATCAGCACCGGTAACAGCTACGCCAACCACGCGACCATACCTACTCAAGACTGGACCACCACTATTTCCGCCAATAATTGGTGACGATATGTTTGCGCGCTTTACACCAGATTTCATGGTGAAACTCTGAACTTTACCATCCTTTATACTCAAGGTTTTCCCGGGAGCATGGTCCGGGTATCCAACCAATGTTACGTCCGTGCGAACCTCGAGAGTGGTGAGAAAACTCTGCGACTCCAACGAGCTCACCTCTATCTCCTCGTCAATCTTCAAAACAGCCAAATCCACGTCCGCGCTACTCTTTATAACTGACACATTATATTTCTTCGCTGGCGCATTAGGATGATAGATAAATGGTTTAGACCCGACACAATGAGCACATGTAACCAACCCAATCCCGCTCAAGAAGAATGCCGACCCTTGAGAAATCGAGTCATGGTCTTCCAAAACCCATACAGCCCCATATAGGGATTTTTGCTTCTGGCTCTGAGTAACTGAAATCTTTTCCTTCGCTAATTCGTTGAAAGAATCTCTTAGCTTAAGATATATAGAATCACTATATCCACGTATATTTCCTACGTACTGAATCCTCCCGCGCATTACACGCTGTGCATCCTTGGTTCCTCCCAGATATTTTTCAGAAAAAAATTCCTGAAATTTCTGCGGGCCAAATTTTCTCCAAGCATGTAAGCTTGCTCGAATATTTCTAATGTACTTTCTAGGAACATTTGGAAATCTATTTACAACTAATCCCGTAACAACTTGCCGGTCTTCTCTCGATAAAAGTCGCGATTTCCTTTCATTCAGTTCAAATCCATTTCTACGCAGAACTTCGCGAAGAGATTCGTCAATTTCTGTATTTCTCTTACCATCTATGGCAATATACCGCGCTATATCCCTCGGGTACTCTCTACCATTGAAAGATATCGTTATATCGTCCGCATACCTTGTATAATAACATCCAAATGATTTGGCATAAGCCTTCAGGTTTGCATCCAGCCGGCCACATATCATATTTGATATAATGGGTGATGTAGGAGCTCCCTGGGGAAGGAATCCTTCATAGCAACAAATTTGAGCGATCACAGTCGCCACTTCGGGCGACAACCCATATGGTTGCGAGATCAAAAGCCCTCGCACACGACCAAAATTTATAGATCCAAAAAAGTTTTCAATATCTATATTTAATATAAATCTCTGCCTCTTGTGCTGTTCAGCATTTGAGTAGATGCCTTTATTTGGCAAAAATCCGTTTACACCTTGACGCGGTGAATATATTTCATAGAGAATCCGACTTAAGCGCCGCTGAATATGAACCAAACCTGAGTTTGGCGCGTTTATGGTTCTTTTATCACCATTTCTCTTCTGAATATCGAAGGTGCGATAGCGCATTGAAGGATGCAGCCTATACAAATAATAGGCCAAATGCTTTCCATAGTCACACCCCAGCAACGTCGCGAGTTGCTCTTTAGCCGTGATTGATTGTAGGGATTTTAGCTGCGCATTTTCCTGTTTTACATAGGAAACAGGTGTACCCGACCCCGGCTTATTCAACCTTATTCCCCCCGCCGATCGCATTCCCGCCCATCATATGGCGATCGCATCCGTCGACGAGGGAATGTACTCACGTTCAGAAACGCAGCGCTGTATCGACGCCACAGATCAATCCTTCGGGACCGGGTACGGATACCTTTATAGACGATTCAAGTTACCAAGGAAGCGCCAAAGTGGTGCGGCGCCGTGTCTGCTGCAACGCCGCTTGGCCCAGTGGCCCTACATCTCTTGGAGGATGCAGCGTGCCGATCTCGCCGTGAGCTGAAAGGCTGGCTCCCCTTTGCAGAGCGGGGGCGGCACCACGCGGATTCTTGCGGGAGAGGGTGGCGGTCCGGAGGACCGCCAGGAGAGAGGTCGATGGCGAGTCGGCCGCGTATGGCGGCACGGCTTGGCGGGGCGGCGGGCCTCTGAGAGACCCCTCTTCCGACCCGCTTCGCGGGCCTCATTCTCCCACAAGGGAGAAGGAGCGCCTACTTCCCGTCCGCCTCGGCGAAGAACACCTGCGGGCTGACCTCCAGCCCGCGCGCGATGCGGACGATGTTCACCAGGGCCACGTTGCGTTCGCCGCGTTCGATGCCGCCGATATAAGTGCGGTCCAGGCCGCAGATCAGCGCCAGGCCTTCCTGCGAGACGCCGGCCGCCGTGCGCAACGCGCGGAGGCGTTCGCCGAATCGTTTCTTGATGACGGCCTCGTCCGCGTCCATGGCGGCATTTGCTGCGAGGCGATGCCTATGGGTCCACGGACTATAGGTATCATTCCCGACAGGCCGCTCTCGCTATGCGCGACGAAATCGTTTGCCCAAGCCCATGTAGATGACTATAAGTATCCGGACTATAAGTATCGCCTATTCGACGGTCGCCACCAACTCCGCCGCCTTCACCCCCAGCGTCCGGGCCAGGCCGAAGATCGTCGTGGCGCTGGGGTTGCGCTCGCCGCGTTCGAGGAAGCCGACATAGTTGCGGTGCAGGCCCGCGCGCTCGGCCAGGGCCTCCTGGCTGAGACCCAGCGCCTTGCGATGACGGCGGATTTCGCGCCCCAGGGCGATGAGATCGTCTTTGTCGGCCACGCCGGACCGTTGCCTTGGTCGGCGTTGCGTTCTACATACTGTCAGTGTGTATTTTCTCAACCCTGAGGCAAGCGCATCATGAAACCCACCGCCGGCCCCCACCCCGTCGACGTCCATGTCGGCCGCGCCGTGCGATGGCGCCGCAAGCTGCGGGGGTTGAGCCAGCAGGCGCTGGCCGAGCGGATCGGCCTGACCTTCCAGCAGGTCCAGAAGTACGAGACCGGCGCCAACCGGATCAGCGCCTCGGCCTTGCACGCCATCGCCCGGACGCTGGAGGTCCCGGTGGCGTTCTTCTTCGACGGCCTGCCCGAGACGGTCGACGGCGCCGGCGCCGACCGTGAGGCTGACGAAGGCGCGTCGCTGACGGCGCGGATGCTGGGCGCGCCCGGCGGCCTGGCCATGGCCGAGGCC
>NZ_JBAPVS010000303.1:0-11865 GCF_049283275.1 Caulobacter sp. | reverse complement strand
CGCGTCCGCCCCGCCGGGCTGGCTGCCCGCCGAGGTCTCGTCCCTGGACGGCCGCCCCGCCCTGACCTGGCGATGGTTCGGCCGGCGGCGGCTGACCGAGCCCTTCTACGCCGACGATGTGATGCTGGCCGGCTATCGTCCCCTCAACCGCCTGGCCCGGCTGCGCACGCCCCTGCCCGCCCCGGACGATCGACCGCCCCGCGCGCCGGACGGCCTGATCTTCCACATGTCGCGCTGCGGCTCGACCCTGGCGGCCCAGATGCTGGCCGCCTCGCCGGCCAATGTCGTGATCTCGGAGGCGCCGCCCCTCGACGCGGTGCTGCGGCTGGAGGTCGATGACGCGGCCAAGGTCGAGAGGCTGCGGGCCATGGTCGCGGCCCTGGGCCAGGCCCGCGCCGGCGAAACACGCCTGTTCCTCAAGCTGGACTGCTGGCACGTGCGCGACCTGCCGCTGTTCCGCCGCGCCTTTCCGGACACCCCCTGGATTTTCGTCTATCGCGACCCGGTCGAGGTGCTGGTCTCTCACCTGCGCCGGCGGGGCGTGCAGATGGTCCCCGGGCTGGTTCCGTCGGCGCGGCTGGGCCTCGACACGCCCACGGCGCCGGACGCCGACTACTGCGCCCAGGTGCTGGCCGCGCTGTGCGAAGCGGCCGCAAGCCACTACCCGGCGGGCGGCGGGCGGCTGGTGAACTATCGGGAGCTGCCCGAGGCGCTGCTGACGAAGGTCCTGCCGCATTTCGGCTTCACGCCCTCGGACGGCGAAGCCGCGACGATGCGCGCGGCCGGGGTTCGCGACGCCAAGGCCCCCGACCGGGACTTCGTCCCCGACGGCGCGGCCAAACGGCGGGAGGCCGGCGACGACCTGCGGGCGATCTGCGAACGCCGGGTGGGCGAAGCGTATCGGCGGTTGGAGTCGTTGCGGACGGCGGAGAGCTGACCGTCGGAGGGAACGGCCCTAAGCCGCCTCGGCTTCCCGCGCCTCGACCATCTTCAGCAGCGACTCCATGGCGTGGTCGCGCACCCCGTCCTCGCGCAGGTGCATCACCAGGTCGCGCAGATAGTCGATATTGCGGCCCGACAGCCCCGTCGCCCCGGCGATCAGTTCGGCCTGCTGGTCCAGGGTCAGCGCGCCCGCCCATTGGCCGTGCTTCATGTCGGAGAGGAAGACGAGGGACCTCACCTTGCCCCCGTTCTCACTAGGGGCGCCGTCGATCTTCAGGTCCGACCAGGCCTCGAAATAGGTCTCGGTCGGCTGCTCGCGTTCGCGCAGGTAAGCGTAGACCTCGGCCCACTCCGCCCCGGCCACGCGATAGGCGACGCCGCGCACCGCGCCGCCCGGCGCCAGGCCCAGCACCAGCCCGGGCCGCTCATAGGTGCCCCGGTGATGCACCGAATAGATGCAGAAGGCCCGGCGTCGCCCATGGAGCAGCGCCGTTCTTCGCTCTATGAACGGGAACCCGGGCCGCCACATCAGCGATCCATATCCGAACACCCAGCGGTCTTCGCTGCTCACAACGCTCATCACTGTTCCCGACCGGAGCCGCTCATTCCATGACCCATAACGCCGCCGCCCAGTCTCGCAAGCCCCGGCGTCGCGGTCTGCTGGCGCCTTTCATCATCCTGGCCATCGTCGCCATCGGATGGAGCATCGGCTGGCTGTGGCTTCGCAACCAGGCCGAACAGCGGATGGACGCCGCCGCCCTGTCGCTGAAGTCGCGAGGCTACGACCTGTCGTGGGAGACCCGGACCTTCAGCGGCTACCCGTTCCGGCTGGACGTGACCCTGATCAACGCCCGCGTCGCCGAGCCGTCCGGCTGGGCCCTGCGGGCGCCCGAACTGAACGGCGAGGCCAACGCCTACACCATCGGCCACTGGGTGGTCGTCGCACCCCAAGGCGTGATCATGACCCGCCCGATCAACGGCGACGTGGCCATCACCGGCCAAGCGCTGCGCGCCAGTTTCGCGGGTTTCGACCAGTACCCGCCGCGGATCTCGGTCGAGGGGGCCAACCTCGTCTTCACCCCGGCCGCCGACGCCGCGCCCTTCCCGCTGCTGTCGACGGCGGGCCTGCAGTTGCACGTCCGCCCCGGCCCCGACGACCAGGGCGCGATCTTCTTCGAGGCCAAGGGCGCCAAGGCTCGCTTCACCGGCCTGATGGGCCGCATCGCCGCGGACCGGACCGCCGACCTGATCTGGGATTCCAAGATCAGCAAGGTCAGCGCCCTGCACGGAACCAGCTGGGCCGACGCGGTCGCCGACTGGTCGGACGCCGGGGGCGCGCTGACCGTGCAGCAGGGCAGGCTGAACGCCGGCGAGGCGCTGCTGGAAGCCAAGTCCGGAGCGTTGATGGTGGATGACGACGGCCGCCTGCAAGGCGCGCTCGACGTCACGGTCCGCGAGGTCCCCACGCCCGGCCAGGCGCTGAAGAGCCCGGAAGCCGCCGCCGCGGCCATCGCCCAGGCGTTGGGCCGCGACCCGACCCTGTCGGCCAGCCTGAAGTTCGAGAAAGGCCGCACGCGCCTGGGTCCGTTCGACACGGGGCCCGCGCCGCGGGTGTACTAGCCCGTCTGGTTTACGCCGCCGCAGCTTCGATCGGCTCGATCGACGCGATGTCGTCGGCGAGAGCTCGCTTGGCCGTCTCCAGATCGTAGCGGGTCTGGAGATTGAGCCAGAACTGTGCGGTGGCCCCGAACAGCTTTTCCAGGCGCAGGGCCGTATCGACCGTCACCGGCGTCTGGCCGCGCACCAGCTTCTCGATACGCGGCCGCGCGATGTGCAGACGCGTCGCCGTCTTTCCCGGCGAAAGGCCGAACGGCCTGATGAATTCCTCCAGCAGAATCTCGCCCGGATGGACCGGGGCGAGCGGATCTGCGGAGCTAGCGATGCGGGCTTGCATTCGCTCCTCCTTCCCTCGGCTTCTATCCGCACCAACGCTCCGGCAAGAGCATCAGTGGTAGTCTATAAACTCCACGTCGGCTGGTCCGGCATCCGTCCACCTGAAAACCAGTCGAAACTGATCGTTCACGCGGATCGAATGCTGTCCTGCCCGATCGCCCGAAAGCGCCTCCAGCCGGTTGCCCGGAGGAACGCGCAGATCGTCCAGCAAGGTCGCCGCTTGCAGCATCTCCAGCTTTCGCTTCGCCGGACGCAGCAGATCGGAAGGAAAACCCTTCCCGGGATTGATCCCGTCAAAGATCGCCTTCGCCCGCTCGTCCCTGAAGCTCTGGATCGCCATTCGCGTCGCCCATCCTCGACGTCAAAACGTATCGCGTTGCGACACGGATTGCAATCGAAACGTGTCGCAACACGACACATCACGATATCAAGCTGGCCGCGATCAGGGCAAGAGGCGGCCCGTCTGGCGTCTCGGCGTGCTGCGAGATCGTCCAAATAGGGAAAGTTCTTGCCGACGACCTGCCCTATTGCGCCTCCGGCGGCAAAGTCTATGGTCCGGCCTCCAATTTCGGGGACAAATCATGGGTAGCGACGCAGGCGGCGCGACGCCTTCGCTGGACGAGGTCCGATGGCGTATCGACGCCATCGATGGTGAGCTCCTGGCCCTGCTGGACGAGCGGGCGGGCCTGGCCCGCGCCGTGGCGGCGGCCAAGCAGGCGGCCGGCGACACCGGCTTTGGCCTGCGCCCCGGTCGCGAGGCCCTGATCGTCCGCAAGCTGCTGGCCGCCCCCCGCACCGCCGCCAGCGACGCCCTGGTTATCCGGATCTGGCGCGAGCTGATGTCCGACAGCCTGACGCGCCAGGGCCCCTATCACCTGACCGTCTGGGGCGGCCCCAACCCCGCCCGCGCCGTCGAGTTGGCTCGCCTGCGGTTCGGCGTGGCCCCGCCCATGACCGTGGCCGCCACCGACAAGGACGCCCTGGCCGCCGCCAAGACCCCGTGGGGCGTTGGCGTCCTGGCCCTGGCCCCGGACAGCGCCTGGTGGGGCCGCCTGCTGGCCGAGCCGAAGCTGAAGATCTTCGCCGCCCTGCCCTGCCTGGAAAGCTGGGGTCCTCAGGTCGCCTTCGCCGTGGCCGAGGTCGAGGTCGAGCCGACCGGCGGCGACCAGACCTTCTGGGTCACCGACAGCTCCAAGAGCGCGGCCGCCATTATCGAGGCCCTGTCCACCGATGGCGTTGCGGCCGAGCTGGTCGCCGAGGCCGGCGGGCTGAAGCTGTTTTCGCTGCTGGGCTTCTATCAGGCCGGCGACGAGCGCCTGGCCCGCGCGCCCGGTTCGCTTACGGGCGTCATTGGGGCTGCGCCCACCCCGTTCGACGTTTAGCCGTCGCGCCACGGCTTCGCCCGCAGCGCCCCCTCGTCCTTCGACAAGCTCAGGATGAGGGCTACTGACAGGCCGCTTCAATGGAAATCCTCATCCTGAGCTTGTCGAAGGACGAGGATTTCGGGCCAAAAGTTAGACGTCGCGGTCCGACGACGTGTAAGAAGACCGCCTCTTCGTTCCCCGAGTTTGCTCGATGACCGCTCCGACCACCGACCGCTTCGCCGCGCCGCGCCCCACGCCCAAACCGGGCATCCTCGACATCGCCGCCTATGTGGGCGGCAAGTCGAAGATCGAGGGCGTCGCCCATCCGGTGAAGCTGTCGAGCAACGAGAATGTCCTGGGCAGCAGCGACAAGGCCAAGGCCGCCTATCGCGACGCGGTCGATCGGATGCACATCTATCCCGACGGCAAGGGCTCGGCCCTGCGCGCCGCCATCGCCGCTCGCTATCACTTGGAGGTCGAGCGCATCACCCTGGGCGACGGCTCCGACGAGATTTTCGCCCTGCTGAACCAGGTCTATCTGGAGCCCGGCGACAACATCATCCAGGGCGAGCACGGCTTCGCCGCCTACGCCATCGGCGCCCGCGCCTGCCAGGGCGAGGTCCGCTTCGCCAAGGAGCCGGGCCAGCGCGTCGATGTCGACGAGATCGTCAAGTGCGTCGACGAGCGCACCCGCCTGGTGTTCATCGCCAACCCCGCCAATCCGACCGGCACCTGGCTGACGGGCGAAGAGATCCGCGCCCTGCACGCCGCCCTGCCCCCGTCGGTGGTGCTGGTGCTGGACGGCGCCTATGCCGAGTTCTGCACCGACCCGCGCTTCGAGGACGGGCTGGACCTGGCCCGCACGGCCGAGAACGTCATCGTCACCCGCACCTTCTCCAAGCTGCACGGCCTGGCCGCCCTGCGCGTGGGCTGGGGCTATGGGCCGGCGGGGATCATCGACCCGCTGGAGCGCATCCGCCCGCCGTTCAACACCTCGATCCCGGCCCAGGACGCGGCCATCGCCGCCCTGGCCGACACCGAGTTCCAGCAGCGCTCGATCGCCCTGGTCGAGCAGTGGCGCGCCTGGCTGACCCAGCAGATCGGCGGCCTGGGCCTGGAGGTCACGCCGTCGGCAGCCAATTTCGTGCTGGTCAACTTCCCCCCGACCCCAGGCAAGACCGCTCTGGAGGCCGAGGCGTTCCTGGCGTCAAAGGGCTATCTGGTCCGCGCGGTGGCCAACTACAATCTGCCCAACGCCATCCGCGTGACCGTGGGCCTGGAAGAGCACAACCGCGCCGTGGTCGAGCTCCTGCGCGAGTTTTTGGCCCGATGAGCCACCCTGGGATCCTCTATCCGAAGATGACCGTGATCGGCTGCGGCCTGATCGGCGGCTCGATCATCCGCGCGGCTCGCGAACACGGCGTGGTCGGCCAGGTCACCGTGGCCGACGCCAGCGAGGCCCACCGCGCCCGCGTGAGCGAACTGGGCCTGGCCGAGCACGTGACCGGCGACATCGCCGAAGCGGTGAAGGACGCCGACCTGGTGGTGATCGCCACGCCGGTGCTGTCGACGCCGGAAGTGGCGGCCGCCCTGGCTCCGCACATGAAGGCCGGCGCCACCCTGACCGACGTCGGCTCGACCAAGGCCAATGTGGTCGAGGCGTTCAAGGCGCTGGACCTGTCCAAGGTGTTCGTCATCCCCGGCCACCCGATCGCCGGCACCGAGCAGTCGGGCCCCGACGCCGGCTTCGCCGAGCTGTTCGAGAACCGCTGGACCATCCTGACCCCGGAAGAGAAGGACGACGAGGCCTACGCCGCCGCCGTCGCCAAGCTGTCGGCGTTCTGGCGGACCTTCGGGGCCCAGGTCGAGCTGATGGACGACAAGCATCACGACCTGGTGCTGGCCGTCGTCAGCCACCTGCCGCACCTGATCGCCTATACGATCGTGGGCAGCGCCGCGGACCTGGAGAACGTCACCGAGAGCGAGGTGATCAAGTTCTCGGCCTCGGGTTTCCGCGACTTCACCCGCATCGCCGCCAGCGACCCGACCATGTGGCGCGACATCTTCGTGGCCAACAAGGACGCGGTGCTGGAGATGCTGGGCCGCTTCACCGAGGACCTGCAGGCCATGAGCCGCGCCATCCGCTGGGGCGACGCCGACACCCTGCACGCCCACTTCACGCGCACCCGGGCCATCCGGCGGGGGATCGTGGCGGCGGGGCAGGAGAGCGCCGAACCGAACTTCGGCCGCGACCGCGGGAAGCACTAGGGGGCGCCCCCGTGGGCGCCGGACGCGCCAATGTCGCCGCGCGCCGAAATATCGCCGCAACATGCCGCGCAGATGGTCGCCCAAGGGACGCACCTCGAAGGACACCATATGCGCAGCAAGATCGCCGCCCTCGCCCTGACCACGCTCGCCGCCCTCTCGGCCGGCTCGGCCCTGGCTCAGATGCCGTCGCCTGGAAAGATCCATAAGACCTGGGACAAGAACGCCGACGGCGTCGTCGACAAGGCCGAGTGGGTCGCCGCGGGCCGCAAGGAAGAACGCTTCGCCCGGGTCGACGCCGACAGCGACGGCAAGGTCACCCTCGAAGAGCTGACGACCGCCATGTCGAAGATGAAGGCCCGACGTCAGCAACAGGGCGACGCGCCGTCGACGCCGCCTGCCGACCACTAGGGCGCCGCGCTTTCGCATACGGGACGCCGCCCGGTCGAGAGACCGGGCGGCGTTTCACGTTGGACCTATTGGAACAGCTGGAAGATCACCGAGCTGATGACGCCGCTGGCGACAGACGTCAGGACCACGTCGTTGTTGACGCGGACGTACTGGTAGCCGCGCGGCGGGGCGTTCAGACCATAGTGGCGATAGTCGACCTGATAGGCCCGCCCGCGATAGTTGGCCGGCAGCTTGTCGCCGCGATGCCATTGGCGGGCCTGGTAGCCGCGCGGCGGCTGATAGCGCCCCGGGGCCTTGTAGCGCTTGCTGGCGTGGCGCTCGTAGTTGTTGTTGTCGCCGCGCTGGTCATGGCGATCGTTGTCGTGACGGCCCTGGTCGTTGCGACCTTGCTGGTGATGCTGGTCGGGACGCTGCGGGCCGGGCTGAGCGGCGGCGACGCCGGCCGAAGCCACGATGGACAACGCGACCGCAGCGGTCAGGAACTTCTTCATGGCTTTGTCTCCGTACCGGCGGGTCGCCGCATTGGCGACCTCGTCCAGCCGTAATGGTTATGCGCGTCGCCGACTGAGCCGGGACTGAACGTCAGTCGTGGCCAAGGTTCATCGGATCGACACCGCGCGACCGCAATCGGTGATGCTGCGACGAAAGCGGGGCCGCTTGCTTGCGGCCCCGCCTCTAAGTTTCAGGGTGGAAATCCAGCGACCGGCCGGATCATCCGGATCTCAGGTGATGTGCTTGGCGCTGGGCGGGTCCGACGCCGGGAAGCTCTCTTCCAGGCTCTCGTCGATCAGCGCTTCCTGGCGGTCTTCGGCGATTTCCAGGTGCTCGGCCAACTGGTCGGGCTTTTCGCCTTCCGCCAGCGGCTCGACCTTGCGGCTGGACGGGGTGTTCTCGGTCTGGAAGGCCTCCTTGACGTCGGTCTCGGAGACGCGGTCCTCGGGATGGCCGGGCTGGCCAAGGTCTTGAGCCTGGGAGAAGTCGCCCAGCACGCCGGGGCGCGAGCCGTCTTGCGGCGCTATATTGTCAGCCATTTGGTATGTCCTTGGGTTAGGCCTCATAAACGGCCGCGCCCGACATCACGTTCCATGGCGACGGTTAGCGTGCCCTCAGCTCGGTCAGCTCCCAGGCCTCGCCCACCTTGCGGAACTTGAACGCCACGCGCGCGCCGGGGGTGATCGGCGCCTCGGCCAGGATGTCGCCATAGGCCTGGAACGCGGTGCGGCCGGGAGCCAGCTTGGCCGCGCTCGCGCCCTCGTGATCGAGCGTTACCTGTTGGCCGTCGAGGACCGCGATCACGCCCGTCGAATCGTACTCTGGACCCGTCGCAAGCGCCGCGGACGTCGCCGCAGGGGCCTGGGAGGCCGTCTTCGCCGGCTTGCCCGGACCGCAGGCAGCGAGCGCCACAACCAGGATAATCACCGATAATACGTTTATTTTCATGGTCTTATCGAAATTGTTGATTCAAGAGCTTGATCCGAACCCGTCACACATACAGGGTTTTTTGCCGCAGGTGCGAAATCGATCACGAATGTGGTAGCGAATTTGTGATCGAGGTTTTACTCTAAGGGAGCCGGTGCCTCTCCACGCCGGTTGTCGAGAAACGCCAGACCGCCCAGCAGAGCGCGCCGATCCTAGCGGATATCCTTCCCTAGCGACCCTGGCGCGCCCCGCGACTCTTGCGCCTCTCGAAAGCTCTGCGGAGAGGCCCGGCCTCGGACGACCCGAGCCGCCCGAGACGATGGACCTGATGAGCGAACGCGGCGCCTTCTTCGATCTGACCTCCTCGCGGAGCGTCGCCTACGACACGGCAGTCTCGACGAGCGATCGGGTCGAGATCCCCGTCGACGCGCCCCTGGCCATGCCGGTCCAGCCGCTCGCCTTCTGGCAAGGCGAGGCCAAGCCGGTCGCCACGGCGAAGGAGAACCTGGCCCTGCGCCGTTGGGGCGTGTTCATCGCCACCGCGATCATGGCCTTCGCAGGCTGGAAGGCCACCTACGCCACCATCGCCCTGGGCGGCGTGACGCGCCTGGAAGCCGTCTGCCTGACCCTGCTGGCCCCGCTGTTCCTGGCCTTGGCCCTGTGGTTCTGCACCGCCGTGGTCGGTTTCGTCGTCCTGCTGGGCAAGCCCAAGGATCCGCTCGGCATCGACGACAGCGCGTCCTCGCCCATGCCCAAGCCCAAGGCCCGCACGGCCATCCTGATGCCGGTGCACAACGAGGACGCCGCCGAGGTGTTCGCCCGCCTGCGCGCCATGGACGCCTCGCTGGCCGAGACCGGCAACAGCCGCGCCTTCGACATCTTCATCCTCAGCGACACCCGCGACGCCGGCGTGGCCCTGGCCGAACAGGCCTGCTTCGCCCGCTTCCGCCGCGAGGCCAACAGCCACGTCTTCTATCGCAAGCGCACCCAGAACACGGGCCGCAAGGCCGGCAACATCGCCGACTGGGTGGCCCGTTGGGGCGGCGACTACGAGCACATGCTGGTGCTGGACGCCGACAGCCTTATGACCGGCGAGGCCATGGTCCGCCTGGCCGACGCCATGGAGCGCCATCCGCGCGTGGGCCTGATCCAGACCATGCCGATGATCATCAACGGCCAGACGATCTTCGCCCGCACCCTGCAGTTCGCCACGCGTCTCTACGGTAGGGTTGCGTGGACGGGCCTGGCCTGGTGGTCGGGTTCGGAAAGCAGCTTCTGGGGCCACAACGCCATCGTGCGCACCCGCGCGTTCGCCGAGACCTGCGGCCTGCCCAGCCTGGACGGCCCCAAGCCGTTCGGCGGCGAGGTGATGAGCCACGACGCCCTGGAAAGCGCCCTGCTGCGCCGCGGCGGCTGGGGCGTGCATCTGGCCCCATATCTGGGCGGTTCGTATGAAGAGAGCCCCTCCAACCTGCTGGACTTCGCCACCCGCGATCGCCGCTGGTGCCGAGGCAATGTGCAGCACATCCCGCTGGTCGGCCTGCCCGGCCTGCACTGGATGAGCCGCCTGCACCTGGTGATCGGCGTGCTCAGCTACGTGCTCTCGCCGCTCTGGTTCGTGGCCCTGTCGGCCGGGGTCATTTCGCGCCTGCTGATGCCCGAGCTGAAGAAGGCCGCCTTCACCATGGCCGACCTGCAGGCCGCGGCGCACGCCCTGATCGACTGGCGCGAAATCCAGGCCACGGCCTGGGCGATGATCATCACCTTCGTGCTGCTGTTCGGCCCCAAGATCCTGGGTTCGATCCTGGTCTTCTCGCGTCCTAACGAGATCAAGGGCTTCGGCGGCCGCCGCCGGATCCTGGCCGGCCTGGGCGTCGAGATGCTGCTCTCGGCCCTGGTCGCCCCGATGCTGATGTTCACCCAGACCCGCGCCCTGATCGAGATTCTGGCCGGCCGCGTGGGCGGCTGGGCCACCCAGCGACGCGACGCCGACAAGGTCACCGGCAAGGAGGCCTTCGCGGCCATGGGCTGGATCAGCATCACCGGCCTGGCCCTGGCCGTGGCCTTCTGGTTCACGCCCGATCTGCTGACCGCCACCCTGCCGATCCTGGCCGGTCTGATCCTGGCCGTGCCGCTGACCATGCTGGGCGCCCACAAGATCGCCGGCCTGGGCGTCAAGGCGAACGGCCTGTTCATGACCCCGGAGGAGCGCCGTCCGCCGGCCATCGTCCGCGCGGCCCTGGGTCCGACCTGCGAGCCCCCCGCGTGCTGGTTCAGCCATCAGCCAGCGCCGACCCTGGTCGCCGAAGAGACCGCGGAACGGAACGCGGCCTAGAGCCTAGGCTCTAGCTTCAGACACTCCGAGTGTGGCGGACGCCGAAGCCGGCGGCCACTTTCTGCCGCCACACGCCTGCGCTCAGGCGTTTAGAAGCCCATAGCGTCTGGTCCCCTGCTCCTGGCCGGAGTAGAAGCGCGCTTCATTCAAGCCAAACGGAGCGTCCGCCGTGTCGCGCCTCTTCAGCGCCTATGTGATCGTCGACTGGAGCGCGGCGGCCAAGCCGACGACGGGGGCGGACTCCGTGTGGATCGGCGTGATGAAGCGCGACGTGCGGTTCCGGCTGACCTTCGAAAGCTTCAACCCGCCCACCCGCCAGGAGGCCGAAGCCAAGCTGACGGCGATCCTGGACGACCTGAAGAAGCGGGGCGAGCGGGCCCTGGTCGGTTTCGACTTCCCGCTGGGCTTCCCGCGCGGCTTTTCCCAAGCCCTGGCGCTGAAGGGCGACCAACCCTGGCGCGCGGTCTGGGACCAGTTGGCCAAGATGGTCAAGGACAAGGCCGACAACACCAACAACCGCTTCGGCGTCGGCTCGGAGCTGAACCGCCGGCTGACCGGCGGGCCGTTCCCGTTCTGGGGCGTGCCGCCCAAGGACACGCTGACGACCCTGCAGCCGAAGAAAACCCGCGAGCACGGGCCTGACGACCTGCCTGAGTTCCGGCATGCGGACCTGGCGGCGAAGGGCGCGGCCTCGATCTGGAAGCTCTATTACAACGGCTCGGTCGGCGGCCAGGCGATCGTCGGCATTCCGGCCGCGCGCCGCCTGAGGGACGCTCGCGGCGACGCCGCCAGGGTCTGGCCCTTCGAGACCGGCTTCAAGGCCCTGACCGAGGCCGACCTCGAGGGCGTGCAGGTGGTGATCGCCGAGGTCTATCCCTCGCTGGTCAAGGCCGTCCCCGCCCCCGGCGAGGTCAAGGACGCCGCCCAGGTGCGCGCCCTGGCCGAGCACTTCGCCAAGCTGGACGAGGCCGGCAAGCTGGCCGCCCTGTTCGGGCCCAGCAAGACCGCGCCGGCGGACGTTGTGGCCGATGCTGAGACGCAAGAGGGCTGGATCCTCGGGGCTTCTATCTAGGGTGAAAACCCCCTCAGTCGCTCCGCGACAGCTCCCCCTGAGGGGGAGCATCCAGCGCGATCAGATCCTCCCCCTTTGGGGGAGGTGGCCCGGAGGGCCGGAGG
>NZ_JBAPVS010000302.1:0-2241 GCF_049283275.1 Caulobacter sp. | reverse complement strand
GAGCCGACATCGCCGCCCACTGCACGCCGTTGCAGTTCGCCGACGGCGTTCTCACGGTCGCCGCCGACTCCTCGACCTGGGCCGCGCAGGTGCGCTTGCTCACCCCGACCCTTCTGCGCAAGCTGGCGGATGAGGTGGGCGAGGGAACGGTCCAGCGGATTGTCGTTCGCGGCCCGTCCGCCCCGTCCTGGAAGCACGGGCCGCGGGTGGCGCCCGGGTCGCAGGGGCCGCGAGACACGTACGGATAGCCCTGGGTCGGAAGGGCGGTGTCAACGCGGCGTCAACGCCGCTCTCGCTCGCAAATCGCACAGGAGTCGTACGGGGAGTCATCCCAGGGCGGGTTCGCGCGGCAGATACGGCTTCTCCGGCCGCAGAACGCCAGATCTCCCGCCGTGAACGCCCCGCCCGGGACGGAATCTGTCTCGATAGCAGATATGATGTAAGGGTTCGGCGGCGCCGGGGGACCCTTCACACGGGCTGCTCCCCTGGGCCCGTCCCCCCGGTCGACGGCGGCAGTCATCGACCTCGACCTTCAGGAGCCCCACACCTCGTGGCCGAACAGACGATCCCCACCGACATGCCGCTCGACCCCTCCCCGCAAGCCAACGGCGCGCACTACGACGCCAGCGCCATCACCGTGCTGGAAGGTCTTGAAGCGGTCCGCAAGCGTCCCGGCATGTACATCGGCTCCACCGGTGAGCGCGGACTGCACCACCTGGTCTACGAGGTGGTCGACAACTCGGTCGACGAAGCGCTGGCCGGCTACTGCAAGAACATCGAGGTCACGATGCTCGCCGACGGCGGCATCCGGGTGATCGACGACGGCCGCGGGATCCCGGTCGGCATCGTCGAGTCGGAGGGCAAGCCGGCCGTCGAGGTCGTGCTGACCGTGTTGCACGCGGGTGGCAAGTTCGGCGGCGGCGGCTACTCGGTGTCCGGTGGTCTGCACGGCGTCGGCGTCTCCGTGGTGAACGCGCTCTCCAGCACGCTTGACGTCGAGGTGCGCACCGAGGGCCACGTCTGGCGCCAGTCCTACGCGATAGGTGTTCCGCAGGCACCGCTGGCGCAGGGTGAGCCGGCCGACACCACCGGAACCACGATCACGTTCTGGCCGAGCCCGGACGTCTTCGAGACAATCGTGTTCGACTACGAGACCCTGCGCTCGCGGTTCCAGCAGGTCGCGTTCCTGAACAAGGGACTGGCGATCACGCTTATCGACGAGCGGGCGGACCACGCGGACGAGGACGGCACGGCCTCCTCGGTCACCTTCCGCTACGACGACGGCCTGGTCGACTACGTCAAGCACCTGAACTCGGCCAAGAAGACCGAGATGGTGCACCCCGACGTCATCTATCTCGAGGCCGAGGACACCGACCGCAAGCTCTCCCTCGAGCTGGCGATGCAGTGGACGACGGCGTACTCGGAGAGCGTCCACACCTACGCCAACACGATCAACACCCACGAGGGCGGTACCCACGAAGAGGGTTTCCGGGCCGCGATGACAACGTTGATCAACGAATACGCGCGGTCCAAGGCCTTTCTCACGGAGAAGGACGAGAACCTCACCGGGGACGACATCCGTGAGGGCCTGACCGCGGTGCTCTCGATCAAGCTTGCTGAGCCGCAGTTCGAGGGCCAGACCAAGACCAAGCTCGGCAACACCGAGGCCAAGACCTTCGTCCAGCGAGTGGTCCGGAGCACGCTCACCGACTGGCTGGACAGCCACCCGAGCGAGGCCCGCGAGGTGGTGCGCAAGTCGATCCAGGCCTCGGCGGCCCGGATGGCGGCCCGCAAGGCGCGGGAGGCGACCCGGCGCAAGGGCCTGCTCGGGGGCGGTGGACTGCCCGGCAAGCTCTCGGACTGCCAGTCCACCCACGCCGAGGAGTGCGAGATCTTCATCGTGGAGGGTGACTCGGCCGGTGGCTCGGCCAAGTCCGGCCGCGACCCGCGGATCCAGGCGATCCTGCCGATCCGAGGCAAGATCCTCAACGTCGAGAAGGCGCGGATCGACAAGGCCCTCGGCAACCAGGAAGTGCAGGCGCTGATCAGCGCCTTCGGCACCGGTGTCGGCGAGGACTTCGACCTCAGCAAACTGCGGTATCACAAGATCATTCTGATGGCCGACGCCGACGTGGACGGCCAGCACATCCGGACCCTGCTGCTCACGCTGCTGTTCCGGTACATGCGCCCGCTCGTCGACTTCGGTCACGTCTACCTGGCCCAGCCGCCGCTGTACAAGAT
>NZ_JBAPVS010000301.1:0-3935 GCF_049283275.1 Caulobacter sp. | reverse complement strand
ACGCCGGCGCGCGTCGCGTCCCGCGCGCTCGACACGCCGACCATGGCGCCGCCCGCCGACCGGGTGCTGCGCATCGACCTGACCGCCTCGGGCGCCCAGACCCTGGCCCTGTCGCGCGGCAAGTCGGCGATCATCGAGCTGCCCGTCGACGTGCGCGACATGCTGGTGACCAATCCGGCCGTGGCCGACGCGGTGCTGCGCGGCCCGCGTCGCATCTATGTGCTGGGCATGGCCCTGGGCGCGACCGACGCGGTGTTCTTCGACGCTTCGGGTCGAAAGATCCTCAGCCTGGCGATCCAGGTCGAGCAGGACTCCACCGCCCTGGAGGACACCCTGCGCCGCGTGCTGCCCAACGCCAGCATCCAGGTGCAGTCGATCCGCGACAGCGTGATCCTGACCGGATCGGTGGCCAACACCGGCGAGGCGGGCATGGCCTCTCAGATCGCCGCCCGTTTCGTCGACAAGCCCGACAACGTGCTGAACATGCTGACCATCGCCGGCAAGGACCAGGTGATGCTCAAGGTTCGCATCGTCGAGGTCCAGCGCAGCGTCATCAAGCAGCTGGGGGTCTCGACCAGCCTGTTGTTCAACGACGGACTGAAGTCCTACAGCCTGGGGCGCTCCAACACCTTCGGCGTCAACGGCGCTCTGGTGGGCGGCGGCAGCGCCTGCTACGGGCGCGACGGCGCCCGCACGACCAATGTGACGAACACCAACACTTCGACAGGCAACAGCAGCTCCTCGACGACCAGCGCGTCGAACAGCACAAGCGCCTCGGCGGACTGGTCCGGCGCCCTGCCGCCGGTGCCCAGGACCGTGTACGACATCGACGGAAATCCAGTGACGGTCGTGGCGAACCAGACGGCCGCCCTGCATCAGGCCAACGCCAGCGCCAGCGGGTCGACCAGCGGCTTGTCGAGCGTGCTGAGCAGCGTGGCGACCACGGCCTACAAGACCATCACCGGCAACACCGTGAACGGCTGCCTGCAGGCCTTCGAGCGCGTGGGCCTGATCAAGACCCTGGCCGAGCCCAACCTGACCGTGGTGTCGGGCGAGGCCGGCAAGTTCCTGGTCGGCGGCGAGTTCCCGGTTCCGGTCTCCCAGGACCTGGCGGGCCGCATCGCGCTGGAGTTCAAGCCGTACGGCGTGGGCCTGGGCTACACCCCGGTCGTCATGTCGGGCGGCCGCATCTCGCTGAAGCTGTCGACCGAGGTGTCGGAACTGTCCAGCCTGGGCGCCTTCACCCTGGTCGGTTCCGGCGGCGGTCCCAGCCTGAGCGTGCCCGGCCTGACGGTGCGGCGGGCCGAGACCACGGTCGAACTGCCGTCCGGGGGCTCGCTGATGATCGCGGGCCTGCTGCAGCAGCAGACCAAGCAGAACATCGACTCCCTGCCAGGCATGACCAGCCTGCCGATCCTCGGCTCGCTGTTCCGCTCGCGCGACTATCTGAACGGCGAGACCGAGCTGGTGGTGATCATCACCCCCTATATCGTCGACCCGACCAAGGCGCAGAACCTGCAGACCCCGGCCGACGGCCTGCAGATGGCCAACGACATGGGCACGGTCCTGATGGGCAGGCTGAACAAGGTGGTCAAGGCGCCGCTCGGCGCCAACAGCGAGCGCGCCTATCAGGGCCCCGTCGGCTACGTGATCGAGTGAGAACGCCGACATGACGCGCCCCCATCCTTTTTCGCTCCGATCGGTTTCGAAACAGGTCGCCGCCGGCCTGGCGCTGGCGCTGCTGGCCGCCTGCGCCTCGCCGCCCGCCGGGCCTGAAACAGCGCTCGCCACGCGCACCGAGACCGCGCAATGGACGGACCGCGTCCACATCGACGCCCATCCGGACGAGATCTTGCTGGCCCTTCACCCCGAGGGGCTGTCGGCCGCTCAGACCCAGGCTCTGGACGGGTTGCTGCGCCGCTGGCTGGCCGCCGAGGCGCGCGAGATCGTGGTCAGCGCCCCTGCTGGCGGAACGGGCGGCCGCATGGCCGTGGCCGCTCGCCAGCGCCTGATCGCCATGGGCGCGCCGCCCGCCAAGGTCCAGGTGACGAGCTATGACGCCGGGAGCGCGCCGGGCGCGCCGCTGAAGGTCGGCTTCCTGCGCTACACCGCCCAGGTCCCGCAATGCGGCGGCTGGGAGAACATCACCGCCACCCGCGACAACACCGCCTACCAGAACTTCGGCTGCGCGGTGACCGCCAACATGGCCGCCCAGGTGGCCAATCCCGAGGATCTGTTGAGCGCGCGCGCGGAGAGTCCGATCGATTCCGGACGGCGCGCGACCGTGCTCGACAAGTACCGCAAGGGCCAGGTCACGGCCTCGGCCAAGGACGACCAGTCCAACGGCATCGTTTCGAAGGTGGTCAACTGATGACCCCGCGTGACGATCACGATCCCTTCGATCTGGGTTCCGGGGTCGACGACGATTTCGCCGCGCCGGCGGAGAGCTCGGACGTCGATCCGTTCGCGGATTTCCCGCCCGCCCGCCCAGGCGAAGGCGTTTTCGCGCCGTTCGTGGACCTGCCTCCGCCGGCCCCCGCCGTGGCGCCCGCGCCTGCGCCCGCGTCGAGCTATCCGATCGGCGCCGCCCAGGCCCTGATGCAGGAAGTCATGGCCACCGCCGACGCCGAGATGGGCGAGGCGGTCGTGCCGCGCATCACCATCCACGCCTTCTGCGCGCGCCCCGAGACCGCGGCCCTGGTCGAGGCCGCCTCGGCCGACCGCCGCATGGTCCGCGCCTCGACCACCGTCCGGCCCGGCGGGCTGGAAGCCGCGGTGGACTACTATCATAACCAGTCGACCCCCTCGCTGGTGCTGGTCGAGAGCCTGGACGCCGCCCCGCGCATGCTGGCCCTGTTGGACGGCCTGGCCCAGGTCTGCGACCCGGGCACCAAGGTCGTGATCATCGGCCAGACCAACGACATCGCCCTCTATCGCGACCTGATGCGGCGCGGGGTCAGCGAGTACATCACCCAGCCCCAGAGCCCGCTGCAGATCGTCCGCGCGGTTTCCAGCCTCTATGCCGACCCCGCCGCGCCGTTCGTCGGCCGCCAGGTGGCCTTCGTCGGCGCCAAGGGCGGCGTCGGGTCCTCGACCCTGGCCCACAACTTCGCCTGGTCGATGGCCGAGCGTCTTCAGGCCGCCACGGTGATGGTCGATCTGGACCTGCCGTTCGGCACGGCGGGCCTGAACTTCAACCAGGACCCGCTGCAGGGCGTGTTCGACGCGCTGAGCCAGCCCGACCGCCTGGACCCGGTGCTGATGGACCGGATGATGGTTCGGTGCGGCGACCGCCTGTCGCTGTTCGCCGCCCCCGGCTCCCTGGACCAGGACTATGAAATCGCGGCCGACGCCTTCGAGGAGGTCACCCAGAAGATCCGCGGCGCGGCGCCGTTCGTGGTGCTGGACCTGCCGCACGCCTGGAACGCCTGGATCCGCCAGGTGCTGATGGCCAGCGACGACCTGGTCGTGGTGGCCACGCCGGATCTGGCCTCCCTGCGCAACGCCAAGAACATCGTCGACCTGGTCCGCGAGGCCCGGCCCAACGACATCCCGCCGCGCCTGGTGCTCAACCAGGTCGGCGTGCCCGGTCGTCCCGAGATCCCGGTCAAGGACTTCGGCGAGGCCCTGGGCCTGACGCCGTCCCTGGTGCTGCCCTTCGATCCCAAGCCCTTCGGCCAGGCCGCCAACAACGGCCAGATGGTCGCCGAGGTCGCGCCCAAGTCGAAGGCCGCCGAGGGCATCGACCATCTGGCGCGCCTGATCAGCCGACGCGAGCCGCCGGCGCCGCAGAAGACGTCGGTCTTCTCCGGCCTGTTCGGGAAAAAATAGGGCATGTTCGGCAAGCGCGATCAGGCCTTGGTCCGCCCGGAGTCGGCGCCGCCGCCCGTCTCCACCGCCGGGCCGGCCATCGCCACGCGTCCGCAGCGCGTCGA
>NZ_JBAPVS010000300.1:0-25195 GCF_049283275.1 Caulobacter sp. | reverse complement strand
CGGATGGCCACGGGCGACTGCAGGGCCAGCAGGTCGCGGGCCGCCGACCGGGCGTTGGCGCGCAGGCGATGGTCCAGGTAGCGGCCGATCAGCAGCAGGAACAGCAGGGTGACCGCCGCGTCGAAATAGGCGTGCCGTCCGCCCAGGATGGTCTCGGAGAAGCTGACGATCAGGGTCAGGATCACCCCGATAGAGATCGGCACGTCCATATTGGCCTTGCCGCGCCGCAGCGACGCCCAGGCCGATCGGAAGAACGGGCGGCCCGCGAACAGGGCGCACGGGGTCGCGACGATGGCGGCCATCCAGTACATCACCGTTAGGGTCGAGGCGTTCAGCTCCTGGCCGAACAGCCCCGCCCAGGCCGGCACGGTGAACATCATCACATTGCCGGCCCCGAAGCCGGCCACGCCCAGGGCGACGGCCAACTCGCGTCCTTCGCGGTCCTGGGCGGCGGCGGCCTCGGTCGGGTCGAACAGGCAGGCGCGATAGCCCATCCCCTCGACCGCTTCCACCACCCGGTCGGGGTCGGTCGAGCTGGCGCCCAGATCAACCGCCAGCTTGCCCGTGGTCAGGTTCAGGCGCGCGCCCTCGACGCCGGGCACGGCGGCCACGGCCTTTTCGATCTTGCCGATGCAGGCGGCGCATCGGGCGCCGCTGACCAGCAGCTCCAGGCGGCCCTTGCCCGCCGCGTCACGGTGGACGAACGCCTCCAGGTCGCGCGGTATGGCCAGGCTCTGGCTCATCGAGCCACCAACCGGGTTTCGATCTCGAACTGATCCTGGGCGTTTCGCGCCGTGGCCCGCAGATCCCACGCGCCGTCCAGCTTGGCGCTGGCCTCGTACCAGCCGTCGCCGGTGGGCCGGAAGGCCAGAACCTGGCGCCCGATCTCGGTGGCGGGCCGCTCCAGCGTCCCGGTCAGCGACAGGGCGGACAGCGGCTGGCCGGTCTTGTCCTTCATCCGCAAGGCCACCACGCCCGGCCTGGGGACAGCCGCCTCGGCGGTCCAGCCCAGCGCCGCTTCCCGCTCGCGCAGGGCCAGGGTGCGGTTGAAGGCCAGCCCCGCCTCGTAGGGGTTGGAGGCGACCTGGCCGGAGAAGGTGCTGTAGGCTTTCACCATGAAGAACGCGTCCACCCCGACGACCAGGGTGAAGAACAGCACCACGCCGATCAGGACGTGCTTGCCGGTGATCTGTCCCTTGACGGACGGGGAGGCCGGTTGGGCGGGGAAGGGGGCGGCCATCACTGGTTCACGGCTCCGGAGAGGAAGACGGTCTTGGCTTGGGTCTCGATGTCGCCCGAGCGGACGACGAAGCGTCCTGGCAGGCTGGCCGGGCGCAGATCGTTCGGCGGCGCGGTGACGAACACCCGCACGGCCACCACCTGATCGGCGGGCACGACGACGCCGATGCTGGATCCCGCCGCCCGGCCGGGCTGGCTGAGGCGGACCCCTTCGATCCCCGAGAAGGCGATCTCGAAGGTTCGGTTGGCGAAGGTCCGATTGGCGATCTTCAGGGTGTAGCCGTTGCGCACCGCGCCATCGTGCATGCGGACGAAGACGGGGTTGCGGTCGCCGATGACATGAAGCTCGGCCTCGGGCCGGCCGATCAGGGCCCAAAGGGTCAGGGCCGAAACCAGGGCCAGGGCGAACGCATAGAAGACGGTGCGCGGGCGAACCAGCTTGTAGACCGCCTTCTGACCGTTGGCGCGCGCGGCGACGGCGTCGACGGAGTCATAGGCGATCAGCCCGGTCGGCCGCCCAAGCCGACCCAGGATGTCGTCGCAGGCGTCGACGCAGAGGCCGCAATTGATGCATTCCAACTGGCTGCCGTCGCGGATGTCGATGCCCATCGGGCACACGACCACGCACTGGTTGCAGTCGATGCAATCGCCTCGGCCCTCCCAGGATTGACCCTTCTTGTGCGCGCCTCGGGGTTCGCCGCGGTCGCGCAGATAGGCCACCTGCAGCGAGTGCTCGTCCAGCATGGCGCTCTGGATCCGCGGCCAGGGGCACATGTAGGTGCAGACCTGTTCGCGCATCCATCCGGCGAAGATGTAGGTGGTGGCCGTCAGCAGGGCGCAGGAGACGTAGGCCGTCATCGCGCCCTGACCGATCCAGAAGGTTCGGATCAGCGTCGGGGCGTCGTGGAAATAGAAGATCCAGGCGCCGCCGGTGCCGAAGGCGATGCCCAGCCAGGTCAGGTGCTTGCCGGTCTTGCGCCAGACCTTGTTGAACGACAGCGGTTGGGCGTCCAGCCGCATGCGGGCGTTGCGATCGCCCTCGAACGCACGCTCGACCACGATGTAGAGGTCGGTCCAGACGGTCTGGGGGCAGGTGTATCCGCACCACAGGCGGCCAAACAGCGCGCTGACCAGGAACAGGGCCAGGGCGCCCATAACCATCAGGCCGGTGAAGATGTAGACTTCCTGCGGCCACAGCTGGATGTCGAAAAAGTAGAAACGGCGGCCGGTGAAATCCACCAAGACCGCCTGTTGGGGTAGCTCGCCAGGGCGCGCCCATCGGATCCACGGCGTGATGTAATAGACCGCCAGGGTGGCGATCAGCATCGCCCATTTCACCGTTCGCCAGCGCCCGTGGACCAGCTTCGGATAGATCGGCTCGCGGGGCTTGTAGAGACCGCCCTTGGCGTCGCCCTTGGCCTTGGCCCGAGCGGCGGCCGAGACCGCCGTCGAGGTGAAGGATTTGGGGGGCGTGTTGTCGATGAGCGTGGGCATGGCCCCTATTGACCGCCCGCGTTCGCGTGGATGTAGACCGCCAGGGCCTTGATGGTCTCGGGGCTCAGCCGTCCTTGCCAGGTGGGCATCACACCGCCGTTGCCGGCGTAGATCTGGCCGCGGATCGCGACGCGGTCGGGCCCGTACAGCCAATCGCCGTCGGTGAGGTTGGGCGCCCCCAGCGCCGGGTTGCCGCGGCCTTCGACGCCATGACAGGCGACGCATTGCTCGGCGAACACCGGCGCGGCCCGCGCCACGGCCGCCGCGTCGGCCGGCCGGCCCGACAGCTTGACCACATATTCGGTCAGGTCGTCGATGGCGGCGGGCGCCAGCATCTCGTCGCGTCCGTAGGCCGGCATTTGCGACAAGCGGGCGTCCTGGTGTCCGGACCGGATGCCGACGGTGATCGTGTGCTGGATGTCCTCCAGCGAGCCGCCCCACAGCCAGACGTCGTCGCGCAGGTTCGGATAGCCCTTGCCGCCCGTGCCGCCCACGCCGTGGCAGGTGGCGCAGTTGTCGCCGAACACCGACTGGCCGACCTGCTGGGCGTAGGCCTGCAGCTTGGGGTCCTGTTCGATCTGCTCCAGGCTGACCTTGCGGATCATCTGCGCGCCCGCGCCGCGCTGGACGTCCAGCGCGTGAAGGTCGCTGGCGACATCCACCCGGTCGGAGTGCTTCAGCAGCCCCTTGGTGTAGCCATGCACGCCCGGCCAGGCGGGCATCAGGATCCAGTAGCCGATCGCAAAGGCGATGCAGCCGTACCAGACCCACAGCCACCAGCGCGGCAGGGGGGTGTCCAGTTCGCGGATGCCGTCCCACTCGTGGCCGGTGGTCTCGGTGCCGGTGACTTCGTCGGTTTCGCGTTCGGACGCCATCAGCGCAGCTCCTCGTCTTCCAGCGGCAAGCGCGCTGCGCGTTTGTATTCGGCGGCCTTCGACGGCCGGAGGGCGAAGCCCACGCCGACCAGGAAGATCAGCCCGAAATAGATCAGGCCGCCTTGTTGAGCGATGCGGGCGACGGTTTCGTAGGTCATGCCGCTACCTCTGGTTCTCGGGCGCTTGGGCCTTGTAGGAGTTGAAGTCGACCAGGGTGCCGAGCATCTGCAGATAGGCCACCAGGGCGTCCATCTCGGTGATCTTCTCCGGATCGCCGTCGAAGTCGCGATTGACCACCTTGGGTCCGTAGCGCGTGCGCAGGGCGACCGCATCGGTCGAGAACGGGTCGGCCTGGGCCTCCAGATCGGCCTTGGCGTTGGCCAGGTCGGCGTCGGTGTAGGGCACGCCGACCGTCTTCTGGGCCTTCATCTTGTCGACCAGGTCGCGGTAGTCGAGCTCGGCGTTCGACAGGAATTGGTAGGGCGGCATCACCGATTCCGGGACCACCGAGCGCGGGTCCTTCAGGTGGTCGCGATGCCAGGCGTCGGAGTATTTTCCGCCCACCCGCGCCAGGTCGGGCCCCGTACGCTTGGAGCCCCATTGGAAGGGGTGGTCGTACATGCTCTCGGCGGCCAGGCTGTAGTGGCCGTAGCGTTCGACCTCGTCGCGCAGGGGACGGATCATCTGCGAGTGGCAGAGATAGCAGCCCTCGCGGACGTAGATGTCGCGGCCTTCCAGCTCGAGCGGCGTGTAGCGCCGCATGCCGTCGACCTTCTCGATCGTGCCTTGCAACCAGAACAGGGGGGCGATCTCGACCAGGCCGCCGATCGAGACGACGATCAGGATGCCGATGATCAGCCACAGCGAGTGACGCTCGAACTTGGCGTGGTGTTTCCAAAGGGACATCGCGGGATCCTTAGGCGATCGCGGGAGCGGGCGCGGCCGAGACCGCGGGCTCGGCGGAGGTCGATTGGCTGACCGTGCGCCACAGATTGAAGATCATGATCAGAGCGCCGGCGAGGTACATCAGGCCGCCGACCATCCGGATGACGTTCTCGATGTGCTTGGCCGAGACCGTCTCGATGAAGCTCCAGGCCAGGAAGCCCTGGGGCGTGTACTCACGCCACATCAGACCTTCCATGATCCCCGACACCCACATCGCGGCGATGTAGAGAAGGATGCCGACGGTCGCGAGCCAGAAGTGCCACTCGATCAACTTGTTGGAATAGATGGCCGGCTTCTTCCAGAGCCACGGCACCAGGCAATAGACGGCCCCGAAGCTGATGAAGCCGACCCAGCCCAGCGCGCCGGAGTGCACGTGGCCGATGGTCCAGTCGGTGTAGTGGCTCAGCGCGTTGACCGCGCGGATCGACATCACCGGGCCTTCGAAGGTGCTCATGCCGTAGAAGGCGATGGCGACCACCATCATCCGCACGACCGGGTCGGTGCGCAGCTTGTCCCAGGCGCCCGACAGGGTCATCAGGCCGTTGATCATCCCGCCCCAGGACGGCATCCACAGCATGATCGAGAAGGTCATGCCCAGGGTCTGGGCCCACTGCGGCAGGGCCGTGTAGTGCAGGTGGTGGGGGCCCGCCCAGATGTAGATGAAGATCAGCGACCAGAAGTGCACGATCGACAGCCGATAGCTGTAGACCGGCCGCTCCACGCGCTTGGGCACGAAGTAGTACATCATGCCCAGGAAGCCGGCGGTCAGGAAGAAGCCGACGGCGTTGTGGCCGTACCACCACTGGACCAGGGCGTCCTGGACGCCCGAGAAGACGCCGTAGGACTTGTGGTTCAGCGGACCGACCGGGACGCCGGCGTTGTTGACCAGGTGCAGCAGGGCGATGGTGACGATGAAGGCCAGGTAGAACCAGTTGGCCACATAGATATGCGGCTCCTTGCGCTTCCAGATCGTGCCCAGGAACACCAGCAGATAGGTCACCCAGACCAGGGTCAGCCAGATGTCGACGTACCATTCGGGTTCGGCGTATTCGCGGCCCTGGGTGGCGCCGGCCAGATAGCCGGTGGCGGCCAGGACGATGAACAGCTGATAGCCCCAGAACACGAACCAGGGGGCGATGCCGCCGGCCAGCCGGGCCTTGCAGGTGCGCTGCACGACCCAGAACGAGGTGGCGATCAGGGCGTTGCCGCCGAACGCGAAGATCACCCCGGAGGTATGGACGGGCCGCAGCCGGCCGAAGTTCAGCCATCCGGCTTCAGGGAAATAGAAGATCCGGGGCCAGGACAGCTGGCAGGCGATCACCACCCCGACCAGCAGGCCCACGGCCGCCCAGAACATGGTGGCGATCACGCCGGCCTTGATCACGCCGTCGGCGTAGCGGTCGGGCTCGTCCACCAGGGTTCCCCCCGACAGCTTGCCCGTCAGCACGAAGGCGCTGAGCACCGCGGCCAGGGCGACGATCCAGGCGTGAAGCCGGAAGATCGGATCCTGCGTCAGTCCAGCCGCCATCACCGCGGCGCAGACGGCGATCACGGAGAACACAAGCAAACCCTTGGATCCCCCTGGAGGGCTCAAGTGCGAGTTTGCGGTCTGCGGCCCCTGGCCGATTAGGTCCGATGGCGTTGTCATGATTCCCCGGGTCGCTAGGACTGCCCGAGCTCAAATTGCGCACCTGACGCGGACCGGCTTTGATTTCCATCAAGGCGAGGTCGGGAAAATCTCCGATGGTGAGCTGATGCCTTCGACAGGAGTCGCGCCGTCGTGACGTTCACGCCTAAATTCTGGTCGCGTCTCGCGATCTTCGCCCTGATCGGCGCCGGGGTCAGCGCCCAGTTTGCCTGGCTGCACATGGTGTCGGTCTGGATGCTGGGCGAGATTTGCGGGCGCGGGCCGACGCTCCATTGCCCATGGTGCGAGGCGGCCGTCGGCTTCGCCGCGCTGGCCGCGATGTCGGCGCGCTACGGGACGCGGCATCTTGCCGCGGTGCGCCCGCGCATCGCCTGACGCGTCGCGCCCGACGCCGGCTAACGGCCAAGAAACCTAGTTTGAATAGAGCGTGGCGGCGGTGAGAGAGTCCGCCAAGCCAGCGCGACGCTGAACGCGCGGGGGCTGCTGATCGATCGGCGCGCCCACGCGACCCTGCCGGATGGGCGCAAGTCGGGGCTGGATGGCTTCCAGATCATCGCCGCGGAGCGGTTCTCGCAGATGGCCGACGACGTCGTGGTCGAGTGGCGTCGCAAGGGCTGGCTGGCCCTGGCTCACTTCCATCTGGCCTCGCTGGACCGCTTTTGCGCCCTGCTGGATCGGGCTGGCCGCGCGACCCGTGCGGCCACGGTCGCCAAACCGTCATCGGACCCTGGCAAAAACGCCAGCAAATCCGCTCCTCGCTTCACCAAGAAAGATTAGGTCATGGCGTTGCTTCCCCTTCGTGTTCTCGCGTTTGTTCTAGCCGCCGGCGTCGCGGCTCCGGCCCTGGCCCAGGCGCCCGCCCAGCCGCTGGGCGGCAATCTGGTCCCTGGCGTCTGCCTGCTGTCGCGCGAGGCGATCTTCGCCAACGCCAAGGTCGGTGTCGCCGCCTCGACCCGGCTGCAGCAACTGACCCAGGAAGCCCAGGCCGAGGTCGAGACCGACCGCAAGGCGCTGGACGTCGATCTGAAGGCCTATCAGGCCGAACAGGCCAAGCTGACCCCGGCCCAGCGCCAGGCCAAGGAGCAGGCCCTGGCGCCGCGCGTCCAGGCCATGCAGACCAAGGCCCAGCAGCGCTCGCGCGAGATCGAGGCCACCCGTGAAAAGGCCCTCGACCAAATCTCCACCGCCGCCCAGCCGGTGATCGCCCAGGCCTACAAGGCCAAGAGCTGCGGCCTGCTGGTCGACCGGGCCGGCGTCCTGGGCGGCAACCTGAGCAACGACCTGACCCCGGACGTGGTCAAGGGCCTGGACGCCACGATGAGCACGATCAGCTTCAACCGCGAGACCCTGCCGGCCGCCCCCCGCTGATCGAACGAACGGGCGGGCCGCCGGTGAACAGCCAGCGGTCCGCCGTCTCTCTCGCAAACCGATTTGAAGGACGTGGTCGTGCGCAGACTTCTGGCCGCTCTCGCCGCGATCGTCGGCGTCTTGCCCTCGGCGTCCCCCGCGGCGACGGCGCTGTCGCCGCAGGCGGCCCCGGCCTCCTGGGTCGCCTATGCCGGCCTCGTCAACCAGACGATCATCGATCAGCTTGGCGGGTCGGATCCGGCGGCCGTGCGGCTGCGGAACTATCTCGATCAACTTCCCCATCCGATGGCCGACAGCCGCGCGCAGCTGCCGATCCGGGTCTGGATCGATGGCCAGGGCGTGATCAACAAGGTCGATTTCACGCCCTTCGCGCACCCCGAGCCCAACGCCGACCTGCGAGCCTTGTTGCTCGGCCAGCGTCTGGCCAAGGCGCCGCCCCGCGACATGTTGCTGCCGCTCCGCCTGTCGATCGGCCTCGAACCGGCGCCCGCGACCGAGGCGCCATCGCCTGGAAGGTCGCCTGGAGGCGCAGTCTCGCGAACGTCCGGATTTCGGTGAGGCCTTCGGCCGAGGACGGGTCCTCCTGTCGGCCGACGATCGCCAGATCGAAAGTCTGGACGAAGTCATTGCCTTCACCCTAGACGCCCAGGCGCTCGCCAGGAGCGGCGGAGTGATCTGGTCGAACGCAAGCCGCCGCGCCGGGTTCATCGCGGCCACAAGGCGCTGCGACGCCGCCCCAAGCGCTGTGGGACTACATGTTGGCCGCGCCGGGGGGCGAGCGGTCGTCTTCCGGATTGTGTCCAAAGCGCACCCGAAAGGCGCGCCGGAAGTTTCCAAGATGGCCAAAACCGCAATAGCCGGCGGCCACCGAGGCCGTCAGGGTGGGGTCCTTGACCAGGGCGTCATGGGCCGCGCGCAGGCGCAGATCGACCAGGGCGGAGTAGACCGATCCGCTGCGGATCATGCGGAAGGCCTGGCGCAGATGAGCCGGGGTGACGCCGAACTGTGCGGCCAGCTGCTGTTCGTCGATCCGACGGGGCAGGGCGCTCAGCACCGCGTTTTCCGCCTTCTCGACCAAGGAGAGCGCCGCGTGGCGTCGATCCGCGGCCCGGCTTTGCGATGACGCCGCGCCTTCGGGCAGGGCGTCGGCGGACTGTGCGATGTTCGGGCCGTCGTACTCTTCGTGCATTGAACTCGCCCGACGTCGCTGAACTCGATCGCGTCTGCGCGCGCCGAGGCGGGCGAGACGGAAATGGCGGGATGACCGGATGCGAGCGCCCGATATCCCTCGACCTCAGACAAGCGAGGCTGTCGGGGCGCGACACGCGCGACGATGAAATTTTTGCGTCAACATCGGATTCCCGGGCTCGCCCTATGCGGGAGCGTACTTTCGCGGCGCCATTAAAAGTTCACGCGAAACGGTGTCGCGAAGCGCCGGCGCCGACTGTCTTCCTCATGACGCTGAACGGGGCGTTGAAGGAGGAAGCCTCATGACCCAGCGCAGGCATCTTCGCTCCATTCAGATCCGCGCCGTGCGGAGGCCCGTCCGTTGAGTTTGGCGAGAACCGCCCAGGTCGCGCAGGCCGAGCGCGCCGGCGAGTCCGATGATCTGCGCGACGGTCTGGCCAGTTTGGCGCGCCGCCACGGCTTCGCTGGCGCGATCTACATGCATGTCGGGCATCGCCTGCCTGCCGCCGGAGGGGAGTCGCCATCGCGTTCTGAGCCCAGGCTGCTGGCCGCGACCCATGGCTTCGACGAAGGGGCCTATCGCCGCCGCGGCTATCTGGATCTCGATCCGCTGGTCGACCGTGCGGCGACGGCGTTCACGCCATTTGGATGGACCCTCGCCCAGGTCGCGAGCGACGTCGCCGCGCGTCCGGTGGTGAGGGCCTTCGAAGCCTGGGGCGTGCGCTCGGGCGTCATCGCGCCGGTTCAGGACTATGCGGCTGGGCCGGCCTTCGTGAACCTCTTCGGTCCCGAGCCCTTTCTGGCCGCGACGTCCGAGGCCGGCGGCGACGATCCGCGCTTGGCGGCGTTGCTGCTGGGCGCGGCGCGGTTGCACGGCGTGGCGCGCGAAACGCCCGACGTCCGCGTTCTGGGGCTAAGCCGTCGCGAGATCCAGGTCCTTCGTCTGGCCGCCCTGGGGCGCACCGAGCAGGAGACCGCGGAGGCGCTCACGCTCAGCCGGCGCGGCGTCCAGTTCCATCTAGCGCGCGTGGGCGAGAAGCTTGACGCGCCCAACAAGACAGCCGCGGTAGCGCGAGCGGTCAGTGCTGGGGTCATTACGCTGTAACTAGAGGTTATAGCTAATAAAAATTCAAATTTCAACCTAATCTATATATCCACATTTGTAGTGGATGGCATTTTGCGTTTCGAATTCAGATTTTGTTACTTTGTTGTCGCTTTATTGACATCATTACTGTGATGAAACATTCAACTAACGATTGTTGACCCTCAGGTATGCTCTGAACATTATTCAACTGTCGCGAGTTTTGGGGGCTGGAATCTTCAAGGGTCGCGAGCTTCAACCTCCCTCGTCAGTCGAGGAAGGCGCTAACACACTGCGTTCGGAAAACGAAGACGACGGAGCAACCCCGCTCCGGCGTCGATGACTTGAGCCTGGTTTCAATCACACCACGGACAAAAGGATCATCCCATGTCTAAGCTGAAACTCCGCGCCCTCCTGGGCGTGAGCATTCTCGCCGCCAGCGCGGCCCTGGCCGCCAGCGCCAGCGCCGGCGAAATCTATGGCGGCGGCTCCTCGCTGATCGCCCCCTACTGGCGCCAACTCGGCGACTGCTACGGCACCGACGAGCAGACCTTCGCCTCGGGCACCACGCCGGTGCTGGAAGTCGTCGTTTCGTCGGTCTGCGGCAGCCCCCTGACCAGCGACACCGTCGGCTACATCTCGACCGGTTCGGGCACGGGCCTGACCTCCATCGGCACGCACAACCCCTCCTCGCTGGGCGACACCTTCGACAACGCCGCGACCAGCGCCGACGACACGACGGTGAACCTGTTCCCGCGTGTCAGCTACGCCCTGTCGGAAAACGCGCTGACCGCCGCCAACGTCAACGCCTACAACAACGGCGGCTCGTTCGGCAGCGCCACGGTCCCCACCGGCGGCATCGACCAGATCTACGGCAAGGTCGTGCAGTTCCCGGTCGCCGTGGCCCCCGTCGCCATCGCCTTCGACCCGGTCTACAAGAAGACGGCCGACGCCACCGGCGCCGTGACCAGCTACTCGCTCCAGTTCGGCACGGCCAGCGGCAAGCTGGAACTGAGCCGCGAAGCCTACTGCAAGATCTTCAACGGCGAGATCACCGACTGGAACGATCCGATCCTGTCCGCCCTGGGCGTCAGCGGCGACCCGACCGACCCCGCCGCTTTCACCGCGCCGATCACCCTGGCCGGCCGTCGTGACAGCTCGGGCACCAGCGGCCTGTTCACCCGCCACCTGGCGTCGATCTGCGGTCCGCTGGCCACCACCAACCGCTACAACGATGGCGGCTCCACGCTGCTTTCGGCCCTGACCGCGGCGGGCAAGATTGCTCTTATCGACGCCGATAACAACGGTGTCGCCGACTTCGTCTACAACAAGGCGCTGGGCAATCGCACCGTCCTGGGAACGCCGGGCTTCTACGTCGTGGCCGATGGCAGCGACGGCGTGGCCAAGTACCTCGCCTTCTCCGAGAATCCCGCGGCCAACGCCACGCTCACCCAGGCGCGCGTCGGCTATGTCGGCAACGACTATACCCTGCCGGGCTCGGCCAACAGCGGCTTCAACTTCAACCTGCAAGCCGCCGTGCTGGAGAACAAGAACGCCGTCTACTTCGAACCGACCCCTGACAACGCCACCCTGGCGTTCTCGGCCTCGGCGCCGCCGGCCCTGGCCGACCGCGCCGATCCGACGAAATGGGCTCAACCGGCGACCAAGGCCGCGCCGCTGGCCGATCCCGATGACGGCTATCCGATCATCGGCACGGTCAACTGGGTCAGCTACAGCTGCTACGCCAACGCCAGTGACGTGGCGGTGATCACCAACTCGGGTTCGGGCATCCTGGATCTGCTGAACGACCCGCTGGTCGCCGACCCCAGCACCGGCATCCTGCCGCGTGTGGGCCTGGCCGCGATCCCGAGCGACTGGTTCTCGGCGATCAGCGAGACCTTCCTGGATCAGACGGATCCGCAAGGCCTGGGCCTGACCATCAGCCCGGTCGGCGGCAGCGCCACCAACGCCGCCTGCTCGTCGCTCGCCGGCGCCTAAAACCTACTTCCCTGCCAACTTGGAGGCCCCGGCTCACGCCGGGGCCTTTTCTTGTGGCCTTGGACGTATCAGGCGCCGGCCAGCAACGCCGCGATCGCCTGCTTGCGGGCGTCGAAGGCGGCTTGTTCGACGGGGGAAAGCTGGGGGGAGGGCGGTCGGGCGGCGGCGGGATCGATGGTCTGGGCGTCGTGCAGGACCTCGAAATGCAGGTGAGGTCCGGTGGAGAGACCAGAATTGCCGGTGAGGGCGATCACCTGACCCTGGCGCACCTGATCGCCAGGCGACACCCGCCAGGCGGAGAGGTGGGCGTAGACGGTTTCCCAGCCGTCCGCATGCCGCAGGCGAAGGCGCTTGCCATGGTCGCCGGCCCAATCCGTGCGCTCCACCACGCCGTCGGCGGCGGCCAGAACCGGCGTGCCGACCGGGGCGCCGAAATCGACGCCCTTGTGCAGCCGAGTATAGCCCAGCAGCGGGTGACGGCGCGGTCCGAAGATCGAGGTGATCCGGGGGCGTTCGAGCGGGGTGCGCAGCAGGCCGCGCCCGAGATCCGCGCCCTCGGCGTCGACGAAACGGTCCGCATCGGGAGCGAGGCGATAGAGCTGAACGCGGCCGCCCCGCGCGTCGAGCTCCACATAGTCCAGCGCGGGGAGGGGCGAGGACCGGACGACCAGGCGGACCGTGTCGCCCAGGGCGAGATCGCGGGTCAGGTCTAGACGATGGCCGAGCAGCCGCAGGGCCTGGGCGACGATCCTGGGATCGGCGGCGGCCTCGCCATAGAGCACCGATTCCATGGGGCCGGAGATCACGCGCGCGGGCGTGGGTTCGGACGTTCGCGCGTCATCTGGCAAGGTCGCGTCGGCCTCGAGCGCGGTGACGAAACCGGCCAGGTCGGCTTCGGGCTGGATCGCTTTGGCCACCTGTGTGGAGGCGGCGACGCGTGCGGCAGCGCCCCCCCCGATCACTGCCGCGACGAGGGCCAATCCTGCGCCGCCCAGGACGATGGCGCGGTCTGGTCGCATGCCTTCGCCTCCAAAATCCTTTCCGTGTCTTCAGCCTAGACGTGAACCGCGACCGCCTGACGACGGCCGCGGCTCGCGCCTGGGCCAGGCTCAGGGCGCCTCCCCGAAGCCCAGCACCTCGACGGTGATGATGGAGCGGTCGTCTCGCGGTCGGGCCGTCGCCGCCTGCTGCGCCAGCTTGGTGGCGGCGTTGGAGGCGGCGGCGGTGTCGGCGCCAACCGTGGGGGCCGCCGTGGTGTTCGGCACGCCGATGGTCGCGCCTTGGACGCTGAAGTTGTCGGCGTTGGACACCGACAGAGCGGCGACGAACAGGTTGCCGGCCACCCGCACCCCGGCGTCGCCGGCGTCCACCGTGCCGCGCGGCGCTATCAGATAGACATTGGGCGCGGTGACGCCCGGCGCCGGCTGGAAGGCGGCGATGCCGGCCCCGGTGACCGAACTGGCCTGGTCGAGCGTGGCGTAGCCGTTGGTGTCGATCTTCACGCGAACCGGCGGAAAGCTCGACGAGGTCTTCGGACCCTGGCCGGCGTTCAGGTCGCCGTTCGAGGACCACATGGCGATGTCGCCGCCCTGTTCCGTGAACAACCGGCTCTGGTTGAGCACGAAGTCGCCGTCGGTGAAGGCCGAGATCTTGCCGCCGCGCAGGGTGAGGACGCCTTCGAAGCCGGCGGGGATCTCGGTGATGGCTTGGGCCACGGAAGGCGCGCTGATGGCGCCATAGAGCGCTCCACCAATGAAGTTGCGCCGCGCGGCCTGCTGGGCGGTGGCGACCGTCGAACCGGCCAGCACGTCGCCGCCCGGACCCAGGATGCTGATGTCGCCGCCTCGCGCGGTCTGGATGGTGGCCAGCCGCAGGTCGAGATCGCCGGTTCGCACCCGGCTGTTCGCGCCGTTGGAGCCCCCGGTCAGATCGTTGGCGGTGTAGCCGAGGCTGGCGGGGAACAGGGTGTTCACCGCCGCGTAGCCGCGCGAATATTTCAGGTAAGACGGACCCGGGATCGAGGTCTGGGTGAGCTCGTTGAAATAGACCTGCAGCAGGAAGATCCGTTGCTGCAGGTCGGGCAGGGCGGCGAAGGCCTGATAGGCCTGGGCGTAGTCGACCTCCACGTTTCCGGAAGTGGTCCCCAGGGCGTCGGCGTGATCCGCGCGCATCCAGTCGATCAACGCCTGGGCGTACGGCGGTTGGGTTCCGCCGCCGTTCGCCGCGGGCTTCAGATAGGTTTCGCGCAGCGCCGCATAGTCGGAGCCCTTGCCGACTCCGAACGCCGTGACGATGCTGGCGCCCTGGTCGCCCAGCCAGGGATTCCAGTCGGATCCCACCGTCATCACGCCGCCGCCATAGGTGGTCAGCACCGAGCCGTTGGGCGTGAGGTAAAGCTCGACGGCCGAGGTGAGGAAGGGACCCAGATCACGACCCGCCTCCAGGAACAGGTGGCCCGGACCACCCAGGACGAAGGTGTTGCCGTTCAGCGTGGGCAGCAGACCGTTCGAAATCGTGCCGCCCGCGCCGTCGGAGACGAAACCCTGCCGCAGGGTGGTGGTGGCGGTGATGTCGCGACCGGCGGTGATGCGGGTGATGTCGGTCGGCGACAGGTTCTGGCCGAAGAACATCATGTCGACGATGTCGCGCCCGGCGCTGACCCGGGTCGCCTTGGCGCTGGACAGGGTCAGGGCTTCGATGTCGCCGTCGGCATAGATGCGGTTGGGCGTGGTGTCGCCCAGATGCGGAACGCTCTCGGCATGCAGCTTGTACCGGTTGGCCAGGCTGGTGTCCGGCAGGACGGCGGGGAAGACGAACGCCAGGCCGCGAGTCACGGTGAGGCCATCGTTGATGTAGCTGGTGAACGCGCCCGGCGTCAGGCCGGGATCATTGTCCAGCATGGCCAGGGCCGTTCGGTTGATGTCGCCGCCGGCGGCCAAGGTCAGGGTTCCGCGAGCGCTGGGGTAAAGCAGGGCGGCGAACGGATTGTTGTCCGGCGGCGCGATGGAAAGATCGCCGTTCAAGGCGACGGCCGTGAACGAGGCGGGATACGCCGCAATTCTGGCGCTGCTGGTGTTGGAGGCGCCGCCATTGGTGATGACGTCGTCGGTGTTGTTGAGATTGGTCGCGGCGTTTTCGATCCGCAGCGCGCCGCCCGTCAGCAGTGAAACGCCGCTATCGCCGCTGTAGAAGCCGATACGGTTGATGTCGCCGACACCGAGGGCGGCGACGCCCTGGAGGGTGGTGTCGCCGCGGGCGCTGACGTCGATCTGGGCGTCCGTCAGGCGCAGGCGCAGCGTGTTGGCGCGGGTCGAGGACGGCGTCGTACGCTGGGTCAGTCCGGCCGCGAGGATGTCGCCGCCCACCACGATGTCGCCATCGCCGCGGCCGATGTCGATCCGGCCGCCCAGCAGGTCGCCGCCCGCGCGCAGCGCCACGTCGCCGCCGCCGAAGGTCATCAGGGCCTTGCCGGTGCGTCCGCCGACGTCGGCCGTCGTCACGCTGGTGTCGGCGACCAGGGAGATGTCGGACACGTCGTTGCCGGCCGAGACGCGGATGTCGCCGCCGCCCAAGGCTCCCAGGCCTTCGGTGAACAACTTGTTGTTGATGCGGATATCGGTGATCGGGCCCACGGCGCCGACCCGCCAGGGCTGGGTGGCGCCGCCCACGAAGGTCAGGCCCGTCGCGTTGGTCGTGGCGCGCATGGCGCCGTAGGGGTCGCGACGGCCCAGCAGGTCGGCGCCGGCGGTCACCGTTATGTCGCCGCCGCCGTCGGCATAGACGACCTCGGCCTGGAGCCCGCCCGCCACGCCACGGTTGGCAACGGACGCCGCCCCGCTGCCATAGAGATAGTCGGTCTTGCGCGCGATCGGCGCGGAATAGGCCGATGGATCCAGCGTGATCAAGTCACCGGTGTCCGGATCGGCCACGGTGATCGGCTTGGGGTCCACGCGGTGGCCGGCGGTGTAGACCGCCGCGCCGCCCATCTGGTAGCCGTTGGCTGCGGTTCCCACCAAGCCCGTGCTGGCGTTGCGATAGACCACGCTCGCGCCGTTGCGCAGATCGACATTGCCCGCGGCGGCCAGGCCGATCGAGCCGGCGCCGGTCCGCAGCAGCGCGGCGGTCGGCACGGTGACGGAGGCGGCGTTGGTCGAGGTCTGGGCCGGATAGCCGCTCTTCAGCGTCGCCCAGTTCGCCGCGACCAACTGCCAGAAGCCCGCGGCGATGCCGAGCGTGGTGGCGATCTGGGTGCGAGCCCCGACAGCGCCCGTCAGAACGTAGCTGCTGGCCGGCTGGCCGGCGAAATAGCTGGTGATGTAGCTTTGCAGAGCGGTCCGGAAGGCGGCCGGCGCGCTGCCGAGGCTGATGACGGTGTAGGATTCCGTCGTCAGACCGGGATTGGCGGCGAGCTGCGCCGCCAGCCATTGACTGGCGGGCACGAGCCGGGAATCCGAGGTTTTGAGCAGAAGGGTGTTGGAATAGGTCGCCGTCCCGGCCGCGCCATCGGCGTAGGTGTAGGACCCCCGACCGTCCATGATCAGGTTGGCGTTGACGCCCGCCTGCAGTCGCGTCGGGTCGGCGCTGAAGGCCCCGCCGGCGTCCCGCGCCGCGCCCGCCGTCAACTGCAGCGAAGACGAGGCCATGGGGCGCGGACCTGTCCCGGTGTCGATCAGCGGGAACAGATCGGCGCTGGCGATCGGATCTCCGGCGCCGCCGGTTCCCGAGCCGAGCGCCGCCGCCGTGTTCGCGGCCGCCCGGTAAGGCGCGGGGTTGTCCAGCGTCACGAAGTTCACCAGGGTCGCGGGGAGGGCGAAATTGATGCGCTGGGTGGGAACCGGTCCGACGTTCGTGAAATTGGGGACCTGGCAGGTCCCGGTGCAGGTGGCCGCCAAGAAGCCGTTATAGACCCGGCTGCCTTCGCCGATCGCGATGCTCAGGAAGGCCGGGTCGGTCTGGTCGCCGAAGGTGAAGAAGCCGTCGGTGATGCTGCCCCTCAGGGTCAGGTCGCCGCCCGCCCGGACGGTCAGGCCGGGCGCCTCGCCGTCCGCGCGACCATCGACGCGATAGGTCATGTCGGTGAAGTCGGAGAGCAGTCGACCTTCCGAGCCGGCCTTGACGTAGAAGGCGCCGGCGATCTGCGGATGGGCGGCCATCAGTCCGGCCGACACCGCGCCGGCGACGTTCACGGTCCCCGCGCCCAGGTTCCAGTTGGACGCCAGGACGATGGAGCCGGAGTAGTCGAGCTCGATCCCGGGACGGGCGTGGAAGTTCCCCAGGCCAGCCAGGCCGCCGAGGTCGCCGTACGACGCCGAGACGTCGAAGTTGCGTACGAAATAGGGGACGGTCCCGGGGGCGATGCTGGCCAAGAAGTTCGTGCCGGCCGTGCGAAGATCCAGGGTGGCGACGTTGTTCGTGATCGTCACGCCGGTCATGCCGCTGGAAGCGACCTGGCCGAGGTCATACGCCTTGAAGCCTTCCAGCACGATGCTGTCGGCGCCGTTGATCGTTCCAGCGAAACGGACGTCGACGGTCTGCGCGCCGTCGGGGCCCAGAGCGGGCGCGCGCAGGATCACCTCGCCGCCGCGGTCGGCGTCGACGAGCCGATAATTGGTGACTCCGTTTTCGCGGGTCCTGACCAGTCGTGCTTGGTCGTGCGCCGCGCCGACGTCGATGATCGCGCCGGACTGCACGTCGATGTCGCCGGCGCCGGAGGTCCCGAGCAGGACCAAACCGCCTTCGGCCACGCGGGTGGCCGAGACGTCGTAACCCGTGGCGCGGGCCAGGATCGTCGATCCGCCGCGCAGGGTGACGCCGTCGGCGCCCGTCAACCGCACCGCGCCGCCATTGACGCCGGAGACGTCGATCTTGCCGCCGATGTCCACGCGACCGCCGTCCGCGACGAGCGTGAGATTGCCGGCCTTCAGCGTCTGGCCGGCGGCCAGCGTCAGGTCGCCCGTCCCGGTTTGCACCGCGATGTCGCCGGTGAAGCCGCCAGCGATCGTCTGGAAGGTCGACAGATCGAAGGCGCCCGCCTCGTTGAGGGCGAAGCCGCCGCCGCCGCCGGGCGCGGTGAAGTCCAGCGCCCCATTGAAGCGAACCGCGCCACGGGCCGCGTTCAACACCAGGTCGCCGGCCTCGCCCGCGCCGCCGCCGACCGACAGGGTCGAGCCCGAGGCGAGGTCGACGTCACCGCTGACCGAGGTCAGGGTCAGGGTCCCGCCCGGAGCGGACACCTGGTAGGGATCGGCGGCGTCTCCGAAGGTCTTGGCGTAGCCCGGCGTCGACAGCACGGCGCCCGCGCCGACGGTCAGCGCGCCGTTCGCGACGAGCTTCAAGGACCCGGAGGTCGCGCGCAGGGTCGAGCCGGTCACGGTGAGCGTGTCGCCCGCGATGGTCAGGGCCGAGCCAGCGACGCCTTCGGGCAAGGCCGACGGGCTTCCAGCGCCGCTGATCGTCACGGCGCCAGTGGTGGTGAGCGACAGCGCGGGCACGACCGCCGCGACGCCAGCGCGCGGCTTGGCCGCGCGATCGGCGATCAGCGGCGTCTGGATGCTCAGCGGCGCGGCGCCGGCGTCCAGCGATCCTTTGCCCTCATAGAAGAGCCCGGTCGTCGCGACCAAGGTCAAGCCCTGTCCGGCGCCGTAGAGGCGCAGATCGCCTGAGCCGAACGCCAGGGTCTTGGCTTGGAGCGCGATTTCACCCGCGCCACAGGCCAGCGGCCCCGAGATCGTGCAGGCCGCCGCCTGGGCCTGGCTGTTGGTCAGGACCAGGCTGTCGGCCTTGACCGAGACCGCGCCCACGCCCCCGGCGACCGCAATGCCGCTGGCGTTGAAGACGGCGTCGCCGAATTGGTATTCGCCGGCGCTGAAATCGATCACCGAAGGCGTGCGCAGGGTGAGAGTCCGGGCGGCGCCAAGGCTGGCGAGCAGGCTGGACGAGACGACCAAGCCGCCCTGGCCGTTGAAGGTGTCGGTAAAGTGGATCTCGGCGGCGTTCAGCGTGAGATCGTCCGCCGCAATGAGGGCGCCGGGGTCGATCGCGAAGTCGCCGTTCGACTCCAGCAGCACCGATCCGGCGGAGAGCGTCGCGGCGCCCAGGTCCAGAAGAGCCTTGGGCTGCGCGGCGACGACGTTGGTTCGCGAGACCGCCCGCTGAGGGCCGTTCGAGACGCGCAATACGGCGCCTTGGGCGCTCTGGGTTAGGGCGCTCGCGCCGTTGATGACGTAGTCGCCGGTGCGGGTGTCGGAGGTGACGCCGCGGGCCGTGATCGCCGCGCCGTTCTCCACGATCAAGGCGCCGGTGCTGGCGGCGGTCCACCGATCGACCGCCAGCAGGATATCGGGCGCGGCGAGGGGGTGGGCCGCGTCGTTGCTGACGCGGATTTCTCGCGCGGTGACCCGCAGGTTGGTGGTCCCGTCGGCGAGGTCGGTGCGCAAGCCGCCGATCATCAGGCTTTCGACGTTCAGCGACGACAACTGATCGGCGTCGAGCTGAACGACGCCCGCGATGGGTGCGCCGACGTCCGAGACGATCGCGATGCGCTCGCCGGTGATGTCGGCCTGGGCGCCGCGGCCGCCCTTCGCCGGCGCGGTGCGGAACGCGCCTTGCAGGACCAGGCTGCTGGTCGGCGCGAAGGTGAGGCGTGCGGCGTCGAGAGGCAGGCGAGGCGCCGCCGTTCCATTCCGCAGGGCCTGGTCGGCGAAGCTGGTGTTGGCCGAGGTGAGCGCCAGGTTGGAATAGGATCGGATCACCGATTGATCCTGAATGTTGAACACCCGCAGCCGTGAATCCTCGGCGCCGCCGAGACCGCCGTACCGACCCGCCACCGACAGGCTTCCATCGCGGTGACGGAAGGAGGAGCCAGGAACGACCGTCGCCGCGTCGGTGTTCTCGACCACGCGAACGCCGCCGGGCAGCATCGCGTATTGAGCGGGCAACAGGGTGTACCAACCAGCCGCCAGGCCCGGCGCGGCGTCCAGATAGACGCGTCGGCCCGCGCCGGACGGCTCCTGGAGCGCGCCGTAGTTGGCCGAGTAGATCGGATCGTAGGCGGCGAGCTGAGCGTTCGAGAGGCCCGGCACGACGGCGTAGACCTGACGATGATCAGCATACTGATAGCCGTCGTTGCCGCTGAACGCGTCGGGGTTGAATTGGCTGAGGACGTCGCGCGATCCACCTGGCCCAGGTATGAATTCGTAGGCGTAGACGTCGCCGCCGCCGCTGAGGTCGATCGTGGCGCCGACTTCGGTCGTGATGGCGTTTCCGGCCATGTTCAGCACGCCCGTCGGCGGGCCGGTCAGCGGTGTCGCCGTGGTCGGGGTGAAATAGTATTCCCGTTGGTCCGTGGTCACGCCGTACGGGATCGACAGGCCCTCGGCCGAAACCGAGGTGACGCTTCCGTCCGCCAGGACGAGCGAGGTCGTGGCCGGCGCGAACGGGCTCGGCGCGGCCTGGGTCCCCAGGTTCAACGTGCCGAGGGGCGCGCGCAGGACGCCGCCCTGCACGATATTGGCCGCCTGGATGTTGAGGGTGCTGCCGGCCGAGTAGGGCGCGGTCGGGGTCTGAGCGGAGCTGCGCCCGATCGCGATCTGTCCGTTGACGCCCGCCGAACTGACGGTGAAGGTCGATCCTGTGGTGGCGTAGACTTGGCTGGCCACGATCGACAGGTCGCCGTTGACCGCCAGTTGGCCGACCAGGCTGGGGCTCGGCGGGGTCCCTCCGAGATCAAAGCGGGTCTGGTAGGGGGTAACGCCGGTAAGGCGCAGGTCGTTGACGACATTGAAGGTGGTTTTCGCCACCGAACGGTCGAAGAGCACGGCGCCGCTGACGTCCATGGCCTGGGCGTCGAAGGTGATCTGACCGCTGCCCGCAACGCCGGTTAGCGGGGTGTTCAATGTCTGGAAATCACCGGCCAGCGAGATATAGGGCGCGCTGATCCTCAGCGCGCCGCCGGCCCCGAGCGTGGGCGACAAGCTCTGGCGGACGCTCGCGCTGCTGAGATCCACGCGTCCGTCCCAGGGCTTGGAGGTCAGGTAAAAGGCCGAGCCGAGCTTCAGGGAGACGTCCGGATCCGCGCTGTTCAACGAGCCCCGCACGACAAGGGTGTCGAAGCCGCTGGCCTCGATGCGGCTCGCCGCCAGGGTGTTGCGAACCGGCGACGTCGAGGGGGCGGCGGTCAAGACGAGATCGGGCATGACCAGCATGCCGCCGGCGGCTTGAGCCGCGCCGCCGCGGGCCAGGATCGTCGCGTCGCCGAACGTGCCGCCCGCGCCGAGGACCAGGGAGCCGCCCGCGCTCCATTGGGCGGCCGGCGCGTAGAGGCCGCCGTCGCCGGGCTGGTCGAAGATGTCGTTGGCCCCGGAGAGATCGAGGGTCGCGCCGGACGCGGCCTTGAAGTCCAGTCCGAGGCGATTTTCGAGGCTGCTCGGGTAGGCCCCTCCGCCCGAGTAGACGGAGTTGGTGAACGGCGAGACGTCCGAGGCCATGTTGCCGCTGCCGGGGCGAGCGACGGCGGTCGTTAGGGATCCACCCGCGACGACGCGGCCCGTCACCACCTGTCGACCGTCCCGGGTCAGGGCCTGGGCGTAGGGATTGCGGATGCTGGTTCCGGAAAGATCGGTGACGCTGCCCGGATCAAGCTGAACGCCGACATCCGCATCCAACTCGCCCAACAGATAGAACATGCCGGTCGCGGCCAGCTGTGCGTTGGTTTGGGCGGGTTTGGCGACCGACATGGCCGTCGGATCGATCACGCCGTCCGGGCCCGTGCTGAACAGGTCCGACAGGCTGCGGCCTGAAACCACGGCGTTTCTCGTGTAGAACTCCGGCAGGGCGGCCGTTTGCACCACCGAGCCGCCGGCCAGGCGTATCAGACCCTGGTTCAAGATCCTGGAAGCGCCGATCGACGACCCGGCCGCCCCGAGGACCTGTCCGCCCTGAGCCACCTTCAACTCGACCAAGCCGCTGAACGAGAGGTTGACCGCCAACTGGTCCCAGGCTTCAGGCTGGATCGTGGGCTGGAGGATGTCCGAGATGCGTCCGCCGCTTTCGAGAGCTCGCAGCGCCCCGACCTGGCCTGCGTCGAGGCGCGAGGCGTATCGTGACTGACTGAGATTCAGAACCTGGCCGTCACCGATCGTGAGCGTCTGGGTGGCGAGCACGGCGTTGTAGCCGCCCAAGCCGTTGTCGAAGGTGTTCGGCGTCAGCGAGGTTCCGTACGACTTGATCTCGTAGTTGGCGAACCCGGCCTTGGAGAAGAAATCGAGAGCCAGGCGCGTGCCGACGGGCGCCTCGCCTTCGCCCAGCTCGATCTTGGGCGTGGTCAGGCTGAACGTGCCGCCGCCGCCGAAGCCGTTCCCGCGGATCGCGCCTTCGCCGATCGCCACCCTGGCCACGGCTTGGGCCGGATTGATCGCGACGTTGGATCCCCCGCCGCGAACGCCGGTCACGCCGCCGCTGACGGGGGTGTTGGTGCCGTTGACGCCGATCTGGAAGTAGGTGGTCTCGTTGATCAGGCTGACATCGCCGCCCTTGGCGGTGAGGTTCAAGGTTCCGTCTGGCGCGACGTAACCCCCGCTCGACACATCGATCAGCGTGTTGGGCCCGTTCAGCAGAATGCTGCCGCTGATATCGATGTTTTCGCTCGGCGCACTAGGATTGGTGGTGGATGCGTTGTCGGGGCCGACAAGCATGCGCGGCGCGCTCTTCAGTCGGATCGAGCCGCCGTCGATATGGGCGGAACCTTGCAGCGCGCCGGGCTTGGCGCCGAAGTCGTTCACCCACAATCCGGCCGTCGACAGCGTTCCGTTGACGATGAGATCGTAGTCGCCCGGACCCGCGGGGCCCGTGGGCGCGAAAAGGGAGCCCTGGCTGGCGATCGTTTCGAGACTGAGACGGCCCGAGGCGGCGGTGATCGATCCGTCGACGCGAAGGGTTCGGCCCGCAACGGCCTCGAAGATGCCGCCGGGGCTCAGAACCAGGTCGGCGCCCTCCTCGACCGTCAGCGCGCCGGACGTGCTCAGGGACAACTGGCCCAGCCCCATGTGGGAAAGGGTGTCGGCGCCGAGCAGCAGCGCCTTGTGGTCTTCCAGCGGAAGCACGGAATCGGCGGGGCGCGCGGGCGTGATGAGGAGGCCGTCAGCGCCGATCGAAACAGACTGGCCAAAGTTCAGGCCGTCGCCAAGGACGGGGGCTTCGCCCGCCACGATGCGGATGTCGCCGCCGCCGCTGATGCTCTGTGATGTGGTCCCATCGCGCAAGAGACTCAGCGCCTGGATCTTCAGCAAACCGCCGACGGGGAGTTGCGACGCCGCGCCCTGCAGGGCCCGATGGTCGCCGTAGACTGTCGGCTTGCCGTTTCCAATCTGGGCGGTCTGTTTCTGGGCTTCGCCGGGGAAGGCGTCCGCGTAGATCGTTCCTTCGAGCAGAGGCTGGGAGGACTTGATGGTCAGGGAGCCGGCGTCGCGGCCTTCGCTATAGCCGGCGGCGTAGCGGGCGCTGGTCAGCAGCGGATTGGCGAAGGTCCGCACGAGGCCGAAGCGCGGCTGGCTTTCGATGAAGCCGCTGTAGAGGCCGATATAGACATTGTCCGGATCGGCCTCGCCGACATCGACGACGGCGCCGGTGATGTCGACCAGCTTGCTCGTGCGGACCATTCCGGCCTGGTAGCTCACCCAACCGCCGCTGATGTCGATCTGGGCGCCGCGCTTGACGATCACGTCGGGGGCGGTGGACAGGCCCGAGGCTTGAGCCTTGCCGACGACGCCCAACGAGACATTCCCACCCTTGGTCATCAGTTCGGACGCCGTGACGCCGACCTGCTCGGCGTAGCTGGCGGCCGAGACCAGGGGGGAGCCAATCCAGGCGGCCCCGTCCGAGCGGACACCCGAAAGGCGTGGGTCCAGATAGAGCGTCGCACCGTTGAGAAAGCTGTCCCGGTATCCTGGGCTGTCAGCCAGTTCATTGCCCTTGACGGGCGAGATCTTGATGCTGTTGCGCGAGGCTGCGATCTGGACATCCTTGAGGCCGGAGACGTCGATCACCGCGTTACTGTCGACAAAGACCCGAGATCCGCTCGTCGAGAAGATCGCTTCCGTGGAAATCTGCGTCGTCTCTCCGGGCGCCGCGCCGATCTCGACATTGGCGCTGGGGGCGTAGATCAGGCTGTTGGAGGCGATCTCGATACTGGAGCGTTCATCGCCGATCTTGATCTTCGAGGTCTTGAAATCGCTCAGGGACTTGAAATCTCGCGGGATCGACCCCTGGTCCTCGGGCGTGATCGCGATCACGCCGCCTGTCGCGAGCTGGACCGATTTTCCGTCAAGCTGCACGAAGCCGTTGCGCGAGACGCTGGTTGTGGCGGTGATGATGCCGGAATTGATCGCCGCGCCGCCGAATGGCGCGGTGACCGAAGCGTAGCCCTCGGCGGAATGAATGATCCCCTTGTTCTCGGCGTAGTCCAAGGCCGCGTCAGGTTGGGTCGTGCCGAAGCCGGTGGGTCCCTGCGCCTGGGGATCGACCGACAGGCCGCGGATGTTCGGATCTATCGAATCGGGCGCGCCGCTGGACGCCGCGAGAAAAAGGTTCGATCCGGCGACCAGACTGACTTGGCCCTGGTTGCTGCTGATCAGGCCCGCATTGCTGACCTTGGGTCCCGCAAGGATGACATAGCCGCCCTTGTCGCTGATGATCTGTGCACCGGCCTCCACCTGTATCAGATCGTTCAACAGCGGATCGGAGGTTGGCGGGTTGGCCAGGGGCGACCGTGAGAAGGCGGGGTGGGGGGAGTCGGTGCTCACCCGTTCGACGCCGAACAGGCCGAAGGTCAGGAACTCGTCGTTGCGGTCGGCGATCGATAGCGTCTGAGTGACGCTGTTGACGTCCCGTGTCGCGCGCCCGATCTCCAGGGTCGAGGCCAGAAGCGAGCCGGTGTTCACCTGGGCGCCGGCGCCGAAGATGACGCCGTTCTGGTTGATGACCAGGACCGTGCCGGGGGCCTTGATCGCGCCGAGGACGCGGCTGGGGGCGGGCGCGTCGGCGCTGCTCCGCAGGCCGGTGGACGGATCCAGCCGGCCGACCACGCGGTTGACGACGATCCAGTCCCGTTGCGCGGCGCCGTTGATGCTCTGATCGAAGTTCAGCGTGGTGTTGCGGCCGACATTGAACGTCTCCCACGACAGGATCGCCCGGCTTTCGGTCTGCTTGACGTCGACCAGGATCGAGCCGTCGGCGTTCGTCGTCTGGGTGGGCAGATTGGCGCCCTTCCAGAGATTGAGGCCGGCGCCGCTGTCGAAGGCGTTGGGATTGGCCACCGGGGCCAGGCCGCCGGCGCCCAGGCCGTTGGGCACGCCCGCCGCCGTG
>NZ_JBAPVS010000299.1:0-3155 GCF_049283275.1 Caulobacter sp. | reverse complement strand
GTGCAAAGCCTTGCGCCACAAAGAAAAAACCGTCCGCGACGGCATGTCGCGGACGGTTTCGACGTCAATCGGCGGTTGTCCGTAGACGGTGTCAGGCCGCCTTGCCGCTCACCGGGCCGAACGACAGCGATTCGTAGCGCCGCAGGTGGTGGTCGACCGAGCCGAACAGGCCTTCGATGATCGAAGCGCGCTTGAAGTAGTGGCCGATCGCCAGCTCGTCGGTCATGCCCATGCCGCCGTGAATCTGGATGGCGTTCTGGCCCACGAACTTGCAGGCCCGGCCGATGCGGACCTTGGCGGCCGATACGGCCTTGGCGCGCTCGTCGTCGCTCTCGTCCAGCTTGATGGTGGCCATGTAGGTCATCGACACGGCCTGCTCGACCTCGATGAACATGTCGACCATCCGGTGCTGCAGCACCTGGAAGTTGGAAATGGCGGTGCCGAACTGCTTGCGCTGCTTGGCGTAGTCCAGCGTGCCCTCGTGCAGCTTGCGCAGCACGCCCACGGCTTCCGCGCCGACGGCGGCCGTGGCCTCGTCCAGCACCTTGTTGACCAGCGGCAGGCCAGCGCCCTCCTCGCCGATCAGGGCGTCGGCGGGGATCGAGACGTTCTCGAAATAGACTTCCGAGGCGCGGCCGCCGTCGACCGTGGGATAGTCGCGGGTGACGATGCCCGGCAGGCTCTTGTCGACCAGGAACACAGAGACGCCGCCGGTGTCGCGCTGGGCGCCGCCGGTGCGGGCGGTGACCACCAGATGCGTGGCGAACGGCGCGCCGACCACGACGGCCTTGTGGCCGTTCAGGACGTAGCCGGAGCCTTCCTTCTTGGCCGTGGTCTTCAGGTCCTGCCAGGTGTAGCGGCCCTGCGGCTCGGCATAGGCGAAGGCGATGGTGGTCGTGCCCGCCACGACGCCCTCGATCACCGAGGCCGCGCCGGCATAGCCCGAGTGCTTCATGAAGCCGCCGCCGATCACCACGGTGCCCAGATAGGGCTCGATGACCAGCGCTTTGCCGAACTCCTCCATGATGATCATGTTGTCGATGGCGCCGCCGCCCAGGCCGCCCAGCTCTTCGCTGAACGAGGCGCCCAGGATGCCCAGCTCCTCGGCGAAGGCCTTCCAGTAGTCGGCGCGCCAGCCGCTCTCGGAAGCCACGATTTTGCGGCGGGTCTCGAAGTCGTACTTGTCCTGCAGGAAGCTCGCGACCGTGTCGCGGACCATCGACTGCTCTTCGGTGAAGTTGAAGTCCATGAGGCGTTTCCTCTTATGGCTCCCCGTCGGGGAGTTTGATCGGCGTTCTTGTGTCCTTCTCCCCTTGCGGGAGAAGGTGGCGTCCGAAGGACGTCGGATTAGGGGTCGCGCCGGTCTATCGGCGGGCGTCCCGCGCAGCAGACCGCGCCTTCAACCCCTCATCCGTCGCTTCGCGACACCTTCTCCCGCAAGGGGAGAAGGGGAAATCAAATCAGAGCCCCAACACCATCTTGGCGATGATGTTGCGCTGGATCTCGTTGGAGCCGCCGTAGATCGACGTCTTTCGGACGTTGAAATAGGTCGGGGCGGCGCGGTGGGCGAAGTCGGGGCCGATCGGGTGGGCGTTGTCGCCGTCGGTCGGGAAGCCGCGGAAGTACGGCGCGCCGTAGTGGCCGGCGGCCTCGAGCACCAGCTCGGTGATCCGCTGCTGGATCTCGGTGCCCTTGATCTTCAGGACCGAGGATTCCGGACCAGGGCCCTTGCCGGCGGCTTCACCGGCCAGGGTGCGCAGTTCGGTGTATTCCAGGGCCGTCAGGTCGATCTCCAGGTCGGCGACCTTGCGCTTGAAGTCCGGGTCGGTCAGCAGCGGCTGGCCGTCATCGCCCAGCTCGGCCTGGGCGATCTGGCGGATGCGCTCGATGCCGCGCTTGGAGCGCGCCACGCCGGCGATGCCCGACCGCTCGTGGGCCAGCAGGAACTTGGCGCAGGTCCAGCCCTTGTTTTCATCATAGATACGGTTCTCGACCGGCACCTTGACGTTCTCCAGCCAGACCTCGTTGACCTCGTGCTCGCCGCCCAGGGTGATGATCGGCCGCACGGTCACGCCCGGCGACTTCATGTCGATCAGCAGGAACGAGATGCCTTCCTGGATCTTGGCGGTCGGGTCGGTGCGGACCAGGCAGAAGATCCAGTCTCCGTGCTGGGCCAGGGTGGTCCAGGTCTTCTGGCCGTTGACCAGGTAGTATTCCTTGCCGTCGTCGCCGGTGAAGCGCTCGGCCTTGGTCTTCAGGCTGGCCAGGTCCGAACCCGCGCCCGGCTCGGAATAGCCCTGGCTCCACCAGATGTCGCCCGACAGGGTCGGCGGCAGGAACCGCTCCTTCTGCTCGGGCGTGCCGAAGGTGTAGATCACCGGTCCGACCATGTTGATGCCGAACGGCAGGATCGGCACGCAGTCGGCGCGGGCGGTCTCTTCGGACCAGATGTAGCGCTGGACCGAGGTCCAGCCCGGGCCGCCGTATGTCTCCGGCCAGGCCGGGGCGACCCAACCCTTCTTGGCCAGGACGCGGTGCCAGGACAGGAAGTCTTCCTTGGCCATCTCCTCGCCCTCCTCCTGCTTTTCGCGCAGGCCGGCGGGGTAGTTCTCGGCGATGAAGGCGCGCACCTCGTCGCGGAACGCGACGTCTTCGGGCGAGAAATCGAGGTTCATGGCGGGCTCCCGGAAATCGGCCCTCTTGGGGGCCGTCTTTGATCTTCGGAAGTCACCTTAGAGTTCGAACGAGCGTTTGGAAAGATGACCTTAGCGTCAACGTAAACATTGTTCAGGTTGGCGCCGATCGCGGCCTAGCGGACCTCGCAGGCCAGGCGCACCAAGGCCAGGGCGGTCACCCCGCCCACGCCCTCTTCCTCGGCGATGTCCAGATTGATCAGCGGCCGCTTGCCCAGCGCCTCCAGCAGGCGGGCATGGCCCCTGGCGGTCCCGACATGGCCGGCCTGGCAGTGGGCGATCAGGGCCGGGTCGAGGGCGTGCAGCACGGCGGCGGCGGCGCAGGCGGCGTAGCCGTCCAGCAAGACGGGGACCTTCTGGACCCGGGCGGCCAGGATCGCGCCGACCAGGGCGGCGGTCTCGCGTCCGCCCAGCTGGCGCAGGGCCGCGAGCGGATCGGACAGATCGTCCTCGGCCGCGGCG
>NZ_JBAPVS010000298.1:0-2384 GCF_049283275.1 Caulobacter sp. | reverse complement strand
GCGCCGGCGCGGGCGGCGGCTTCGGCGGCGGCTTCTCGCCCAAGGGCGCCGACGTGCGCGCCCGGCTCGACATCGACCTGGAAGAGGCCATCAAGGGCGGCAAGAAGCGCGTGGCCTTCTCCGACGGCCGCACCATCGACGTGACCATCCCGACCGGCGCCCAGGAAGGCCAGACGCTGCGGCTGAAGGGTCAGGGCAGCCCGGGCCGGGGCGGGCAGGGCGACGCCCTGATCGAGCTGGCCATCAAGCCCCACCCGATCTACCGGCCCGAGAACGGCGCCCTGGTCATGGACCTGCCGATCACCGTCCCCGACGCGGTGCTGGGCGGCAAGGTCGAGGCCCCCACCCCCGACGGCCCGGTGACCCTGTCGATCCCGAAAGGCTCCAACAGCGGCGCCAAGCTGCGGCTCAAGGGCCGGGGCCTGTCGGACGCCAAGGGCCACCGCGGCGACCTGTTCGCCCGGCTGGTGATCACCCTGCCCGACACACCGGACGCCGAACTGGAGAAGTTCGCCGAGACCTGGCGCGAAAAGCGGCCTTACGCGCCCAAGCGCCGCTGACGCCGCTGACGCCGCTCACCAGTGCAGCAGCCATGCGCCGTCGAGGCGGACGCCATGGCCTTGCAGGGTGATCCTGTGGTCCCCGGGGCCCAGGGGGCCGACGTCGCCGATGCGGTGCAGCAGCAGGCCCGAATGCAGCGCGACCACCCCCGGCGTGTAGGGGTGGAAGGTCTTGTGCTTGCGGTCCTTGATCCGGTCGACGTCGGTGTCCATGCCCAGGTCGTTGGCGCGCCGCACGTCGTTGGGCGTCAGGTTCCAGACGTCCAGTCCGCCGCCGATTTCGGGCAGGGCCACGGGCATGGTGAAGCTGAGCGGCGGGACCAGATCCAGCGGGCGGCCCCAGGGGAGATACTGGTACTGGCCGTCGAAATGCACCGGCGCCTTGGCCGCCGACGCGATCGCTTCGCCCGAAAAGATGTGGAAGCCCGGCAGGGCGAAGTCCTCGGTGAAGCGGACCGGCTCGCCCAGGCGCGCCTCCAGCGCCGCCCGCAGGGTTTCGTAGAGGTCGCCGAACGCCCGCCACAACACCTGGTTCTCGCGAGGGGCGCGGTCCAGATAGTCCCGCTGCGGATCGTCCGAGCAACAGAAGTCGAGATAGGACGCCGCGCCCAGGGTGTGGAACTCGGTGCGGTCCGGCTCGCCCCGGCCGATCCAGGACTCGCGTAGCGACATCACCCGCCGGCGCAGGTCCGCCACCCCGGCGGCGTCGACCAGCGGGATATCGACGATCAGGGGCGAGATGTCAGCCGTTCGACTAACGATCTCGTAATTGCTCCATGGGCTCGCCGGTCGTAGCTGTCGTAGCCCGGCATCGGATTGGCCTCGAGACACCAGAACCTCCCGTCGTCATCCCACTTGAAATCCCACCCGGCGAACATCAGCCCCGCCTCGCGGGTGGCCGCGACCACCTGGTTGACCAGGGCGGCCGGCGGGCTGAAGGGCGAATAGCGCGCCGTCGCGGTGCGATAGTCGACCGCCGCGCTCTCGATCAGTTCGGCATGGACCACGTCGCCGACGACGTGCAGCCGCGCGTCGCGGCCGATGATCCGCCTCTGCAGATGCACCGGTCCGCGTTCGGGCGTGAAATCGGCGAAGTCGGCGCCGGCGACCCGCCGCGTGTCGGCCCGTACGCCGGCCACCGACTTGGCGATGGTCGGCCCCGCCTCGGCGAAGGCGGTCAGCCGCGCGCCCTGGCTGGAGGTCAGGCTCTCGGGCACGGAGAAGCCGCGGGCGCGAAGCCAGGCCTCGTGCAGCGGCTTGGAGCCGTTGTCGGCCGCGTGGCCCGGGCGGTTGGCGACCGCGCCCGGGGTCTGCTCCAGCCAGGCGGCCAGGCCGGCGATCAGGGATCGCCACCGCCGCCGCCGCGCCACACCGCCCAGCACCGACGACAGATCGATCAGCCGACAATAGACGGCGTGCTCGGGCCGCAGGTCGACGCGGCGTCCGCCGACCTTCACCCAGGCCGGCTCGTCCAGGTTCAGGGGCAGGCGCCACTCGCCGCCGACCGCCGCGCGCAGGTTGATCAGGTCCAGGGCCGCGCCGGTCCGCGCGGCCTCGCGGGCGAAGTGGGTCAGGGTGGGGTCGGTGTCCAGGCCGATGGCGATCAGCATCCCAGCCTCGACATCAGGGCGGGCGCGACGTCCGACCAGACCGGCCAGAGCTGCTCCAGGGAGGGGTAGGGATCGATGCGGGCCAGCCGGGTGGCGGCGTGGCCGGCCCCGACGCCCCAGGTGACCGCCGCGAAGGCCAGGCCCAGTTCGGCCGCGGCGGCGATGCTGCGCGCCTCCAGCGCCAGGGCCGCCAGGTCGACCGTGGAGCTTCGCC
>NZ_JBAPVS010000297.1:0-2307 GCF_049283275.1 Caulobacter sp. | reverse complement strand
CTGCGACAGACCACCGGCCGAACCGCCGCCACCGCCGCCGCCTTGCGACGACTGCGGACGCGGGGCGTCGCCTTGGCGACGCTCGGCCGAGGACGGCGCGGCGAGATTGCCGGCCGGCGGCACGTGCGGACGCACGCGCTTGGTTTCAACCACCACCGTCTTGGTGCGGCCGTGGCTGAAGCTCTGCTTCACGACGCCGGCGCTGACAGACCCTTGACGGGGCTTCAGCGTGATGGGCGCTCGCCCGCCGGGGTTGGAACCAGGCCGACCGTTATCGTTCTCGTCGCTCATGCGCTCGCTTGTACTTCCGCCGGCGGGGGCCGGCCAAAAACCGTTTGATCCATGCGAGAAAGGGGCCTGGACGTACTTTCCGAAGAAAGCGCGTTTCCCGACCCTTCGCTCAGGAGCGGATCACGCTCCTCATTTCAAGTTCCAGACCTCTGTCGCCGACGAATGGAAGCCATTCGTCGAGGCCAGGGGCCTAGGGCTCCTCGCGCCAACTCGCCGACCAACTCGAGGGAAGGAGTGGGCGGAAGCCTGATAACCGCTCGACGTCCAAAGTCCAGCGATCAGTGCCGCGCCCGGCAAGAAGCGCCGTGTGTATCACATTCTCCCCGCCCAAGGCCAAACCCAATTCGTCCGAGCTGAACATCCCGCAGATTTTGGGGCTGTTCGGGGCCTTGTGGACCGCGGTGAGAATCTTTCGGCGACCGTCAGCAGCGCCGTCGGACGCTTCGATCAACCAGGCGGTCTTTCCCGAGGCCAGGGCCGCGGAGACCTTTTCGAAGCCTGAGATAATCGTTCCGCCGCGCCGTGCAAGCCCCAGTCCGTCCAGAACCCGCTTGGTCAGCAGACGTTCCACCTGGTCGGCCAGATCGGCCGGCGCGGTCAGCTTGGTCTTGGCCGAACGCGAGAACAGACCCTTCTTGGCGGCGATAGTCACCGCCTCGCGGGTGGCGTCCACCCACATGCCTCGGCCGGGCAGCTTGCGCGCCACGTCGGGGACCACAGCCCCGTCGGGTCCGACCACGAACCGCACCAGGCGCGCCTCATCCGTCGCCTCGCCCAGGACGATGTCCTTGCGCAAGCGATTGGCTTCGGCGTGGGTCTTGGCCACGGGGGTATGGGGCGCGTCGGCGTCGGTCATGGGGCTCAAAAAGGCGCCGGGCCTCCCACTTTCATGAGAGGCCCGGGCTTGGATCAGTCTTCCTTGGCGTCTTCGGCGTCTTCAGCCGGTTCGTCTTCGACGATGTCTTCTTCCGAGGCCTCGGCCGGCGCCTCGCCCGCCTCTTCCTCGAACTCGACCTCTTCCTCGACATATTCCGGTTCCGGCGGAGCCTCGACCCAGCCCATGACGACGCGAGCGCGCATGATCAGCGCCTCGGCGTCTTCCGGCGACAGGTTGAAGCTGTCCAGGATGCCGGCTTCGCGCGTGCGCTCGCCGTCCTTGGTCTCGAACCAGCCGCGCAGGTCGTCGGGGATCAGGCCGGCCAGGTCCTCGACCGTCTTGACGTCGCCTTCGCCCAGGGCCACGGCCACCGGCAGGGTGACGCCCTCGATCTCCAGCAGGCCGTCCTCGACGCCCAGCTCCAGACGCTTGGCGTCCAGGGCGGCGGTTTCCTTTTCCAGGAATTCGCGGGCGCGGGTCTGCAGTTCGTCGGCGGTCTCGTCGTCGAAGCCCTCGATGGCCGCGATCTCGTGCGGCTCGACATAGGCGACGTCCTCGACGGTCGTGAAGCCTTCGGTGACCAGCAGCTGGGCGATCACCTCGTCGACGTCCAGGGCTTCCTGGAACAGGGCCGTGGCCTCGGCGAACTGCTTTTGACGGCGCTCGCTCTCCTGGGTTTCCGTCATGATGTCGATCTGCCAGCCGGTCAGCTGGGAGGCCAGGCGCACGTTCTGACCGCGGCGGCCGATGGCCAGCGACAGCTGCTCGTCGGGCACCACCACTTCGACGCGCTCGTCTTCCTCGTCCATGACGACCTTGGAGACTTCGGCGGGGGCCAGGGCGTTGACGATGAAGGTCGCCTCGTCCTCGGACCACTGGATGATGTCGATCTTCTCGCCCTGCAGTTCGGCCACCACCGCCTGCACGCGCGAGCCGCGCATGCCGACGCAGGCGCCGACGGGGTCGATGCTGCTGTCGTTGGAGATCACGGCCATCTTAGCGCGCGAACCCGGGTCGCGGGCCACGGCGCGGATCTCGATGACGCCGTCATAGACTTCCGGCACTTCCTGCGCGAACAGCTTGGCCATGAAGCCGCCGTGGGCGCGCGACAGCATGATCTGCGGGCCCTTGGTCTCGCG
>NZ_JBAPVS010000296.1:0-56641 GCF_049283275.1 Caulobacter sp. | reverse complement strand
CGCCCAAGCCGACCGAGACCGCCGCCAACCCAGCCGTCGAGCCCGGCAAGGGCGCGGTCAAGTCCGTCAAGAAGCAGGGCCCTAGGGCTCAGAAGAAGTCGACCACGCCCAGCTACAAGGTCGGCTTCAAGGCCGCGGGGGGCAAGGCGGCCGGCTCCAAGTCCGCGCCGCGTCGTCCCGTGGCTGGGGCCCGCACCGTTCGCGGCAACAAGGCGCCGCCGAAGGGGCGCTAGACGCCCCGCAACCGGTTGTGCATCGCTGTCGCCGCGATCGCCGCCTCGCCTTGGGCGGTGGTGATCTGGTTCAGCCCGCGCACCATGTCGCCGGCGGCATAGAGGCCTGGGATCGAGGTCTGCTGGTGGTCGTCGACCACCAGCCGGCCCTGGTCGTCGTGGCGCGCTCCCGCCGCCAGGGCCAGGCCCGTTCGCGGCGTCACGCCCAGGGCGCTGTACAGCGCGTCGAATTCGACCCGGCCGGTCCCGGAAAAGCACAGGGCGCGCGGCCGATCGGGCTGGAGTTCGACGCTGTCGATCGGGGTCTCGATCACCGTCACGCCGGCTTGGGCCAATAAGGCGCGCTCCTCGGCGGGCAGGGCGTCCGGCGCGGCGACGTGGATCAGCGAAAGTTGGTCGGCGTAGGTGCGCAGGAACAGCGCCTCGCGCGCACCCAGCGGGCCATCGCCGATCACCCCGACCCGCTGGCCGGTGACTTCGAAGCCGTCGCAGATCGGGCAGATTCGCAGCAGGGTTCGGCGGACGGCCTCATCGACCTCGGGCAAGGCCGGGGCGTTGTCCTCCACGCCGCAGGCCAGCAGCACGGTCGAGGCGTGCAGGACTTGGTCGTCGATCCGGAGTTCGAAGCCCGGGTCCAGCACCGACAGCGTCTGGACGACGCCGGACAGGATCCGCGCCCCGTAACGCAGGGCGTGGGTCCTCTGCAGCTCCAGCAAGGCCGTTCCAGACACGCCATCCGGAAAGCCGGGGTGGTTGTGGGTGGTCGGGATCCAGGCGGCGCGGCTGTCGCCGCCGTCGATGACCAGCACCCGCCGCCGGAAGCGTCCCATATACAGCGCTGCGGTCAGGCCCGCAGGTCCCGCGCCGACGATGATCGCGTCCAGGCCTTCCGAGGGCATGGCGGGGGCAGGCGGGTTTGGCGTCATGAGCTCTCCGACGCCGATAGACGCGCCAGCCCGCCAAGGGTTGCACGCACGCCGGCTTGGAGCCGACGCCGCGGCGGCTAGCTGATGCTGTCGGATTCCTGACCGCGTTCCTTGAAGCGCACCACGCCCTTGGGCGGCGCGCGGTCGGGGCGAACCAGGTCGATGATCAGCGGGACGATGGTTTCGGGCGCCGGGACGGTCTGCGGATCCTCGCCCGGAAAGGCGCCGGCCCGCATGCGGGTGCGCATGGCGCCGGGGTCGACGCAGACGGCGCGCACCGTGGTGTTCTCCATTTCGTCGTCATAGCAGGCGACGATGGCTTCCAGACCGGCCTTGGACGCTGCGTAGCCGCCCCAGAAGGCGCGGTGAGTCTTGGCCACGCTGCTGGTCAGGAAAATGGCCCGGCCCGCCTCAGAGCGGCGCAGCAGCGGGTCCATCGATCGGATCAGCCGCCAGTTGGCCGTCAGGTTGGTGGCCATGATCATGTCCCAGCCCTTGGGGTCCAGGTGACCCACTGGGGTCAGGGCGCCCAGCACGCCGGCGGCGCCGATCAGGATGTCCAGCTTGCCGAACCGTTCGTAGAGGGCCGCGCCCAACTGGTCCAAGCCGTCGGGCTCGCGCAGGTCCAGCGGCACGAGGGTGGCGTGCTCGCCCGTGGCGGCGAAGATTGCGTCGTCCAGGGCCTCCAGGGCGCCCTGCGTGCGACCCAGGGCGATGACATGGGCGCCGGCCTGGGCCAGGCCGAGGGCGATGGCCTCGCCGATGCCGCGGGTGGCGCCGGTGACGAGGGCGATGCGGCCGGCCAGCGGCTTTTCGGGGTCGGAAGTCATGGGCGGGTTCTACTGGCTAAGCGGTGCGATGGGAACCGCGACGACCCCCTTAAGGGGTGTCGGTCGAAAGCTCGTCCGCGGGCCGGGCCCCATAGCGCTGGGCGATCACCGAACAGGCCATCAGCTGGATCTGATGGAACAGCATCAGCGGCAGGACCATGACGCCGGCAGCGGCCCCCGGGAACAGGATGCCGGCCATCGGCACGCCGGTGGCCAGGCTCTTCTTGGAGCCGCAGAAGACGATGGCCACCTCGTCGGGCTTGGAGAAACCCATGGCCCGCGCGCCGAACACGGTGATGGTCATCACGACGGCCAGCAGGATCACACAGGCGGCCAGCAGGATCCCCAGCTCCGGGATCGAGACGACCTTCCAGATGCCGCCGACCACGGCGGCGCTGAACGCCGAATAGACCACCAGCAGGATCGAGCCGCGATCGACCTGGCCCACCAGGGCCTTGTGCTTCTCGATCCAGCCCTTCACCCAGGGCCGCAAGAGCTGGCCGGCCACGAACGGGACCAGCAGCTGGATGACGATCGACTTGATCGAGTCCCAGCCGCCGACGTCGCCATGGGCCTGCATCAGCAAACCCACCAGCACCGGCGTCAGGAAGATGCCCAGCAGGTTCGAGGCCGAGGCCGCGCAGACGGCGGCGGCGATATTGCCTCGGCCGATCGAGGTGAAGGCGATCGACGACTGCACCGTCGAGGGCAGGCAGCACAGGAACAGCATGCCGCTGGCCAGGGCGGGCGACAGCAGGCCCGACTTGCTGATCGCCAGGCCCAGCACGGGGAACAGCACGAAGGTGAAGGCCAGGATCGTCAGGTGCAGCCGCCAGTGGGTGATGCCGGCGACCACGGCCTCGCGCGACAGCTTGGCGCCGTGAAGGAAGAACAGCAGGGCGATGGCGATCTTGACCACCCAGCCGACGATGGTCGCGGCTTCCCCGCGCACCGGCAGGATCGAGGCCAGCACGACCATGCCGAACAGGGCGACGATGTAGCCGTCGATTTTCAGCTTGGCGAGGAGGTCTTTGAGCAAGGCGGCAACCTAGTGAGGCGAAATCCTCGTCCTTCGACAGGCTCAGGATGAGGATTTCGAATGCGATCGTGGGGAACAGGCGGGGCGTTCAGTTCGCCTTCATCCTGAGCTTGTCGAAGGACGAGGGCGTCCCGCTGTTTGCGGACTACGCGCTCAGCAGCGACAGCTGCTTCTCGGCCTGGTCATTGCGGCCCTCGGCGATCTCGCGGTCGGTCAGACGCGTCGGATAATCGCCGGTGAAATAATGATCCGTGAACTGCGGATGGGCCGGGTCGCGGGGACCGGCCTCCAGCGCCTGGTAGAGGCCGTCGACCGACAGGAAGCCCAGCGAGTCCACTTCCAGGAACTTGGCCATTTCCTCCAGCGACTTGTTGGCCGCCAGCAGCTGGTCGCGCTCAGGCATGTCGATGCCGTAGAAGTCGGGCCACTTGATCGGCGGGCTGGCCGAACGGAGGTGGACCTCCTTGGCGCCGGCCTCGCGGACCATGCGCACGATCTTCAGCGAGGTGGTGCCGCGTACGATCGAGTCGTCGATCAGGATCACCCGCTTGCCCTCGAGCACGGCGCGGTTGGGGCTGTGCTTCATGCGCACGCCCAGTTCGCGCACGCCCTGGGTGGGCTGGATGAAGGTGCGGCCCACATAGTGGTTGCGGATGATGCCCAGGTCGAAGGGCAGGCCGCTCTGCTGGGCGTAGCCGATGGCGGCCGGCACGCCGCTGTCGGGAACCGGCACCACGACGTCGGCCTCGACGCCGGTTTCTATGGCCAGGCGCTGGCCCATGCGCTTGCGCACCTCATAGACCGAGCGGCCGTTCACGACGCTGTCGGGACGGGCGAAATAGACATATTCGAACACGCAGGGGCGGGCGGCGACATTCTGGAACGGGCGCAGCGATTTCACGCCGGTCTCGGAGATCACCACCATCTCGCCGTGCTCGACGTCGCGCACGAAGCGGGCGCCGATCATGTCCAGGGCGCAGGTCTCGGACGCCAGGATCGGCTGGCCGTCCAGGTCGCCCAGGACCAGCGGGCGGATGCCCAGCGGGTCGCGCAGGCCGATCATCTTCTTGTTGGTGATGGCCACGATCGCGAAGCCGCCCTCGATCTGGCCGACGGCGTCGATGAAACGGTCGACGATGCGCGCCTTCCGCGAGCGGGCGATCAGGTGGAGGATCACCTCGCTGTCGCTGGTGGACTGGAAGATCGCGCCTTCCTGGACCAGGCGCTCGCGCAGGGTCAGGAAGTTGGTCAGGTTGCCGTTGTGGGCGATGGCCACGCCGCCGGTCTCCAGATCGGCGAACATCGGCTGGACGTTGCGGATGCCGGCGCCGCCGGCCGTGGAATAGCGGGTGTGGCCAATGGCCATGCCGCCGGGCAGGCGCTCGACCAGGTCATTGCCGGTGAAGGCGTCGCCCACGTGGCCCATGTGGCGTTCGGTGTGGAAGCGCTGGCCGTCGAAGGCGGCGATGCCGCAGGCTTCCTGGCCGCGATGCTGCAGGGCGTGCAGGCCCAGGGCGGTGACGGCGGCGGCGTCGCGCACGCCGTAGACGCCGAAGACCCCGCATTCAAGCCGCAGGGTGTCGTCCTCGGGATCACGCCAGGGCGTGGACGAAAAGCGGTCGGTCGACTGGCCGAAGGACGTCATCGCGATTTCTCCACCAGATCGTCGACCGAGCGACGCTGGTTTTTATCATAACCCGGTTCGCCTGACTTTCGGTCGGACGGTTTGTCGCTGGCGCCGTCGTGGACGGCGTCTTCAATGGCGGGGGCTAGTTTTCCGGCCAGGCCGGCGCCCTTGGGCGCGAACACCTTCAGCACGCGGCCGGCGGCGTTGGACAGCGGATACAGCGCCGACTTCGACATCCAGCTGGGGACGCGGTCGGGCGGGGTGGCCATGTGGAACACCAGGCTGAACACCCCCAGCACCACCAGGCCGCGCAGCAGGCCGAACACCAGGCCCATCAGGCGGTCCAGCGTGCCCAGGGCGCCGTCGGCGTGCAGGGTCTTGGTGATCTGGGCGCCGATCAGCCGCAGCAGCACGAAGATGATGACGAAGGCGACCAGGATGGCGGCCGCCGTGGCCGCCCAGTCCGGATCCATCATGCCCCGAAACAGCGGGCCTGTAACGCGCAGGGCCAGCAGGGAGAGCAGGGCGGCGATGATGAAAGACAGGGCCGAGGTCAGCTCCCGCGACGCGCCGCGGGCAAGGCCGACCAGGGCCGAGACCAGCAGGATCAGGCCGAAGATGATGTCGAACGGCGTCACGTCAGCTGGCCCCAGATCTCGTCGCCGATGCGGCGCACCGCGTCGGCCAATCGCGCCACGCCCGCCACGGGCAGGGCTCCGCCGCCTTCGGGCAGGCCCGACAGCGGTCCCAGAGCTCGACCAAAGCCGAGTTTCGCGGCCTCTTTCAAACGTGTCTCCATACGGCTCACGGGCCGCACCTCACCGGACAGGCTGACTTCGCCGAACACAACGCAGTCTTGCGGCAGGGCGATGTCGAGGGCCGAAGAGGCCAAGGCCGCCGCCGCCGCCAAGTCCGCCGCCGGCTCGGTGATCCGCAGGCCGCCAGCGACGTTCAGATAGACGTCCTTGTTGCCAAAACCAAGGCCGCAACGCGATTCAAGCACGGCCAGGACCATGGCCAGGCGTCCGGAATCCCATCCGACCACGGCGCGTCTGGGTGTTCCGTACGCGGATGGCGCGACCAGGGCCTGAAACTCCACCAGAACGGGCCGCGACCCCTCGATGCCGGCGAACACCGCCGCGCCCGCCGCCCGCTCGCCCCCCTCGTTGAGGAACAGGGCCGAGGGGTTCTTGACCTCGCGCAGGCCGGAGTCGCCCATCTCGAACACCCCGATCTCGTCGGTGGCCCCGAAACGGTTCTTGGCCCCGCGCAGGATGCGGAACGGATAGCCGCGCTCGCCCTCGAAGCTGAGGACCGCGTCCACCAGGTGCTCGACCACGCGCGGGCCGGCGATCTGGCCGTCCTTGGTGACGTGGCCGACCAGCAGGATGGCCACGCCCTTCTTCTTGGCCAGGCGCACCAGTTCCTGGGCGCAGGCGCGCACCTGGGTGACCGTGCCGGGTCCCGCCTCGTGGGCGTCGCTCCACATGGTCTGGATCGAATCGATGACGACGAGGTCGAAGTTGTCGCGCTTCAGACCGTCGAGGATGTCGCGCAGGCTGCTTTCGGCGGCCAGCTTCACGGGGGCCTGGGCGAAACCCATGCGCTCGGCCCGCCCCCGAATCTGGGCCACGGCCTCTTCGCCCGAGATGTAGGCGCAGTTGACGCCCTTCAGGCTGGCCTTGGCGACCACCTCCAGCAGCAGGGTCGACTTGCCCACGCCGGGATCGCCGCCGATCAAGATCGCCGAGCCGGGCACCACCCCGCCGCCGCAGACCCGGTCGAACTCGTCGACGCCGGTGATGATCCGGGGCGGAGCGGGGGTGTCGCTCTCCAGGCCGGTGAACTGCAGGCCGCGCGTGCGGCTGGCCTTGGTGACCGACAGCGCGCCGGGCGCGCGGACGCCGGTTTCCTCGACCAGGCTGTTCCAGCTCTGGCAGGCCGAGCACTGACCGGACCACTTGGTCGTGACCGCGCCGCAGGACTGGCAGGCGTAGACGGCGCCGTCACGGGCCATGGATGCTCCTGATTCGAGAGTGACTGGAGCGTACAGTGGCGCGCGGGTGCGCCAAAGGCGGACGTGGGCGGGTCAGCCCTTCACGATGCGCCGCGCCCGCGGCGCGATGCGGGTCAGCAGCTCATAGGCCGTGGTCCCAGCCGCCGCCGCCGCGTCGTCGACGGGCAGGTCGGGGCCGATGATCTGCATCATCGCGCCGGGGCGGGCGGCGTCGCAGTCGGTGATGTCCACGGCGATCAGGTCCATCGACACCCGGCCAAGCATCGGCCGCAGGGCGCCGTCGAACCACACCGATCCACGCGGATGGGCGGCGCGCGGCACGCCGTCGGCATAGCCGGCCGCCAGGATGGCGACGCGGGTGGTGTCCTTGGCCGTGAAGGCCGCGCCGTAGCCGATGCTCTCGCCGCGCGGCACGACCCTGGCCTGGAGGATCGGGACCTCCAGAGTCGCCACGGCCTTGATCCTCGGGTCGGCCACGTCGCGCGGACCGCCGCCATAGAGGCTGATGCCTGGCCGGCACTGGTCGAAGTGGTAGTCGGCGCCCAGGAAGATCCCGCCCGAATTGGCCAGGCTGCGGCGAGCGTTTGGAAACAGGGCGGCGGCCTCGGTGAAGCGGGCCAGCTGACGGGCGTTGAGCGGGTGATCAGGCTCGCTGGCGCAGGCCAGGTGGCTGATCACCAGGGTGATGTTGAGGAATTTCAGCCGGTCCATGGCCCCGGTCAGGACCACGGCTTCCTCGGGACGCAGGCCCAGCCGGTTCATGCCGGTGTCGATGTGCAGGGCCGCGTCCAGGGTGCGGCCGCGCGCGTGGCTGTTCCAGGCCTCGATCTGCGGCAGGCTGTTGAGCACCGGGGTCAGGCCGGCCGCCTCGATCGCCGGGGCCGAGCCGGGCGTGACGCCGTCCAGCAGGTAGATCGTGGCGGCGCGATCGCCCAGGGCCCGACGGAGGGCCAAGCCTTCCGACAGGCGGGCGACATAGAAGCCGCGCGCGCCTTCGTCCCACAGCCGTCCGGCCGCCAGGGCCGCGCCCAGGCCATAGCCGTCGGCCTTCACGGCCGGTGCGATCTCGGCCCCGCCGGCGGCGGCCTTCAGCACGGCGTGGTTGGACGCCAGGGCGTCCAGATCGAGGGTGAGGAGGCTGGCTTCGGTCACGGCGCAGGGCGTAGCCGAGCGCGCCGCGCAAAGCCAGTGCGGATCCCGAGATGTTTCAGTTCAGGGACCCGACCCGCGCCAGGAAGTCGGCCGCCAGGCTCTCGACGCCGCTCGCCAGGATCTGCACGCCGATGCACAGCAGCAGGAAAGCGACCAGCCGCGACATGACCCGCGCGCCCGACACGCCGAGCAGGGCCATGACCCGGTCCGAGGCGCGGTAGAGACCCCAGATCATAAGGGCGACGGCCACCGCGGCCAGGCTGGTTCCGAGGAAGAAGGGGAGAACGGTGTGACCGCCGGCCGGCCGCTGCGACGACAGGGCGATCGCGACGGCGATCGAACCGGGGCCGGTCGTGAACGGCATGGTCAGCGGGAAGAAGGCGATGTCGTCGGTCTTTCGCTCGGCCGGTGAGGCGGCGTCGCTCTTGCGGTCCTCATGGGCTTCCGGCTGCATCAGCAGACCCCAGGCGCGGATCGCCACCACCAGGCCGCCGGCCACGCGAAGCGCGCCAAGGCTGACGCCGAAGAAATTCAGGATGTAGCCGCCCAGCAGCAGCGACCCCAGCAGAATGGCCAGGGCGTAGGTGGCGATGCGGAAGGCCAGCCTGTGGCGCTCCCGCGGCGTGCGATCGGCCAGAACCTGATGGAAGATCAGCGAGGCGCCGACCGGATTGACGATCGAGAACAGAGCCGGGAAGGCCAGCAGGAAGGCGCCGACCACCGTCGAGGTCGGCAGGGGAGTGAAATCCATCGGGCGGCCTCGTTTGCGAGCTGACACCGTGGCCGAGACCGCCCGTCCGCGTCAAACGCGCTGGGGCGATGAAGGGCCTATTCCTCGCTGCCGCTGCGCATCTGGTGGAAATAGTGGTCGCGGGCCAGGTTGCCGAAGCGGGTGGTGTCGCTGTTGAACGACAGGCGCACGGTGCCGATGGGGCCGTGACGCTGCTTGGCGATGATCACCTCGGCCAGACCCTGCAGGCGGTCCATGTCCTCCTGCCATTGCAGGTGCTCGGGCGTGCCCTCGCGCGGCTCGGCGCGGCCGACATAATAGCTTTCGCGATACACGAACCAGACCATGTCGGCGTCCTGCTCGATCGAGCCGGATTCGCGAAGGTCGGACAGCTGGGGACGCTTGTCCTCGCGCTGCTCGACCTGACGCGACAGCTGCGACAGGGCGATGACCGGGCAGGCCAGTTCCTTGGCCAGGGCCTTCAGGCCCATGGTGATCTGCGAGACTTCCTGCACGCGGTTGGCGTTGGAGCCCAGATCCGAGCCGGTGACCAGCTGCAGATAGTCGACGACCACCAGATCCAGGCCGACCTGACGCTTCAGACGGCGGGCCCGGGCGGTCAGCTTGGCGATCGAGATGCCGCCGGTGGCGTCGATATAAAGCGGGGCTTCCTGCAGCTCGATGGCCGCGTCGCGCACCCGGCCGAACTCGCTGGCGTCGATCTCGCCCTTGCGGAGCTTGTCGCCCGACACGCCCGAGGCGTCGGCCAGCATACGCAGGGCCAGCTGCTCGGCGCTCATTTCCAGTGAGAAGAAGGCCACGACGCCGCCGCTGACGGTCTTCTTGCTGCCGTCGGGCTGGGGCTCCCAGGCGTATTTCTTGGCGACGTTGAAGGCGATGTTGGTGGCCAGCGCCGTCTTGCCCATCGACGGGCGGCCGGCCAGCACGATCAGGTCGGAGGGGTGCAGGCCGCCGATCTTGGTGTCCAGATCGATCAGGTCGCTGGCCAGGCCCGACATGCCGCCGTCGCGGCTGTAGGCCTCGGCGGTCATCTCGACCGCGCCGCGCAGGGCGTCGCCGAAGCTGACGAAGCCGGAGCTGGCCGCGCCGCTTTCGGCCAGGGTGTAAAGTTGCTGCTCGGCCTGTTCGATCTGGTCGCGGGCCGGCAGCTTGACGTCGTCCTTGTCGACTCCGCCGTGGGCGGTCGAGGCGATCTGGCCGCCGATGCGGATCAGGTCGCGGCGCAGGGCCAGGTCGAATACGGCGCGCGCGTAGTCGCCGACATTGGCGGCGGGCGGGGCGCGGTCGACCAGATCGGCCAGGTAGCGCAGGCCGCCCAGTTCCTCGAAGGCCGCATCGTGCTTGAACTCGTCGGCCAGCAGGATCGGCTCGGCCAACTGACCCTTGCGGATATGGGTCTCGATCGCACTGAACAGGCGCGCGTGGAAGGGCTCGTAGAAGTGGCGGCCCTGCAGGCTGTCGGTCAGGCGTTCATAGGCGGCGTTGTCGTACAGCAGCACGCCCAGCAACGCCTGTTCGGCTTCCAGGTTGTGAGGCGCGACGGAGACGACGACGTCGCCCATCGGCGAGGGTGGGCGGAGGTCTAGAGCAGGCACGAGAGACATCGGCGGAAGTTAACGCGAACAGCCGTTGGGAGCGACCGGTCGCAGCTCAGATGAACGGGGATGTTTTGTGTATGTTCTGTAGCATCCGATTACGACAGAAACGGTCATGGCAAGGGCGCGACGATCGCTCGCCGCGCCCTTCCTTCGCTTAGTTCAAGCCGCTCAGAGGCTTACCAGCTGTAGCTCAGGCGGGTGTAGAGGAAGCGCCCATTGAAGCCGTAGGGCGAGAAGTTCGAGAACGGTCCCGCGCCGCTGGTGTTGAGGTTCGGCGGGATCTGGTTGGTGTACTGGTCGAACAGGTTGTCCGCGCCCGCTGATACGGTCAGGCCGATCGGGAAGGTGTAGCGGGCCTCGGCGTCGATCAGGCCGCTGACCCCGGTCTTCCAGTCGGTGCTGCCGTCATTGGCCGTGCCCGGCGCCAGGACGTCGCCATAGAAGGTCGAGCGCAGGGTCGCGCCCCACTGGTCCTTGCTCCAGTCGCCCTGCAGGGTGACCTTCTCGCGCGGCGTGCCCTTCTCGAAGCGCAGAGTGGCCTGGCGGGCGAACAGAGACTGCGGCGTGGCCAGGGTTGTGGTGACCGGCGTCTTGTCGACGCTAAAGTCGTTGACGTTGGCCGCCAGGGTCAGGTCGAACACGCCGGCCTGCTCGTCGTTGATCCGGTAGCGGGCCACGATGTCCACGCCCTTGGTCGAGGTGTCGACGCCGTTGATGAAGAACCGCGCGGCCGTCGTGCCGTAGGGGGCCAGCAGGGCGCCGATCTGGGCGGCGTTGGGGTTGGAGGCGCCGGCCGCGTTGGAGAACAGCTCCGACAGCACGATGCGGTCCTCGACGTCGATCTGGTAGCCGTCGATCGTCAGCTCGAACGCGCCTTTGCGATAGACCGCGCCCAGCGAGTAGTTGGTCGATTTCTCGGCCTTCAGCGGCTTGCCGCCCAAGGCCAGGCCCACCGGGCTGATCGACGGATAGGTGCCGGACTCGAACGGCACCAGCACCGTGCCGCCCGAACCGTCGGGCTGTGCCACGTAGGTGATCGAGGTGGCGGTGTAGTACTGCTGCTGCAGGCTGGGGGCGCGGAAACCGGTGGAGACGCCGCCGCGCAGGGCGAACGACGGGCTGAAGTCGTAGCGGGCGGTGAACTTGCCGGTCGTGCTGGTGCCGAAGTCCGAATAGTCCTCGTAGCGGCCGGCGACGCCGACGGTCAGGCCCTCGGTGACCTTGCCTTCCAGGTCGACATAGACGCCGACCGCGTGGCGATCCTCGTCGACGGCGTTGCTGGGCGCGAATCCGGTGAAGCCGCGCGAGCCAAAGGCCAGGGTGGGCGAGACCGTGCCGCGCGCATAGGAGGCCTCCTCGCCGGCGTTGATCTGGAAGCCCTCGCGACGGGCTTCCAGGCCGAAGGCGACGTTCAGCGGACCGGCCAGGCCGACCTCGACCTCGCGGCTGGCGTCCAGGCCGAAGACCAACTGGTCATAGGTGAGGCCGCCGGCCTTGAAGCTGTGCGGCGAGGTCGGGCCGTAGGACGGGTTCAGCGTGTTCTCGACGCCGAAGTCGATGTCGTTCCTGCCATAGACCAGGTTGGTGTCGATCTTGAAGCCGCCCAGTTCGCCGCGCAGGCCGGCGGCGGCGGTGACGTCCTCGGTGTCGGTGGTCAGCAGCGGCAGGTAGCCGTTGGGATAGACCGACGGGATATTCTGGCTGGCGTCGCCCGGCAGGCGGAAGCTGGCGGCCGAATTGGCGTCGCGCTGCTGATAGCCGTACCAGCCATAGGCCTCCCAGCCGGCGGCCAGAGGCTTGGCGGCGTTCAGATAGATCGAGACGTCCTCGGTCTTGGGATCGCCGGTGCGGCCGGTGATGCGGCTCGGCGTGACACGGGGGTCGTTGTCGGCGCGATTGGTCGGGTCCAGATCGCGATACTGGGCCGAGACGGTCAGGAAACCGTCGGAGCCCAGCTTGAACCCCTGCCAGGCCGCCACCGTGGCCGCGGCGCCGTCGCTGATGTCGTTCTTGCCGCCGTAGTAGCCGTCGAAGCTGGTGACATACTGGCCGTAGGTGACGGTCACGCCGCCGCCGTGGTCGGCTTCGCGCAGGCGCAGGTTGACGACGCCGGCGATGGCGTCCGAGCCGTACTGCGCCGAGGCGCCGTCGCGCAGCACCTCGATCCGGTCGATGGCGCTGCTGGGGATGGCGTTCAGGTCGACGGCGGCCGAGCCGCGGCCGACCGAGCCGTTGACATTGATCAGGGCCGAGGTGTGCCGGCGCGCGCCGTTGACCAGCACCAGGGTTTGGTCGGGACCCATGCCGCGCAGCACGACGGGGCGGATGGCGTCGGTGCCGTCGGTGTTGGACGGGCGCGGGAAGTTGATCGAGGGCACGGTCGCGGCCAGGGCGGTCGAGATGTCGGTGGCGCCGCGCTGCTGCAGGGACTTGGCGGTCACGACGTCGACCGGCGCCAAGGTGTCGAGGCGCGAGCGGCCGGTGGTGCGGGTGCCGGTGACGACCACCTGCTCGACGGCGTTGGCGTCATCGGCGGATGGCGCGTCCTGGGCTTGGGCGGCGCCGGCGATGGCCGCCAACGACGTGGCGGTCAGCAGAAAACTTTTGAAACGCATCGCGAAATCCCCTCGCATGGCTTCCAGCGGCTTTAGGCCTTTTTGTCCGGAAGCGGAGGAGCCCGTCTCCCCCTTAGCTAGAGGATGGGGATGCGTGCGTTCGCCCACAAGCTGAGCAATTCTTGACGGATGCGCAGAAAAAAACGGCGCGGATTTCTCCGCGCCGCTTTTCCAGTTTTTCTAGACGCTACTAAGCCGGATTAGGCTTCGTAGTGATCGCCTTCGAACGAACCGGCGCCGCCCGCGGCCATGTCTTGGGCAGCTTCGGCGTCAGCGGCGCGATCTTCTTCGAACTGAGAAGCGATGACGTTTTCGCCGCGCGCTTGGCGATCGGCTTCGTCTTGGCTGCGCGCGATGTTGAGAGTGACCGTGACGGTCACTTCGGCGTGCAGCTTCACCTTCACTTCGTGGACGCCCAGCGTCTTGATCGGCTTATCCAGCACGATCATCGAGCGGTCGACCTTGCCGCCTTCGGCCTTGATGGCGTCGGCGACGTCGCGGCCCGCGACCGAACCGTACAGCTGGCCGCTTTCGCCGGCTTGACGGATCATCACGTACTGCTTGCCGTCCAGGCCTTCGCCCGACTTGCCGGCAGCTTCGCGGTTCTTGACGTTGCGAGCTTCGATCTCAGCGCGCTGAGCTTCGAAGGTCTTCAGGTTGGTCGAGTTGGCGCGCAGGGCCTTGTGACGCGGCAGCAGGAAGTTACGGGCGAAGCCGTCCTTCACCGTGACCACGTCGCCGAGGACGCCGGTGCCTTCGACGCGTTCGAGCAGAATGACTTTCATCGTGGTGTCTCCCTTACTTCACGACGTAGGGGAGCAGAGCCAGGAAGCGGGCGCGCTTGATGGCCTTGGCCAGTTCGCGTTGCTTCTTGGCCGACACCGCGGTGATGCGCGACGGCACGATCTTGCCGCGTTCGGAAACGTAACGCTGCAGCAGCTTCACGTCCTTGTAGTCGATCTTCGGCGCGTTGGCGCCCGAGAACGGGCACACCTTGCGGCGACGGAAGAACGGGCGGCGGGCGCCGCCAGCACCGGCGGCGGGAGCGCCGGCTTCGGGAGCAGTGGTATCGGTCATGATCTCTCTTCTCCCTTACGCGGCCGGCGCGAAGTCGTCGCGCGGGCGCTCGCTGCGCTCGCCACGTTCGCGATCGCGACGGGCCAGAACCGGCGACAGTTCCAGGTCCAGCTCTTCGACGCGGATGGTCATGAAGCGCAGCACGTCTTCATTGATCAGCAGCTGACGTTCCATCTCCTTCACGGCCGCGGCCGGAGCGTCGATGGCGAGCAGGGAGTAGTGGCCCTTGCGGTTCTTCTTGATGCGATAGGTGAGGTTACGCAGGCCCCAGTATTCGATCTTGGCGATGTGACCGCCATTTTCTTCCAGGAGGGCCTTGAGTTGCTCGTTCAGAGCTTCGGCCTGTTGCGGCGAGATGTCCTGCCGCGCGATGACCACGTGTTCGTAGAACGCCATGTTTTCCTTCTTCCGGCTTGGAAGGCGGCGCGAACGACGGCGGAAGTCCGTCGATCACGATGGATCCTGCATGCCGAGCGGGAAATCCCGACCCAAAGGGCTGCGTGCAAGACCGCCATCCGTGAGAGGGCGCGCTAATAGCCGAAAGGCCGCGAGAAGGCAAGGAAACCCTGCGGTTTCGCCTGGCCCGATCCGCGCAGCGGCGCCGCGCGTCCGCGGACCGCTCGGAAACCGGCCGGCGAACACTTGTCACACAAATTTGGCGATCAGGTCCTTTGGACGCGCAAAGGCTTGTGCTATCGGGCGTTCATGGGGTTTCGAACCATTGCATCCCTGATCGTGGCGACCGCCGCGACCACCGTCTTCGCCGCCCAGGCGACGGCCGGCGAGATCATTCGCAAGCCCGACCTGTCGGTGTGGGCTTCGGACGGCCATTTCCAGGGCTACTCGGCGGCCCAGACGCTGGACCTGTCCAGCGACGCCCAGAAGGCGATCTTCACCGCCAAGGTGGCCGGAGCCATCGACGATCCGACCTATAATTTCGAACTGAACCTGAACCAGAAGCCCAACGAGCACGCCGCCGCCAATCGCGCGGTCGGGGTCGGCGCGTCCTGGAACGCCCGCGAGGCGGCGATCCGCTCGTCTCTGGCTCGCTCGTTCGGTTTCGGGCTGCTGCCCAAGGCCAACTATGTGCGGCTGTCGATGGACATGAACGCCACTCAGCCGGTCTATGTGCGCGGCGTCGGGCCGGTGACCCGGGCCAATGTCCGGTCCGAGCTGACGCTGGACGGCCGTCCGGTCGCCTCGATCGCCCTGGGCGGCGGCACGATGGGCCAGGAGGGCGTCGACATCAGCCTGACCCGGCCCTTCGATCTCCCCGCCGAGTTCACCGTCAGCCTGCGCGCCGCCGACGAGCGGGTCCAGGACGGCCGGCTGATGGTCAAGCTGGTCCGCACCACCTGGTAGGCGTCAGGCGGCTTGCGAAGCCGCGCGCGAACCGATGATCCGCGCGCGCCGACGGGCCGAAACCGGACTTATTTCAGCTTTCCGGCCTTGTAGGCTTTCACCGCGTCCATGGTGCTGGTGACGTGGCCCTGGAAGTTCAGGTTGCTGTAGGTCAGCAGGATCTTGCCGCTGGGAGCGATGACGTAGGAGGTGCGGTTGGACATGTTGTCCTTCAGCGGCAGGTTGACGTCGTAGCTCTTGATCAAGGCGGGGTTGGCGGCGGCCACCGCGAACTTGTCGCGGCAGTGCTCCTTGGAGAAGTCCTTGATGCGGTCGACATTGCCGCCGGTGACGCCGATCACCGTCGCGCCCAACTTCTCGAACTCGGGCGTGGCCTCGGCGAATTCGTGGGCCTCGGCCGTGCAGCCCGAGGTGTAGGCGGCGGGGAAGAAGTACAGCACCACCGGACCCTTCTTCAGCGCCTGGGACAGGGTGAAGGAAAAGTCCTTGCCGGCCAGGGCGGCGGGGGCGGTGAAGTCGGGCGCCTTGTCGCCGACCTTCAGGGCGGCCAGGGCGGGAGAGGCGGCCATCAGGGCGGCGCTCAGAACGAGACCGATAAGCAGGCGTTGCATGCGTAGGCTCCAGGGGAAGACGGGGGCGCAGCCAAGTGCGTCATCAATTCAATAACGCCATTCCTCGACCTTCCAAACGTCAACCTGCGCCCTTAAGACCAAAGGCGTAAACGGGAGGCGGACATGGCGCTCGGCGAGACGGAAATCCCCACCCTGGCGACCTGGGCGGGCGGGCCCGAACGCTTCCGGGCGCTGTTCGAGGCGTTCTACGCCGCCGTGCCGAACGATCCGGTTCTGGCCCCGGTGTTCGCCGGCATGAATCCGCGCCACGCCGAGCACGTGGCCGCCTTCGTCACCGAGGTGTTCGGCGGCCCCCAGGCCTATAGCGAGGCCAGCGGCGGCCACGCTTCGATGATCGGCCACCACTTGGGGCGACATCTGACCGAACAGCAGCGCCGGGCCTGGGTGTCGCTGATGCTGGACACCGCCGACGCGGTGGGTTTGCCGGCCGATCCCGAGTTCCGCGCCGCCTTCGTCGGCTATCTGGAGTGGGGCACGCGCCTGGCGGTGATCAACTCCGCGCCCGGCGTCGAGGCTCCCGTCGACGATCCGCCGATGCCGGTCTGGGGCTGGGGACCGCCGGGCGGACCCTGGCAGGGCTGACTTGCCGCCCCGCGTTCGATGGCCTAACCCTCCGCGCCAGAATCTTTGAGAAGCTAATCTTTAGAAAGAGGCGCGAGCTTCCATGAGCATCGCTTTCATTTTCCCGGGACAGGGCAGCCAGACGGTCGGCATGGGCGGTGATCTCGCCCAGGCCTTCGCCGCCGCCCGCGAGGTCTTCCAGGAGATCGACGACGCCCTGGGCCAGAAGCTGTTCAAGCTGATGGTCGAGGGTCCCGAAGGCGACCTGACCCTGACCGAGAACGCCCAGCCGGCCCTGATGGCCGTCAGCCTGGCCGTGACCCGGGTGCTGGAAAAGGAATTCGGCGTCGGGATCGACCGGGCCGCCTTCGTGGCCGGCCACAGCCTGGGCGAATACAGCGCCCTGGCCGCCGCCGGCGCGATCACCCTGGCCGACACCGCCCGCCTGCTGAAGCTGCGCGGCCAGGCCATGCAGCGCGCCGTGCCGGTCGGCGAGGGCGCCATGGCCTCGCTGATCGGACCCAAGACCGACCTGGCCCTGGCCGAAGCGGCCGCCGCGGCCGGCTCGGAAGTCGGCGTCTGCGTCGTGGCCAACGACAACAACAACGGCAATGTGGTGATCTCCGGCGCCAAGGCCGCCGTCGACAAAGCCATTGAAAAGGCCAAGGAGCTGGGCGCGCGGGCCATTCCGCTAAACGTCTCCGCGCCCTTCCACTGCCCGCTGATGCAGCCGGCCGCCGACGAGATGGCCGAAGCGCTGGCCAAGACCACGATCATCTCTCCGCGCGCCCCGCTGGTGGCCAATGTCACCGCCGCGCCGGTCCATGATCCAGACGTCATCCGCAAGCTGCTGGTCGAGCAGGTCACCGGCCGCGTCCGCTGGCGCGAAAGCATGACCTGGCTGGCCAATGAAGGCGGCGTCACCCGCTTCGCCGAGGCCGGCGCGGGCAAGGTGCTGTCCGGCATGGCCAAGCGGATCGCCCCGGACGCCGAGGCCGTTCCCCTGAACGGCCCGGCCGACCTCGAAGCCTTCGCCAAGTCGCTTTAGCTTCAACGCCGTGGTGGCGTCCTCGTCCTTCGACAAGCTCAGGATGAGGACGACTGACGCGGCGGTTCATTTGAAACCCTCATCCTGAGCCTGTCGAAGGACGAGGGTTTCACCCACTATCCTCCGGACGGAGAAACCAACATGTTCGATCTCACCGGCAAGACCGCCCTCGTCACCGGCGCCACGGGCGGCATCGGCGGGGCCATCGCCAAGGCCCTGCACGCGCAGGGCGCCCATGTCGTGCTCTCGGGCACCCGCGAATCAGCCCTGTCCGAGTTGGCCGCCCAGTTCGGCGAGCGCGTCTCGTACGTGGCCGCGAATCTGTCGGACGCCGAACAGGTCGACGGCCTGGTCGCCAAGGCCGAGGAGGCCGCCGGCGCGCCGCTGGACATCGTGATCGCCAATGCCGGCATCACCCGCGACGGCCTGATCGTCCGCATGAAGGACGAGGACTGGGACACCGTGATCAAGGTGAACCTGGAAAGCTATTTCCGTCTGTCGCGCGCCGCCGCCAAGGGCATGATGAAGCGCCGGTCAGGCCGGATCATCGGCATCACCTCGATCGTCGGGGTCACGGGCAATCCGGGCCAGACCAACTACGCCGCCTCCAAGGCCGGCATGATCGGCTTCTCCAAGGCCCTGGCCCAGGAGCTGGCCAGCCGTAACGTGACGGTGAACTGCGTGGCTCCCGGCTTTATCGCCAGCCCGATGACCGACGCCCTGAACGAGCAGCAGAAGGCGGGCATCCTGTCGACAATCCCGGCCGGTCGCCTGGGCGAGGGGAGCGATATCGCCGCAGCGTGCGTTTACCTGGCCAGTGATCAGGGCGGCTACGTCACGGGTCAGACCTTGCACGTCAACGGCGGCATGGCCATGATCTGAGGGGTCGCCTTTTCCTAGGCCCTTCGCCTTTCTGCTTGGAAAGACGAAAGCCCTGATTTCTAAGAAGACGTGCCGCTAGTCACTCGAAAAAGAACGTGATAGGCGGTGGCCCGACAATTGCCGTGGGGGGTGCAGGTTCGTCCGAGCCGTCCGCGGAACTGCAAGATTCAAAACGAGGGACTAACAGAATGTCCGACATTCTCGAGCGCGTGCGTAAGATCGTCATCGAGCACCTGGACGCCGATCCGGAAAAGGTCACTGAAAAGGCCAGCTTCATCGACGACCTCGGCGCCGACAGCCTCGACAACGTCGAGCTGGTCATGGCGTTCGAAGAAGAATTCGACATCGAAATTCCGGATGACGCCGCCGAGCACATCCAGACCGTCGGTGACGCCGTGAAGTTCATCACGGAAAAGACCGGCGCCTAAGGCGTCGGGTTCGCGTATTTCCGCGAACAGGACTATCAACCGCCGCGTCGCACGGGCTCTTGCCATCGTGCGCGCGGCGGTTTTCGTATGTGGCCGAGATTCGCGGCGCAGATGGGGGCGACAGCAGGACACCGAATGGGTCCAGCATCCCCATATGTCCGCGATGCGAAGGTTAGGAGTGATCCATGCGTAGAGTCGTCGTCACCGGGCTTGGCCTCCTGACCCCTCTGGGGCAGGGCGTCGATATCACCTGGAAGAACATCCTGGCCGGCAAGTCCGGCGCGAACAGGATCTCGGCCTTCGACCCGACCGAATACGCCTGTCAGGTGGCCTGCGAAGTGCCGCGCGTCGACGGTCGTGGCGGCGGCGGTCCGGATGTCGAAGGCGCGTTCAACCCCGACCTGACCATGAGCCCGCGCGACCAGAAGCGCGTCGACGACTTCATCCTGTACGGCATCGCCGCCGCGGACGAAGCGGTGAAGGATTCGGGCTGGGTCCCGGAAACTGAAGAAGACAGGTACCGGACCGGGGTGATTCTCGGCTCGGGCATCGGCGGTCTTTCGACGATCGCCGACACGGCGCTCGAACTGGAGGCCAAGGGTCCGCGCCGGGTCAGCCCGTTCTTCATCTCCTCGGCCCTGATCAACCTCATCTCGGGCCAGGTTTCGATCCGCTACGGCTTCAAGGGCCCCAACCACGCCGTGGTCACCGCCTGCGCCACCGGCGCACACGCCATCGGCGACGCCACCCGGCTGATCAAGTACGGCGACGCCGACGTGATGGTCGCGGGCGGCGCGGAAGCGGCCGTCTGCAAGGTCGGCATGGCCGGCTTCATCGCCTGCCGGGCCGTCTCCACCGACTGGAACGAAACCCCGGAAAAGGCCTCGCGGCCCTATGACAAGGACCGCGACGGCTTCGTGATGGGCGAGGGCGCCGGCGCCCTGGTGCTGGAAGAGTACGAACACGCCAAGGCGCGCGGCGCCAAGATCTACGCCGAGGTCATCGGCTACGGCTTGTCGGGCGACGCCTATCACATCACCGCCCCGTCGGAAGACGGCGACGGCGGCTTCCGGGCCCTGTCGGCGGCCGTGAAGGACGCGGGCCTGCAGCCCTCGGACATCGACTACGTCAACGCCCACGGCACCTCGACCATGGCCGACGGCATCGAAGCCGGGGCCGTCGAGCGTTTCCTGGGCGATCACGCCAAGAACGTGGTGATGTCGTCGACCAAATCGATGACCGGCCACCTGCTGGGCGCGGCCGGTGCGATCGAGGCGATCTTCTCGATCCTGGCGATCCGCGACCAGATCGCGCCGCCGACCATCAACCTGGACAATCCGGACGTGAACGTCGCCATGAACCTGGCGCCGAACAAGGCCGTGCCGCACAAGATCGACGTGGCGGTGTCCAACAGCTTCGGCTTCGGCGGCACCAACGCCTCCGTCGTGTTCCGCAAAGTCTCGTGAGCCGCAAGCCCTCTCCGACCAGGAATGGGTCCCAACGGCGGACCTCGAAAACGGGGGCTCCTCGCCGGGCCGGCCCGCGCCGACGGGAATCGGCTCCCATCGGCCGCCGCATCGCGGCCATGGGCGCGGGCCTGCTGACCGTTCTGGGCCTAGTGGCCTTGGTGGTCGTGCTGTGCGCGGTGTGGGTCTATCAGGGCCCAGGGCCGGCCGCGCGGTCGGGCGAGGTCACCACCGTGGTCCTGCGACGCGGGGCCAGCCTGCCCGAGATCGCCTCCACCCTGGAGCAGGCCGGGGTGATCCGCTCGTCCTCCCTGTTCCTGACCGCCGCCCAGACGACCGGCGCGGCGCGCAAGCTGAAGGCCGGTGAGTACGAGTTTCCGTCGCACGCCTCGCTTCGCCAGGTGTTGATCAAGATCCGCGACGGCAAGATCGTCCGCCACAAGGTGACGATCGCCGAGGGCCTGACCTCGGAGATGGTGGTCGACATCCTGATGCGGGCCCCCGAGCTGACCGGCACCGTTCCGACCCCGCCCGAGGGCTCGATCCTGCCCGAGACCTACCAGGTCCAGCGCGGCGAAGACCGCGCGGCGGTGCTGCAGCGGATGATGGACGACCGTGACGCCCTGCTCGACGCGCTGTGGGCGACGCGCCAGCCGGGTCTCCCGTTCGAGACCAAGGACCAGGCCGTGACCCTGGCCTCGATCGTCGAGAAGGAAACCGGCCTAGCCAGCGAGCGTCCGCACGTGGCGGCGGTGTTCATCAACCGCCTGCGCCAGGGCGTCCGCCTGGGCAGCGACCCGACGATCATCTACGGCCTGACCCGCGGGCGGCCGCTGGGCCGAGGCATCCTGCAGTCGGAACTGCAGCGCCAGACGCCATACAACACCTATCTGATCGACGGTCTGCCGCCGACCCCGATCGCCAATCCGGGCAGGGCGGCCCTGGAGGCCGTGCTCAATCCGATCAAGAGCGACGACCTCTATTTCGTCGCCGACGGCACCGGCGGCCATGTCTTCGCCTCGACCTATGAAGAGCACGAGCGCAATGTCGCCCGGTGGCGGCAGGTGGAACGTGCGAAAGCGGCGGCCCCCGTGACGTCCAAGACCCCGCCAAGTCTTTAGAGGGGATGGGGAGGCTAGGATGGCGCTGTCAGGCATGACCGGCTTCGCCCGCGTCGAGGGCTCGCACGGGGCCTGGGCGTGGGCGGTTGAGGCGCGCAGCGTCAACGGCCGCAACCTGGAGACCCGCTTTCGCGGTCCGCCGGGCTTCGAAAGCCTGGACCGCGCGGCCCGCGACGGCGCCCAGACCCGCTTCCAGCGCGGCCAGCTGACCGTCAACCTGCAGGCCAAGCGAGTCGAGACCTTGGTGGCGACCCAGGTCAATGTCGAGGTGCTGGAGCGCTATCTGAAGGCCGGCGGCCCCTATGTCGCCACCGGCATGGTCGCCAAGCCCACCCTGGATGGCCTGTTGGCCCTGCGCGGCGTGATCGACGCCCGCGAGGAGGACGAGGCCGCCGAGGACCGCGCCGAGGTCGAGGCCGCCATGGCCGCCACGATCGCCCAGGCCCTGGACGGGCTGAAGGCGGCGCGGCTGGAGGAGGGCGCGGCCCTGGCTCCGATCCTGGCGGGCGCCGTCGACCGGATCGAGACCCTGACCGTCCTGGCCTCGCAGGAAGCCGCCGGCCAGCCGGCCGTGCTGAAGGACCGCTACGCGCGCAAGCTGACCGAACTGATCGGCGAGGCCGCCTCAGAGGACCGCATCGTCCAGGAAGCCGCCGCCATGGCCGTGAAGGCCGATGTGCGCGAGGAGCTGGACCGCCTGGCCAGCCACGTGGACGCGGCGCGGGCCCTGCTGGCCGCCGACGCGGCCGCCGGCCGTCGCCTGGACTTCCTCAGCCAAGAGTTCATGCGCGAGGCCAACACCCTTTGCAGCAAGTCGGCGCTGACGGCGCTGACCACCCACGGCCTGGATCTGAAGGCCACGATCGAGCAATTCCGAGAACAGGTTCAGAATGTCGAATAATCCGCATGGACGCACGCGCGGCCTGCTGCTGATGGTCGTGGCGCCGTCCGGCGTCGGCAAGACCTCGCTGACCCGCCGCCTGGTCGCAGACCACAACGACCTGCACCTGTCGATCAGCGCCACCACCCGCGAGCCGCGCCCGGGCGAGCACGACGGCCGCGACTATCATTTCGTCAGCGACGACAAGTTCCAGACCATGATCCAGGACCAGGCCTTCCTGGAATGGGCCGAGGTCTACGGCAACCACTATGGCAGCCCGCGCGGGCCGATCATGGAGGCGCTGGACCGCGGCGAGAGCGTGCTGTTCGACATCGACTTCCAGGGCGCGATGAAGGTCCACGCCCAGCTGCCCGAGGACTCGGTGCTGATCTACGTCCTGCCGCCGTCCCTGGCCGAGATGAGCCGCCGCCTGCACGCGCGCAGCCAGGACAGCGAAGAGGTCATCCACCGCCGTCTGGCCCGCGCCAAGGACGAGGTCGCCGCCTGGGAGCAGTTCGACTACGTCATCCTCAACGACGACTTCGACAAGGCCTATTCCGACCTGGCCCATATCTACCACGCCGAACGCCAGAAGCGGACGCGCAACCCGTGGATCGGCAACCTGGTGGGGGATCTGCTGAAGGAAGAGATCTAGGGGCGCCTCATCAGGCACGACGGTCGTCGTCGAACATCGCGACCCTGCTGGCGCCCCCCTGAGGGAACGCTGGTGCTTTCCGCGCCCCGCCACGCCCTTGCGACATCGTGCCGCTGACGCTTTGGGAGCGCTATCCGTCGCATCCCCGCCTTTGCGGCGGTGCTTGTTAAGGCTTCAGGCGTCCTGTGAAGGGTGCGGGGCCTTGGCGGCGCTCGATGACGGCGCGCAAGTGGCTCGCCGCGTCAGGGATGAGGGACGAAAATGGCGATCTTTCCGTGGTCGAATGATGCGGGTGCGACGCTCGACGCTCTGAAACAATCCTTCGCGATCATCGAATTCGACCCGAGCGGCAAGATCAACACGGCCAATCCGTTGTTCTGCCAGACCATGGGCTACAGCCTGGCGGAGATTCAAGGCCAGCCTCACAGCCTGTTCGCCGACCCCGTCGACGTGCAGGGCCAAGCCTATAAGGATTTCTGGTTTCAACTGGGCGCCGGCCAATTCGACTCCGGTGAATATAAGCGCCTCGGCAAGGGTGGTCGGGAGGTCTGGCTGCAGGCCTCCTACACGCCGGTGCTCGGCGCCGGCGGCAAGGTGGTCAAGGTCGTCAAGCTGGCGCTGGACATCACCAAGGCCAAGGTCAAGGCCGCCGAGGACGCCAGCATCCTGCAGGCGATTTTCCGCTCGCAGGCGGTGATCGAGTTCGACCTGGACGGCGTGATCCTCGAGGCCAACGACAATTTTCAGAAGGTCACGGGCTATAGCCGCCCGGAGTTGGTCGGCCACCATCACCGCATCCTCGCCGAGCCGGCCTATGCGGCGAGCGCCGCCTACGCGACGTTCTGGGAGCGGCTGCGAAAGGGCGAATTCCTGGCCGACGAGTTTCGCCGCCTCGGCAAGGACGGTCGGGAAGTCTGGCTGGAGGCGTCCTACAATCCAATCTTTGACGCCAATGGCAAGGTCACCAAGATCATCAAGTTCGCGACCGACCTTACGTCCCGGATGAGCAACGTCGCCTTCGTTGGCGCGGCCCTGGCCCGGCTTGCCCGGGGAGATCTGACGGCGCGTGTCGAACAGGCGTTGATGCCGTCGCTGGATCAGCTGCGCATTGATTTCAACGCCGCGGCCGAGGCCCTGCACGCGGCCTTGGCCCAGGTCTCGGAAGGGGCCTCGGCGATCCACGCCGGCGTGGATGATATCGCAAGGGCTTCGGAGGACCTGTCGCGTCGCACGGAACACCAGGCCGCCAGTCTGGAAGAGACCGCCGCGGCGCTCGACGAGATCACCGCCACGGTCAAGCGCTCGGCCCAAAGCGCCAGGGAAACAAACGCGGCGGTGTCGTTGACCCGGGAGGAGGCGGAGCATTCGGGGCAGGTCGTGGCCCAGGCGGTCGAGGCCATGGCGCGCATCGAGGCGTCTTCGCGGCAGATCACCCAGATCATCGGGGTGATCGACGAGATCGCTTTCCAAACCAACCTTCTGGCGCTCAACGCCGGCGTCGAGGCGGCCAGAGCGGGTGATGCGGGCCGAGGCTTCGCGGTCGTCGCCCAGGAAGTGCGGGCCCTGGCCCAACGCTCCGCGGACGCGGCCAAGGAGATCAAGACGCTGATCTCGGCGTCGTCCCAAGAGGTCGGTCGCGGCGTGGGCCTCGTCGGCGAAACGGGCAAGGCGCTTGAATCCATCGTCGGCAAGGTCGCCGAGATCGACGCCTTGGTCGCCGAGATCACCGTCTCGGCCCAGGAGCAGTCCACGGGTCTCGTGGAGGTCAACGTCGCCATCAACCAGATGGACCAGGTGGTGCAGCAAAACGCCGCCATGGTCGAGGAAGCCACCGCCGCCAGCCATGCCCTGACCGGGGAGGCGTCGGACCTCACGGCCGTCGTGTCACGCTTCACGGTGAAAGACGGCGCTCGCACGGCGACCTCAAGACGGGCGGAGCCCGCGCGTGCTTTGCAGCGGGTCGGCTAACTCCTTCATCCAGCCTTCGCGCGGGGCGGTCTGCGGCGTTTCAGCCCATTATCGCCCGCGCCAGCGCCTGAAATCCCGCCACGTCGATGGTTTCCGCCCGCGCATCCGGATTGATCCCGGCCTTCTCGCACAGCGCGCCGCCGCCCAGGCCCTTGAGGCTGGAGCGCAGCATCTTGCGGCGTTGGCCGAAGGCGGCGGCGGTGACCTTCTCCAGGGCCGCGACCATCGCCTTGTCGGGCGCGGGCTCCAACGGGACCAGACGCACCACGGCCGAGGCCACCTTGGGCGGCGGGGTGAAGGCGCGGGCCGGCAGGTCCATCACCACCTTGGCGCTGCAGACGGTCTGGGAGACCACGGCCAGGCGGCCATAGGCGTCGTCGTCGACATCGGCGGCGATGCGGTCGGCGACCTCCTTCTGGAACATCAGGGTCATCGACAGCGGCCGGAAGGGGCCGGTCAGCCAGTTGATCAGCAACGGCGTGCCGACATTGTAGGGCAGGTTGCTGACCATGTGGGCCGGACCGCCGGCGATGGCGGCCATGTCGACCTTCAGGGCGTCGCCCTGGACGATCTCAAGTCGGCCGTCGGCGGCGACGGACAGGTCTTCCAGCAGCGGGATGAAACGCTTGTCCATCTCGACCGCCACGACCCGCGCGCCAGTCTCCAGCAGCGCCCGGGTCAGACCGCCGGGGCCGGGACCGACCTCGATCACCACGTCGCCGTCGCCGACCTGAGCCAGGCGGGCGATCTTGCGGGTGATGTTCAGGTCCAGCAGGAAGTGCTGGCCGAAGCTCTTGTTGGCCAGCAGGTCATGCTCGGCGAGAACCTCGCGAAGCGGCGGCAGGTCGGCGAGGGTGGGCGACGTCATGTCAAAATGCTCTGGTTCGCAGGTCTTGGACCGTAATCCCCGTCCCCTAAAACTGTCTGGGCGACAAGCTCAGGATGAGGATCTCAACTGAACGGCCTTCGCCTTAGCCCTCATCCTGAGCCTGTCGAAGGACGGGGGCGGTTCACCGTCGTTTAAAATTAGGCCTGAATCGTTCAGGCAATGGCGCGGCGGTCGGCGATCTCGGCCGCCAGGCGGATGGCGGCGATCAGGCTGTCGGCCCGGGCCAGGCCCCGACCGGCGATGTCGAAACCCGTACCATGGTCGGGCGAGGTGCGCACGATCGGCAGGCCCAGGGTGACGTTCACCCCGGCCCAGAAGTCGAGCATCTTGACCGGGATCAGGGCCTGGTCGTGATACATGCACAGCACCGCGTCGTAGGTGGCGCGAGCCTCGGCGTGGAACAGGCTGTCGGCGGGGGAGGGGCCCCTGACCTCGACGCCCCAATCACTCAGGGCGGCGCGAAGAGCGCGGACGGCGGGCTCGATGATCGCCGCTTCCTCGCCGCCCAGGGCGCCGCCTTCGCCGGCGTGCGGGTTCAGGGCGGCCACCGCCAGGCGCGGGACAGCGATGCCGAAGTCCTTGCGCAAGGCCTCGGCCGTGACCAGGCCGGCATTGACGATCGCTTCGATGGACAAGGCCGAGGGAACGGCTGAAAGCGGCGTGTGGATGGTCACCAGGGCGGCGCGCAGGTCGCGGGCCGCCAGCATCATGATCGGACCGTGCGGCGGCTGACGCTCGCCCACATGGGTCAGTTCGGCCAGGAACTCGGTGTGGCCGGGAAAGGCGAAGCCGGCGTCGTAGAGCGGCGCCTTGGCGATCGGGGCGGTGACCAGGCCGGCCACGGCGCCCGACAGGGCCAGGCCCGCCCCGGTCTCGATCCAGCGGATCACTTGGGCGGCGTGGGCGCTGGAGGGCTTGCCGGACACCACGGGCGCCTGCAGCGGGATGTCGAGGACGGGCAAGGCCTCGCCGAACACCTTGATCGCCTCGACCGGCCCCGTGACGGTGCGGACCTTCACCCCGCCGCCGGCCGAGGCCAGCAGCTGAGCGTCGCCCACCACCATGAACGTCGGCCCCTCGGCGCGCAGGACCGACCAGGCCTTGGCGATGATCTCCGGCCCGATGCCGGCGGGATCGCCTGCGCTCAGGGCGAGAGCCGTGGTCTTCACCGGGTCTCGATGGTCGCCGAGTTGCGCAGGTCTCGCAGATAGCGTTTGGAGATCAGCGCAAGCTGTTGGCCGCGCAGGCGATTTTCGATCTGATCGCGGGTCGGCGCCTGGGCGCCCGACTGGCGCTTTCCGCAGACGGCGATCAGATGCAGGCCGGCGTCGGTGCGGATCGGATCCGAGATCTGGCCGACCTTGAGGCTGTTGGCGGCCTCCTGGAAGGCCGGAGCCAGGTCGGTGATCTCGGCCTCGCCCAGGTCACCGGCCACCACGCCGTCGACCTTGCCGGCCGTGGCCTCGAGGGTCTCGCAGCTGGTGATCTTGGGCTTCAGCTCGGCCAACAGCTTGGCGGCGGCGTCGACTTGCGGTTGGGGGGCGTCCTTGGGCAGGGCCACGGCGATCTGCTTGAGGTCGACCAGGGCCGTCTTGGCCCCCGAGCGCTTCTCGCGCAGATAGATGATGTAGACGCCGTCGCGCACCGGTATGGGGGCCGAGAGCTGGCCGGGACGCAGCTGTTCGAGCGCGGCGTCGACCTGGGGCGGCATTTCGCCGGGGCCGATCCAACCGGCGTCACCGCCGTTGGCCGCGGTCGGCGAGGCCGAGAACTGGCGGGCGACGGCCGGGAAGGGCGCGCCCTGCTGCATCTGGGTGATCAGCTGCTTGGCGCCGTTCTCGGCGATTTCCATGCCCCCGACGCGCGAGGCGTCAATGAACACTTCGCTGACCTGGTACTGTGGCTTGCTGGCGGCTTCGCTCTGGCGGCGTTCAAAGGCCTTGATCTGGTCGTCGCCGATCCGCAGGCGCGAGCCGTAGCGGCCGCTGATCCAGGCTTGCCAGCTGCTGTCGGCGCGAATCTGCGCCTTCCAGGTGTCGATGCCGACGCCCTGAGCCGCCAGCGACTGGGTCAACTGCTCGCCGGTCATGTTATTGCCGCGAGCGATGTCCTGGATCTGCTCCTCGACCTCCTTGTCGGTGGAGATGATCGTGGTCTTCTGATCCTTTTCGACCCGACGCAGTTCTTGCATCTGGACGTGCTCGTCGATCAGCGAACGCAGGGCTTCCTGCTCAAGCTGAGGCAGGTTCTCCTGGGTCGGCTGCATGCCCGACGTCACCATCAGCAGGCGCATGCGCTGCATCAGGTCGTAGCTGGAGATGATGTCGTCATTGACGACCGCCGCGACGCTTTCGGACAGCGGATTGACGGGCGCGGCAACCGGCGGAGCCTTCGCGGGGGAGGCTTCCTGAGCTTGGGTCGGCAAACCGAGGCCCACCACGGTCAAGGCGAGGATGGAGGCGGCGCTGGCCGCCAGTATTGTCACGCTACGCGCAGACCGCATCGGTATTGTCGTTCCTCTAGACGCGTCCAAAGGAAGGCGCGCGTTTAACCGCGCGTCCCCCGACGCGATGACATTCTAATCGGTGTACAGTGTGTCGCCCAATGTGGCGAGCGTTAGGCGCAGCACTATGGACTTATCGGACCTCAGCCTCAGGCCGGTCTCGGTCTGGGTATAACGATCCTCGTTCTGGTAGATGACATCCAGTCGAACGCAGTCGTCGGTATAGTAAACGCCCAGATCCTGCCGAGTCCAGGACCACTGGCTGTCGCTGACCGGACGGCCCAAGGCGCGGGCGTCCTGATAGGCCAGCCGCCCCAGCGCGGTGACGCCCCAGTTTTTGTTGATCTTGTAGTCGCCCCCGAAGTCGAGATTTTCCTGGCGGAAACCCGAAGTGTCCATGTTGTCCTTCAGATAACGCACGCTGCCGTAGCCGCGAGAGATCGAGGCATCAATGCCCGCCTCCAACCGGTTGAGCTTGCTGGTCTTGTCGTCGAAACGGGCGCGCATGAAGGCGCCGACTCCGCGGATCGGGACGGCTGTGGCCGCCACATTCCAGTCCGAGGCCTTTTGGTCCAGGCCCGCGCGGGTCGGCAGCAGGGGATCGACCTTTGTACGCAGGCTCCGGCCCACCAAGACGCTGGCGCTGCGTCCGTCCGCTAACTTCACCGTGGCGCGGCCGCCGACGTTCATCCGCGTGCCGCCTTCATAAAGGTCGAAGCCTGGCGACTTGTTGACGTCGAACAGGTTGGTTTCGTCGAGATCGAAGCTGGTGCTGTCTTCGTTGAAATAGATCGGCGCACCCTCGGGATGCTCGGGCGTGGCGGGGCCGCGGGCGACCACGATAGGCACCCGCGAGCTATCCGATCCCGAGGCGATTTGAACCAACGGCTCGAGCACGATGCTGCCGCCATTCTTCAGCGGCTTGAACATCGGCATGCTCAGATCAAACCCAGCCACGCCAAGTCCGCGTGAGTAGTTCAGGTTACCGTTGTCCCCAGCGGCCAGAGCGCCCGTTGCCAGGAAAACATCGTTCACCCGATAAGCGTCGCCCCGCGCTTGAACGAAGGGTTCGACGCGCAGGCCCGGCCCCAGGATCATGCTGGTCCGCCAGTCCCCCTGGACCGTTCCGCGGGCGGAATCCACGCCGCTCTGGCCCTTGTATTCGCTATAGGCGCCAAAGCCGTAGGGCGGCTCGCCGAACTGGGACTCCGAGCGGCCAAGCACGACACCGGAGCCCTGAACGCGAAGTCGACCGCCAAGGACTTGGGATTCCGGCTCCCACCGCGCCTCGACCAGCGGCCCGATCAGCGGGAAGGCGCCGCTGTTCTCGAACTTGTTGGCCAGGCCGGTGCCGGGATCGACCTGCACGACGCGCAGGCCCTGTATTGAGATCATCGAGGCCGAGAAGTAGGACCGGTCCGATTGCCTAGTCGCGTAAACCTGCGACATCAGACGATGGTCTTCCGCCGAGAATTGGCCGCGCTGCGCGTAGACGCCGCTGACGTCATAGTCATCGAAGATCAGCGCGTCCGAGGCCCGCTCGGCGGTAAAGCCCCATTTCCACTTGTCGTCGATATCGAAGAGGCCCCTGGCTAGAATGTAGCTCTTGGCCGTGGCCTCGCCGAACCGGTCGCCGTTGTTGTCGAAATCCTTTTCATAGGTGCCCCCGACCCGCGCCTCGACGTATCCCGAATAGAAGCGCTTGCGGTACGTCGCGTTCAGAAAGGGATTGACCTTCGTGTGGAACTGAGGCGCCACCACCAGATCCTGAGACGGCGAAAGCACGAACAAATAGGGTTGCTGGTAGACGAGGCCGCGCTTGTCGGAGATGGCGATCTTGGGGGCCAGAAACCCGGAGCCGCGTTCGGCTTGCGGATCCGGATGCCAGAAGATCGGCATGTAGAACAGGGGCGCGCCCCGAACGCGGATCGTCGCGCCGTGGTAGTAGATCAGGTGCTTGTTCTTGTCCTGAACGACCTTGTCGGCCTGGATGCTCCAGGTCGGCTTGGGCTTTTCGGCGCACACCTCGCAAGGGGTGTAGACGGCTCTGTTCAGCTCGGTGATCCGCTCGTTGCGGCGCACGGCGCTGTCGGCGGCGATCTTGATGTTCTGATCCAGACGGGCCGAAAAGCCGCGGGCGAAGCCGGCTTTCAGGTCCTTGTCCATGGTCATGTCGTCGGCGAATTCGGCGGTGCCGTCTTCATTGATCAGGGTGACGTGACCGTGGGCGGTGACCACGTCGGTCTTGGTGTCGTAAACCACCTCATCGGCCCGCAGGGTGCGGCCCTGATAGTGAGCCTCCACGCTCCCGCGGGCGGTCATCGTCTGATTGACGTCGTCGCGGATCAGAAGGTCGGACTCAAGATAATAGCCCGCGTCGTCGGCCGTATTGACCGGCGCCCCGGGCGGCGCAGGAGCGGCCGGGATCGTGGCGAGCGGTTGCTGAGCCTGCGCCGAGCCGGCCAGGGCGAGCCAAGCCGCTCCAGCCAGCAGGACCGCGCGGCCCTTTTCTGTCGCCCCCCAGCGAAGCTCCAACATCAACGACCTCGATCCGGACACAGACTCAACCATCCTCGGTATAGCAAAGCAGGGTCAGACCCGCCAAAAGCGCCACGATCGGCGGCGTCCACGCGGCCATGACCGGCGTCAGCACATCAGCCTTGCCCAGTGCGCCACACAGCTCGTTAAAGAAGAAGAAACCAAAGCCCAACGTCACCCCGGCGCCGGCAAGGCTCGCCAGGCCGCCCAGCCGCATCAGCCGCAGCGAAAAGGCGGCGGCCAGCACCGACATCGCCGCGAACAGCAACGGGGTGGCCAGAACCTGTTGCAGGCGCAGCCGGAAGGGGATCGACGAGAAGCCCGCCGCTTCCGTGCGCTTGATGGTCTCGGGCAGCCGCCAGACAACGATGGCTTGGGGATTGTTGAACCGCTCGGACGCGGTGCGGTCGTCCAGATCGGACGGCATCGTGTAGGTCTCGGAGCGGATCGCGCCGGAGCCCGGCATGGCCACGCGCACACCCGACAGCCGCCAGAAACCCGGTTCCAGCCGGGCCTCGTCCGCCTCGATGCGTTGCGAGAACTGCAGGGCGCCGTTGGGCTGCACCGCATAGACGAACAACGACACCCCGCGCAGGCGAACCGAGTCATCGACCTGGTCGCGCGCCCGGGCCCGGATGACGACCTGGGTCTTATCATCGCCCTGGCGCAGCCACAGACCCTTGGGCGCCGACTTCAGGTAGTTTTCCATCAGCGCGTTGCGCGAGGTCTCGAACTGGGCGCTCATCGCCGAGGTCAGGGGATTGAGCAGGGTCAGGGTCAGCAGACCCATCACGAAGGCGGCGACGGCCGCGGGCATGATGAAGCGCCAGGCCGAAACACCCGCGGCCCGCATCGCGATCAGTTCGCTGCGCCGGTTCAGTCCGACGAAGGCGCCCAAGGTGCCGAACAGGAAGATGAAGGGCGTCAGCACCAAGATCGTGGCGGGCGCCTGCAGCAAGGTCAGGAACAGCAGTTGGGCGAAGCCCGCCTCGGTTCGGGTCCCGACATTCTTGGAAATGTCGACGAAGGCGATCAGCATGACCAACACGCTGACAACCGCCAAGGCGCTGGCGAGACCGCTCAGGGTCTTTCTGAGCACATAGCGTTCGATCATGCCGACGCCGATCATCGCCCCTCCAGCGGTTGGAGCGCGGTGCGTCCGCCGATCGCGATGTAGCGTCCGACCTTCTGGCGGAAAATCTGGCTCAGGCCCCACCAGATCGCTGCGAGCGGCACGACGTACTGCAGCGGATTGAGTGCGGCGTCGTTGTCGCAGGCCGCCTTCACGCCAAAGCCCAGAATTTGAACCATGGCGGCGGCGGCGCCGACGACGGCGATCCGCTTACTGTAGCCCATACGGCTGAACGATCCGCCGAGCACCGCCGCCAAGGCCATCGACATCATGGCCAGGTTGTAGAGCGGGCTGGTCAGGCGCCAGTGGCCTTCCGACAGCAGCTTTACCTGGTTGTTTTGCTCCCAGGTCTGGGTGAGGTCGGGGAAGAACAGTTCATGCGGGTAGCGATCGGCGATCTTGTAGTGAAGCAGCTCGTCGTTTTGAAACAGCGAGCTGAGGTCGAAGGTGTATTCGTCCCAGGACAGGTACTGGAGCACGCCCGAGCTGGAAAACTCCTGGTTGGAGCCCTTGCGCAGGATCAGCACCGGCAACCCCTTGCGCTCGCCGATGACGCCTTCGCGGGCGGTGTAGGTGATGGAGCCGCCGTTGGCCTTTTCCTGGTGGATGAACAGATTGTGGATGACCTGGTCGCGGTCGATAGTCTGGGCGTAGACCGTCAGGTTCGGACCCGGCTCGGTGAACTCGCCCGGGCGCACCAGGATCGAGGCCAGGTCGGACTTCATGTCGAAGAAGGTTTCGCGAATCGCCCGGGAGCTCCACGGCGCCACCCACAGGCTCATGACCAGGGACAACAGCGTCGCATAGACCGCCAACCGCACAGCCGGCGAGATCACCCGCCAGCGACTCATGCCGCCCGCGAAACAGACGACGATTTCCTGCTCGGTGTGCAGCCGGTTCAGGGCCACGAGGGTGGCGACGAACACGGCGATCGGCAGGACCATGGCCAGCAACTGGGGCAGGGCTAGGGCGATGATCTTCAGGAAAACCCCTGCGCTTTGGCGTTGCTCGATAATGACATCGAACTCCGACAGGCTGCGCGCCAACAGGGCGAGCGCGACCAGGGCCAACGTCGCCAGCAGCGTCGGGCCCAGCAGCTGGCGGAAGAGGTAGCGTTCGATCAGGCGCATCGCGGTTGGGGCAGGAGACCGACGGGGAGGGAAAAAGGGCGGAGTCGCGCGGTGCGGCCCCCAAATGTCGGTCTCTTCTACACGGCGTGTTCGCGTGCGCACAACCGCTCAAGTCAGGCGGAAAAGCGGCGCGGCTTCCCATGGGACGACCATCGCGCCGACGCGCCCGACGATTGGTGCTTTTCTTCGGTTCAGGTTTGGGTCAATCCAACGGACTGAAGGTCCCGCTAGGGCTCCATCGGTTTTCAGGAGCGCGTCATGCGTATCGAGTTCGTCACCGCCGACACCCAGGCCGGCGCCAACGCCGCCTTGGCCGTCCTCGCCTACGAGGCCGCCGCCCTGTCGCCGGAAGCCAAGGCCGTCAATGAGGCGACCGGCGGGGCCCTGGCCCGCGCCGTCGCCGGCGGACGTTTCACCGGCGCCAAGGGTCAGACCCTGGACCTGGTCGCCCCCGCCGGCCTGGAGGCCGCTCGGGTGTTGTTGGTCGGCGTCGACGGCGACGGCGCCGTCGAGCCCGAGGCGGTCGAGCTCGCCGCCGGTCACGCCTTTCAGGCGCTGAAGGCCTCGGGCGTCACCGAACTGTTGCTGAAATTGGGCGGCGACGCCGAGACGGCCGCCCGCGCGGCCTTCGGCGTCAAGCTGGCGGCCTATCGTTTCGACAAGTACCGCACCACCGAGAAGGCCGAGAAGAAGCCCTCCGTGACCGTGGTCAAGGTCGCGGCCGCTGATCCCGCCAAGGCGCAAAAGGCGTTCGCAAGCCTGGAAGCCGTGGCCGACGCCGTCCTGTTCAGCCGCGACCTGGTCTCCGAGCCGGCCAACATCCTGCATCCCGAGAGCTTCGCCGCTCGCGTGAAGGGCCTGGAGAAGCTGGGTCTGGAGGTCGAGATCCTCGGCGAGGCGCAGATGGCCAAGCTGGGCATGGGCAGCCTGCTGGGCGTGGGGCAGGGCAGCCGTCGCGAGAGCCAGCTGGTGGTGATCAAGTGGCTGGGCGCGTCCGACAAGTCGGCTCAGCCCGTGGCCTTCGTCGGCAAGGGCGTGACCTTCGACACCGGCGGCATCAGCATCAAGCCCGCCGACGGCATGGAGGACATGAAGTGGGACATGGGCGGCGCGGCCGCCGTGACCGGCGTCATGCACGCCCTGGCCGGCCGCAAGGCCAAGGTCAACGCCATCGGCGTCCTGGGCCTGGTCGAGAACATGCCGGACGGCAACGCCCAGCGCCCGGGCGACGTGGTCACCTCGATGTCGGGCCAGACCATCGAGGTCATCAACACCGACGCCGAGGGCCGCCTCGTTCTGGCCGACGCCCTCTGGTACTGCCAGGACCGTTTCAAGCCCAAGTTCATGGTCGACCTGGCCACCCTGACGGGCGCGATCATCATCTCGCTGGGTCACGATCTGGGCGGCCTGTTCAGCAATAACGACGGCTTGTCGGAAAAGCTTCTGGCCGCCGGCAAGGCCGAGCGCGAGCCGCTGTGGCGCATGCCGATGCCGGCCGCCTACGAAAAGCAGATCGAAAGCCCGATCGCCGACCTGAAGAACATAGGCGGCCGCCCGGCCGGTTCGATCACCGCGGCGCTGTTCCTGCAGAAGTTCGTCAACGGCGTGCCCTGGGCTCACCTGGACATCGCCTCGGTGGCCTGGAAGAAGCCCTCGACCGATCCGACCGTCCCGGACGGCGCGGTCGGCTTCGGCGTGCGTCTGCTCAACCGCCTCGTAGCCGACGCCTACGAAGGCTGACCTTGACCGCCGCGCCCTGCGACATCTGGTTCTATCACCTCGAGCGCAGCCCCTTGGAAGAGGTGCTGCCCGGACTGCTGGAAAAGACCCTGGGGCGCGGCTGGCGGGCGCTGGTGCGTAGCGACGATCCGGCCCGCTTGCGGGCCCTGGACGCCCATCTGTGGACCTGGCGGGAGGACAGCTTCCTGCCGCACGGCCTGGCTGACGAGCCGATGGCCGACCGCCAGCCGGTGCTGCTGACCGACAAGCTGGACAACCCGAACGACGGTCAGGCGTTGTTCCTGCTCGACGGGGCCGAGCCGGGCGATCTTGCGGCGTTCGAACGCTGCATCCTGCTGTTCGACGGTCGCGACGAAGAGGCCCTGCGCCTGGCGCGGGGTCGATGGAAGGCTTTCAAGGGCGCGGGTCATCCCGTGTCCTACTGGCGTCAGGGCGCCGAACGCGGATGGGAGAAGCAGGCATGAATCGGTTGCTGTTGACGGGCGTCGTCCTGGTCCTGGCCTCGTGCTCCAGCGCGCCCGAACCCGCGCCGATGCCGCCGCCGGAAACCCGGACCGCGCCGCCGGCCATCGCCCTTCCCAAGCCGTCCGAGCCCGACAAGGACCAGTGCGGTCTGAAGGAGGCCCAGGCCTTCGTCGGCAAGAACCGCACCGACCTGCCGGCCCCGGTCGATCCCTCGCGCTGGCGGGTGGCCTGCACCACCTGCCCGGTGACCATGGATTACCGCCCCGACCGGCTGAACATCCTGTTCAATCCCGACACCGGCGTCGTCCAGCAGGTCAAGTGCGGATAGGACGGGCCGCTTAGCGGGTTCCGACGCCCGGGAACAAGGCCGGTTCGCCGTCGAACACGCCCAGATAGCCCAGCTCGCCCAGCAGTGGGGTCACTGTGTCGGCATAGTCGTCGGCATGCCCGTGCAGGAGCGCGGGGCGGCCGAGCTGGTCTTGCAGCCGATAGACGGTCCAGATCTTGCCGCGCGGAGCCGGGGCGCCAGGCTGCAGAAAGCGGTGCTCCCAGCCGACCAGGGCGGGCGTGCGGCCGATCTCGACGTCGAATGGACGGTCGCGGAAGGCCAGGTCCATGTCCAGCCGCATGGCCTCGGCCAGACGCTGGTCCAGCCATTGACCGAAGGCCGCCAGCACCGAGTGGGCCGACAGGCCTTCCGGATTGGCGACGATGTGGTTTCGCGATGAATTTCCTGGGCTCATGAGCGCAGAAATATCGCCGTTGTCTCACATAATGGCTAAGAGATGTGGTTTCGCGACCCTTAACCAAACCGTGCGCGAAACCCGCCCGCGCGTTTTTGCCGCAGCTGGGCAATAGATGCCCGCCAAGGTTGCCAGCCTTCCAGGCCGTGCGTTGAATTTCCGACGGTTTTAGCTCTGGCATGGGGATTGCTCCCCTCGGCTCAGCGAAACCCGGAGAGCGACCGATGACGATCAGCGCGGTGAATTCGACCAGCGGCCTGGCGCGCATGACGACGGCGACGTCGCTCCGTCCCGAAGGGGGCATCCCGGTTTCCGAGCTCAAGCGGCTGAACGCGACGCCGCTTCAGGTCACGCCGCGCAGCTTTCCGATGCTGCAGCCGCTCGACCCGGAGACTCTGATCCAAGCGATGGACAAGGCCGGCGTGGTGTCGGACGACGATCCGTCCAAGCTGTTCGCCGAAGTCTATAAGAACGGCCAGGTGGTGGCTCGGCTCTACAACGGCGGCAGCTCGGTGACCTATGGCAAGGCCGACGGCATTATCACGGGCGCCGACGAACCCTATGATGGCGGGCCGCAACTGGCTCAATGGCGCGCCAACAAGATCGCGGCGGCCATGGGCGGAACCGTCAAGATGGCCGCCACCGCCCAGACCCAATCCCAGTGGCAGGTGACCTACGCCGCCGAGCAAGCCAAGCGCGACCAGGTGATGGCGCCGTATCGCGCCGCCATGGCCGCCTTCCAAGCCGCGATGGACTCAGCGGAACCCGTTCCCGCTCGGCCGTTGACGCAGGTCTAGGCCTCGGCCGCCGTCAGTTCCTCGGCCAGACCCATCCACACCGCCTCGGCCTCGTCCAGCTTGGCCTTGGCGTTGTCGCGGCGTTTGGTCAGTTCGGCGACCTTGGTCGGGTTCTTGTAGAGCTGCGGATCGGCCAACTGGGCGTCCAGCTCGGCCACCTGACGGGTCGTGCGGGTGACGACCTGCTCGGCGGCCTCGATCTTGCGCTTCAGGGGCTCGATGGCGACGGTTTTCTTGGGCGGTGCGGCGGCGGGAACATCGGCCTTGGCCGGCTCGCGCGCGACCTGGGTGGGTTTCACCGCCTGCTTGGCGCGGTCGAGCACGAACTTGGCGTACTCGTCCATGTCGCCGTCGAACGGCTTGACGGTGCCGTCGGCGGCCAGCCACAGGCGGTCGGCGACCAACTCCATCAGCGAACGGTCGTGGGTGATCAGGATCACCGCGCCCTCGTAGTCGTTCAGCGCGTCCAGCAGGGCCCGGCGGCTGTCGATGTCCAGGTGGTTGGTCGGTTCGTCGAGGATCAGCATGTGCGGCGCGTCCATCGCCACCATGTTGAGCAACAGGCGGGCCCGTTCGCCGCCCGACAGATTAGCGACCGTGGTCTCCTGCTTCTCGAAGCCGAGGCCGAACTGGGCCAGACGCGAGCGGCGCGAGGATTCCGAAGCGTCCGGCATGGCCCGACGGATGATCTCCAGCGGCGTGTCGTCCGGATCCATCGCCTCGATCTGGTGCTGGTGGAACCAGCCGACCTTCATCTTGCGGTCGCGATGGAATTCGCCCGACTGCACGCCCAGCGCCCCCGCGATCATCTTGGCGAAGGTCGACTTGCCCGCGCCGTTGACGCCCAACAGGCCGATGCGGTCGTCCAGGTCCATGCGTAGGTTGAGGTTCTTGAGGATCGAGCGGCCTTCCTCATAGCCGACATTGGCGCGCTCCAGCCGGATCAGCGGCGGCGGCAGCGGGCGCGGCGGCGAGGGCAGGGTGAAGGGGGCGACGCGCTCCTCGATCGTGGTGGCCACCGGCTGCATCTTGGCCAGGCGTTTCATCCGCGACTGCGCTTGCGCCGCCTTGGAGGCCTTGGCCTTGAAACGGTCGACGAAGGCCTGCAGGTGGGCGCGCTCGGCGTCCTGCTTGGCCTTGGCCGACAGCTGCAGGCGGGCCTTCTCGGCGCGGCGCTCCTCGAAGTCGTCGTAGCCGCCGGTGTAGAGCTCCAGCTTGCCGCCGGCCAGGTGCAGCATGTGGGTGCAGCTGTTGTTGAGCAGCTCGCGGTCGTGGCTGACGATCAGGGCGGTGTGCGGATACTTCTGCAGGCGCGCCTCAAGCCACAGGGCGCCTTCCAGGTCGAGATAGTTGGTCGGTTCGTCCAGCAGCAGCATGTCCGGCTCGGCGAACAGCGCCGCGGCCAGGGCCACGCGCATGCGCCAGCCGCCGGAGAACTCGGCCATCGGCCGGGCCAGGTCTTCCTGGCTGAAGCCCAGGCCGACCAGGATTTCCGAGGCCTTGGCCGGCGCGGCGTCGGCGTCGATCTCGATCAGCCGGGCCCAGATCTCGCCCATGTCCTCGGGCTCAGCGGTGTCCAGGCTGGTCAGCAGCCGGTGGCGCTCCTCGTCGGCCTCCAGCACGGTCTCCAGCAGGGTGAAGGGCGTGGCCGGGTGCTCCTGGTCCACCGAACCGATCCGGGCGCTCTTGGGCAGGCTGATCTCGTCGTCGCTGGCCTGCAACTGGCCGAGGATCAGCTTGAACAGCGTGGACTTGCCCACGCCGTTGCGGCCGATCAGCCCCACCTTGGCGCCGGGCGGCAGACTCACGCTGGCGTGGTCGAAGAACTTCCGACCCCAGGCATTGAAGGTCAGGTCTTTGATCTGGAGCATTTGATTTAAAGGTACGCGGCGGGTTGGCGGGGAGGAGGCGCCCGGCTATAAGCCCGCAACCTCCCAATCTACAAACTTTCTCTGTGAGATTTTCGGATCATGACCGAACGTACCTTCTCGATCATCAAGCCTGACGCCACGCGTCGCAACCTGACGGGCAAGATCAACGCCGTCATCGAAGAAGCCGGTCTGCGCATCGTGGCCCAGCGCCGCGTCAAGCTGAGCGACGCTCAAGCCAAGAAGTTCTACGAAGTCCACGCCGAGCGCCCGTTCTACGGTGAGCTGGTCGCCCAGATGACCGCCGAGCCGGTTGTCGTCCAGGTTCTGGAAGGCCCCAACGCCGTCCTGAAGTACCGCGAAGTGATGGGCGCCACGAACCCGGAAAACGCCGACGCCGGCACGATCCGCAAGCTGTTCGCCCTGTCGATCGGCGAGAACTCGGTCCACGGTTCGGACAGCCTCGAGAACGCGGCCATCGAAATCGCCCAGTTCTTCAAGGACGAAGAGATCGTTGGCTAAGGCTTTTCGCCTTACCGATCGCAAGAGGCCGGCGGAGCGATCCGCCGGCCTTTTCGTTTGGGCGGTCGCAGGAGCGCTGGCAGGATCAATCTCCCGGTTCTAGCTTTAGGCCAAGACGCTCGGCGCGGTCGCCGGCGCCAAGGCAAGCAGGGAGAGCGTCATGCCCGTCATCACCGAAAGCCCGCCGTTCGTCATCGATCCCGGCGCAGGGGCCCTGCCGGCCTACCCGGAGAACACGATCCTGGTTGACGGGCGGGCGGTCAGCGTCTGGCAGGAAACCGCCGGCGGCGATGTTGACGTCAAGGCCAAGATCCTGAATGCGGACGGATCAGTTTCCGTGCCGGAGTTCACGCTCAGCTCGACCACGGTCGGGAACCAGTTCTGGCCGGTGGTGGCGGGCCTCGCCAACGGCGGCTTCGTGGCGATCTGGTGGGATCAGGACAGCCAGCTGATCCGCAGCCAGGCCTTCAGCGCCGCTGGAACGACGGTCGGCGGTGAAACATCGGTGCGCAGCGTCGCTGGGAATCCCGAGGCGGTCGCCCTCGCCCTGACCGGCGGCAACTATGTCCTCGGCTCCAATTCCGGCTGGCAGGTGTTCGCGCCGAACGGTCTGGCCGTCACCCCCCTGACGACCGCCGGAGACGGCCGCCAGATCGTCGCCCTGAACGATGGGGGATTCGGCGTGGTCAGCCTCGGCGCCGACATCTATCTCCAGACCTACTCGGCCTCGGGCGTGGCGGGTGCGGCGATCACCCTGATCGATCTTCCGTCCACGCCGGCCGATCCCGACCAGCCCACGACCGCCTATACCGATTTCCAGGTGGTGCAGCAGGCCGACGGCGGCTTCTCGGTGGCCTACATCGCCACGACCACCATCCGGCATCTGCCGCCGTACTTCAGCATCAGGCTCGACACGATCTCGGCGTCTGGCCAGCCCCTGTCGACAAGCACTCTGGTGGCCTTTCCGAACTTCGAGACGCCCCATCTGGACTTCCAGCTGGCGACCAACGGCGTCAACACGCTGATCCACTACACCGACGCCCAGGGCGAACACCTGGACTCGTTCCAAGGCAGCCAGCGCATCTCTCTCGACGCCCAGGCGGCCGGTCAGATCAGCTGGGGGGGCGAGAACGACATCACCGCCCTGCACGATGGCGGCTTCCTGATCACCTCGACCCACAACGCGGGAGTCGTCCAGGGGCAGATCATCACCCTGCAACCCGATCCCGGCGACGCGGTCTACGGCACGGAAGGGGCGGACGTCCTGACCGGTACGAGCGACGCCAACCTCATCCACGGCGCCGGGGGGAACGACGTCATCATCGGCAACGGCGGCGTCGACGATCTCTTCGGCGACGATGGCGACGACCTGCTGGTGTCCGGGCCGGGCGCCAGCTCCCTGTATGGCGGGAATGGCGACGACACCTACGAGATCGTCGACAGCGCGACCTACGTGATCGAAAACCCAGCCAAGGGCTATGACGCGATCCACACCAGCGTCGACCTGACCCTGCCCGACAATGTCGAGGCGCTGGTCCTGACGGACGGCGCGGTGAACGGGGCCGGCAACGCCCTGGACAACGTGCTGACCGGCAACGCCCTGGACAACAACCTCCAGGGCCTGGACGGCAACGACACGCTGTATGGCGGCGACGGCCAGGACCAGCTCTACGCCGGAGCCGGCGACGACCTCGTCCATGGCCAATCGGGGAACGACCAAATTTACGGCTGGATCGGCGCGGACCTCGTCATGGGCGGAAGCGGGAACGACGCCGTCTATGGCGAAGACGGCGCCGACACCCTGTTCGGCGAGGATGGCGTCGACGCCCTCTACGGCGGGACGGGGAACGACTTCCTGGCCGGCCAGGAAGGCGCCGACGCCCTGTGGGGAGAGGCCGGCGAGGACTTCCTCTACGGCGGCGCGGGCGCGGATCAATTGATCGGCCAGGCGGGGGCGGACGTATTCTACTACGGTGACATGACCGAGGGCGGCGACAACATCATCGACTTCAACAGCGCCGACGGTGATCGGATCATCGTCAACGGGGCCGCGTTCGGAGCCCCGGCGGGGTTTCAGCTGACCCCGGGTCTCGGCTTCCTGTCTGGACCCGGCGTCACCCCGACCGCCGCGACGGCCACCTTCTACTACGACACCACCAGCCACGCTCTTTGGTACGACATCGACGGCGTCGGCGCCGGCCAGGGGGTTCTGATCGCCCAGATGGCCAGCAACCCCACACTGCACGCGTCGGACTTCATCTTCGTTTGATGGCCTGATTGGCGGCAAGCGTCCTATCGACACTTCGTCGGAGGTCTAGGCCCGCTTCAAGATTTTGAGTGACAGGACACGCTCGGACCGACGACGATCACGGTCGTCATCGGGAGCCGCGCCATGAAGGACTATCGCCGCCGCGACGTCGCCCTGGCGGTGGGCCTGTCGGGCGTCGCCGGCTATGTCGACGCCATCGGCTTTCTCAAGCTGGGCGGGTTCTTCGTCTCGTTCATGAGCGGCAACTCCACCCGGCTGGGCGTGGGCATCGCCACGGGGCAGTGGGCGATGGCCCGTACGGCCCTGGCGCTGATCGGGCTGTTCGTCGTCGGCGTGGTGTTGGGGGCGCTCGTCGTGCGCAAGGCGGGCGAGGGGCGGCGATCGGTGATCCTGGCGCTGGAGGCCGGGCTGCTGACCGCCGCCGCCGGACTGATCTCCTGCGGCTTCGACACGGCGGGCGTCGCGGCCATGGTCCTGGCCATGGGCGCCGAGAACGCGGTGTTCCAGCGCGACGGCGATGTCGGGGTGGGGCTGACCTACATGACCGGGGCCCTGGTCAAGACCGGACAGCGGATCGCCGCGGCCCTGACCGGCGGCGATCGCTGGGCCTGGGGGCCCTATGCGCTGCTGTGGGCCGGACTGAGCCTGGGCGGCGCCCTGGGCGCGGGCGCCTATCTGCGGGTCGGCGTCCTGGCCCTGTGGGCGGCGGCGGCGCTGGTCGCGCTCCTGGCCGCCGTCAAGGCCTGGCGGGAATGGACGAACGCCTGACGCCTCACCCCGTCGGGGCCTTGGCCGCCTCGGCGGCGCGCAGCAGGCGCAGGACGTTGCCGCTCCAGATCTTCTCCAGGTCGGCCGGGGTGTAGCCCTCGGCCAGCAGGGCCTGGGAGATCTTCCAGTAGTCCGAGGCGTCGTTGAGGCCCGTCACGCCGCCGCCGCCGTCGAAGTCGATGCCGATGCCCACGTGATCGACCCCAGCCACCTTCAGGGCGTGGTTGAGGTGGTTCATGAAGTCCTGGAAGGTCGCCTTGGTCATCGGCCACTTGGCGTCGATGGCGTTGCGCTCGGCCATGAAGGCGGCGCGCTGCTCTTCGGTCATCTTGTTGCGCGCCCCGACCTTGGCCATCAGGGCGGCCATGGCGGCTTCGCGGTCGGGGTTCTTGGGCGTGTCGATCAGATAGCTGGAATAGGCGTCGATCTGGATCACTCCGCCGCTGTCGGCCAGAGCCTTGATGCGGGCGTCATCGACGTTGCGGGGATGGTCGAACACCCCCTTGCAGCCCGAATGGGTCAGGATCACCGGGGTCTTGGACAGGGCGATCAGCTGGTCCAGCACCGCGTCGGACGAGTGCGAGCCGTCCAGCACCACGCCCAGGCGGTTGGCCTCGGCCACGAACGACTTTCCGAGCGGCGACAGGCCATTCCATTCCGGCTTGTCGGTGGCGCTGTCGGCCATGTCGTTGTTCTTGAAATGCGCCAGCCCCGAGATCCGTACGCCCAAGGCGTAGAAGCTGGACAGCAGGGTGACGTCGCCGTCCATCGGATAGCTGTTCTCGACGCTCATGAAGACCACCCGCTTGCCTTGAGCGGCGATCCTGGCGGCGTCGTCGGCCTTCAGCGCCATGCCGAACTTGTCGCCGTGCTTGGCGACCATCTCGCGGATCTCGACCCCGCGGATCAGGGCGCCGTCGCGCGCGGCGCGGGTGGCCTCGGGCGTGCGCGGGCCCTGGGGCGTGTAGATGGCGAAGAAGCCGCCATCCAGACCGCCCTCGACCATGCGCGGATAGTCGATCTGCGAGCCGTCCTTGGCCGTGTCGTGGCGATCCAGGATGTCCCAGCCAGGGCGGCTGAAATGAGCCGGGGTGTCCAGGTGGGTGTCGAGGGTCAGCAGGCCCTCGTGGATCTTGCGGACCGAGGCGGCGGTTTCGGCGGCCCGGGCTGAAGAGGGGGGCGAGGACGTGGCGAGGGCCAGGGCCGAGACGGCGGCCAGGAGCAGGGTGCGGGTCATGCGGATACTCTGAAACTGTCCGGCCGGCCCCTTTCGAGACCGGCCGGATCGTTGACCTAGAAGTCGGCGGAGAGGGTGAACTGGATCGTGCGGTGCGAACCGGGCCGGAAGCTGGCCGGGGTGTTCACCGTGGTGCTGATCGTGCCCAGATAGTCCTTGTCGAAGATGTTATCGACATTGACCCGCGCCTTGATCTGCTCGAACGGACCCGCCCCGAACCCGTCGCCCAGGTCGAGATAGGCGTTGACGATGGTGTAGCCCTTGGTGGTCTCGTTATTGACGAAGTTGGTGAAGCGGTCGTCGATGTGGCGGGCCGAAACATTGAAGACGAACCCGTCCGTCGGTTCGACCGTCACCCCGCCCTGGAACAGCCATTCGGGGAAGTCCGGCACCGACTTGCCCTTCATCGCCAGGGTGACCGGCGTCGCCGTCGCGCTGGAGCGGTAGCCTGGGACGTCGTCCTGGAACTCCGACTTGTTGTACGAGGCGTTGGCGTTGAAATAGATCTTGCCGCCCAGCAGGTTCGGCTTCCACTGGCCGCTGAACTCGACGCCCTGGGCGTCGACCGCCCCGACGTTCTGGAAGAAGCTCTCGACCGCGCCGCCGCCGCCCGGCACCTCGGTGTTGAACTGCTGCAGACGGTTCTTGAAGGTGGTCTTGTAGGCCACGACCGAGGCGTTGAAGGTCGGGCGGTTGGCGCGATAGCCCAGTTCCAGGTTCTTCGAGGTCTCCGGCTTGGGTCCGGCCACCGTCGGACTGGCGGCCGAGAACACGTCGTCGGCGCCGCGGGGCAGGGCCATGTTTTCCGAATAGGACGAGAAGATCTGGTCGCGGCTGTTAAGGTTGTAGACCACCCCGACCTGCGGCAGGAAGTTGTCCTTCCAGTTATCCTTGATCGTCGGCTGCCGCAGATTGATATAGTCGGCCGGATTGCGGTAGCCGCTGATCTTGTAGTCGATGTCGGTGGACTTGAAGCCCAGCTCGACCTTCAGCTTGTCGTCGACCAGGCTCAGCGTATCCTTGACGAAGATCTGCGTGGTCTGACGGGTTGAGACGTAGTTGCGCTGCAGGTGAACCGGTTCGTTCAGCAGCGGCGCCCCGTCGGGATTGCCGTCCAGGACGTTGTAGCGCGCCTGGGTGCGGTGATAGTCGTCGTCCTCGAGCCAGAGGCCGGCCTCGAAGGTGTTGAAGCCGACGCGCCACTCGCCCTTCGCCGTGATCCCCTTGCGCGTGCCGTCGATGCCCGACAGGCCGTACTGGATGCCCTTGGGCGCGGTCAGGCCCGCGACCTTGCCCAGTTCGGCCTCGTAGCTGGCCCGCGAGGTGGCCCAAGCTTCGGGCGAGACGCCGTAGCCCGACTTGTCCTCGTAATAGGCGGTCGTGGTGAAGTCGATCGCGTCGGTGACCGGGGTGTTCAGGGTCAGGCCGTAGAGGTGGTCCTTCCGCTTGTTGACCGCAAACTTGTAGTACTGGGCATGGCCGACGTTGGAATAGGTCGGCCCTGTCAGGCCATTGTAGACGGCCGGCGCCAAGCCGGCCGGCACATATCCCAGATAGGCGAAGTCGCGACCCTTGCGGCCGAACGCATCGTTGGCCGTGCCTGCGTACTGAGCCTTGGTGATCGAGGGGCTGTCGAAGTCGTAGTAGTCGTTGTGAACGGTCTGGAAGCTGAGGTCGCCGCCGTTGGGCAGGTCGTAGCGCAGCTTGCCTTCATAGTGCTTGCGATCGATCGTGCCCGGGCCGCGCCACAGGTCGCCCTTGATCCACGAGCCGCTGACATAGCCCGACAGCGGGCCGACCTTGCCCGACTCCAGGCGCAGGAAGCCGCGCTTGAGGGCGTCGCTTCCGAGCGTGAAGCTGGCCGAGCCGCCTGCGGTCTCCGACGGCTTCTGGGTGAAGTAGTCGACAATCGGGCCCAGCGAGGCGTAGCTGGGCAGCGAGACGTCGCCGGCCCCGGCCGAAGCGGTCACCCGCAGCAGGTTCTCGTTGTCGACATAGCGATAGATCGGGCTGCCGCCGAACTGGTCGCTGCGGCCCATCGGGATGTTGTCCAGCAGGAAGCCGATCTGCTGGAAGTTGAAGGCCCGCACCGAGACCGAGTTGCCGAACTCGTACATGCCCAGGGCGTCGTTGGCCTGGACGTTGAAGCCGGGCAGGCTCTCCAGCATCTTCAGGCCGGTGACGCCGGCCGGCGCCGACAGCAGCGCCTCGCGGGTGATCGAGACCGTGGCGGTGGCGTGGTCGGTGCCGATGGCGACGCTGGCCTCGGACACCCGGGACCCGGTGACGACCAGTTCTTCGACGGTCGAGGTCTCCTGGGCGAGGGCGGGCGTGGCGCCGCCAAGCACCGAAGCGGCCAGCAGCAGGGCCCGGAAGTGGCGTGAAGCCGGTGAAAGACGCGTGTTCGTCATGATTATCCCCAATCTTTTGACTGAGGCTAAGCTCGACGGTCCGCCCATTTCGGTAAACTTAGAAAGACTCTTGGACTTGCAAATGTATATGCACGGTCAAAATTGGCGCATTCATGTATAAATTATGACCATTGATCATATACTATATTTATACTCACAAACGATTTCGGCGCGATAGTTACGGAAACTATCACGCAAAACCTCTTTGCATTCGAAACAACGATATCCGATTTGAGATTCAGGTCATGAAGGTCCACGCGAGGGTCGTGGCGAACCGTGATGGCTCGCCTTCCGCACCCCCGCTGTCCTTGGCGCCTGAGAGATTCAGCACCCTCGTCCCATAGACGAACAGGCGCTTTGCTCCTTCGGCGAGGGCGCACGCAGACGCGCCCTGCTTTCCAGCGTTTCGAGGCCGTCGCGGTCCTTTTGCTTGAGCGTTTCCGGGGCGGTTTCGCCTTCAGCGCCGGGCCTGAGCCCGATCTCTCCCGCGAGAGCGTGGCTATTCAGATCCGCAACCGATGTTGCGTCAATTCACGAGGGGGCTTGGCGGTCGCGTCCGATCGAGGCGCCGTCTCGAAACGCAACCCGCGCCGCTTTTCGCGGCGCCCAGCGCGCGCGAGTTCGTCCTGGTGCAAGTTCGGCCGTCAGAGGTCCTGAACGAACGCCGCCAGGGTCGCCGGATAGAGCCTGTGCTCCTGTTCCAGGACGCGATCGCTCAGCATGTGCTCGGTGTCGCCCGGCAGGATCGGCACGCGGGCCTGGCCCAGGACTGGGCCTTCGTCGACGCCGGCGGTGACCAGGTGGACGGTGCATCCGGCCTCGACCTCGCCGGCGCTCAGGGCGCGGCCGTGGGTGTCCAGACCCGGATAGGCGGGCAGCAGGGACGGGTGGATGTTCAGCATCCGGCCCTCCCAGGCGTTCACCAGGAACGGCGTCAGGATGCGCATGTAGCCGGCCAGGGCCACGACCTGGACGCCGCGTTCTCGCAGGGCCGCGTCGATGGCCCGCTCGTGGGCCTCTCGATCCTTGCCGTAGGGCTTCTGGTCGACGGCCAGGGTTTCGATCCCGGCAGCGGCGGCCGTGACCAGCCCGCCGGCCTCGGGCTTGTTCGACACCACCAGGGCGATCTCGAACGGGCAGGCGGGATCCTGGGCGGCCCGGACCAGGGCCTCCATGTTGGAGCCCCGGCCGGAGATCAGGACGGCGACCTTGGTTTTCGAAGTCATGCGGAAAGCTCCGTGGGGCCGCCCTCGTCCTTCGACAGGCTCAGGATGAGGGCTACCGGAGATGCCGGCTGCTGGAAGCCTGAATTGAAATCCTCATCCTGAGCTTGTCGAAGGACGAGGATTTCACGCAAGGCCTACGCCGCGACCAGCTGGCCGCAGATGAAGGCGTCCTCGTCGGCGTTCAGCAAGGCGGCCAGCACCGGTTCGGCGTCCGAAGCGGCGACCACCAGGATGAAGCCGATCCCGCAGTTGAAGGTGCGGCGCAGCTCGTGGTCCGAAATGCCGCCTTCGCGCTGCAGCCAGTCGAAGACCGGGGGCAGGGGCCAGGCGTTCCAGTCGAACTCGGGGACCAGGCCCTCGGCGATGCAGCGCGGCGGGTTCTCGATCAGGCCGCCGCCGGTGATGTGGGCGCCGCCCTTGACCCGGCCCGACTGCAGCAGGGGCAGGATCGACTTCACATAGATGCGGGTCGGGGCCATCAGCGCCTCGGCCAGGGTCTGGCCCTCGGCGAACGGGGCGGGGGCGTCCCAGGCCAGGCCCGAGCGCTCGACCACGCGGCGCACCAGGCTGTAGCCGTTCGAGTGCGGGCCCGACGAGCCGATGCCGATGATGACGTCGCCGGCCCTTTGCTTGTCCAGCTTGGGCAACACGCCGTCGCGCTCGACCGCGCCGACCGAGAAGCCGGCCAGATCGTATTCGCCGTCGCTGTACATGCCGGGCATTTCGGCGGTCTCGCCGCCCACCAGGGCCGCGCCGGCCAGCTTGCAGCCTTCGGCGATGCCGGCGACCACGCTCTTGGCGACCTCCAGGTCCAGCTTGCCGGTGGCAAAGTAGTCGAGGAACAGCAGGGGCTCGGCGCCCTGGGCCAGCAGGTCGTTGACGCACATGGCCACCAGGTCGATGCCGACCGTGCCGTGCATCTTGGCATCGATGGCGATGCGCAGCTTGGTGCCGACGCCGTCGGTGGTCGAGACCAGCAGCGGGTCGTCGTAGCCGGCCGCCTTCAGGTCGAACAGGGCGCCGAAGCCGCCCAGCCCGCCGTCCGCGCCGGGGCGGCGCGTGGCCTTGGCCAGGGGCTTGATCGCCTCGACCAGGGCGGCGCCCGCATCGATATCGACGCCGGCCTGGGCGTAGGTGAGGCCGTTCTGGGGGTCGCTCATGCGTTCGCTCTGGCTCGAAGACGGCCAACGGGCCGTTTTTGAAAGGAAACTTGCCGCACACCTCAAGCTTGTGCTTGCAGACTCGGGGGTGCGCGAGGCTATTAGCAGCCGATGACGACGATCACCACTACCGCCGCGCTGGCGGCGTTCTGTAATGAGCTGAAGGGCCAGCCCTTCATCGCGGTGGACACCGAGTTCATGCGCGAAACCACCTACTGGCCCAAGCTGTGCTTGATCCAGGTGGCTTCTCCGGACATCGAGGCCTGCATCGACCCGCTGGCCGATGGCATGGACCTGGAGCCGCTGCTCGAGATCCTGCGCGATCCCTCGGTCCTGAAGGTGTTCCACGCCGCTCGCCAGGACGTCGAGATCTTCAACAATCTCAACGCCATGCCCACCCCGTTGTTCGACACCCAGGTGGCCGGCATGGCCGCCGGGTTCGGCGAACAGATCGCCTATGACGCCCTGGTCCGCCAGATGCTGAAGATCGAGCTGGACAAGTCCAGCCGCTTCACCGACTGGGCCCGCCGTCCGCTGAGCGACGCCCAGCTGACCTACGCCGTGGCCGACGTGACCCACCTGGCCACCCTGTTCCCCATCCTGCGCGACCGCCTGGACAAGGCCGGCCGTCTGGCCTGGGTGGAAGAGGAGATGAAGGCGCTCAACGATCCGGCCGCCTACGACGTTGATCCGGAAAAGGCCTGGCGCCGCCTGCGTCCGCGCAAGACCGCCGCCAAGTACCTGGCGGTGTTCAAGGCCGTGGCCGCCTGGCGCGAACGCACCGCCCAGACCCGCGACCAGCCGCGCGGCCGCATCCTCAAGGACGAGGCCATCGACGAGCTGGCGACCCAGGCCCCGACCTCGCTGGAGGGCCTCAACACCCTGCGCAGCGTGCCCAAGGGCTTCGGCGGCTCCAAGTTCGGTCCCGACCTGTTGGCCGCCATCAAGGCCGCCCTGGCCGACCCGGAAGGCTATGCGCCGGTGCTGGAAAAGTCCGGTCCGCCGCCGCCCGCCTCGGCCGGCGCGGTCGTCGAACTGCTGAAGGTGCTGCTGAAGGCCCGGGCCGAGGAAGCCGGCGTGGCCTCCAAGCTGATCGCCACGGTCTCGGACCTGGAAAAGATCGCCGCCGACGATGAAGCCAACACGCCGGCCTTGCAGGGCTGGCGTCTGGAGGCCTTCGGTTCGGACGCCCTGAAGATCAAGCGCGGCGAGCTGGCCCTGGTGCTGGACGGCGCCCGCGTGCGGGTCGTCGAAGTCCGCCGCGCGGCTCCCAAGCCGGACTAGCCCACAAAGATCAGGCCGCGCCGCGCTCCATCGCCGCGGCGATGGCCTCGATCAGCTTGCCGGCGTCCACCGGCTTGGCGACCACGCCGTCCATGCCGGCCTGGGCGTATTCGGCCACCTGATGGCTCATGACATTGGCCGACAGGGCCAGGATCGGGGTCGGGGAGAGGTGGTGGGCGCTCTCGCACTCGCGGATCGCCCGCGCGGCCTCGACCCCGTTCATCACCGGCATCTGCACGTCCATCAGGATCAGGTCGAAGTCGTCGGCATGGAAGGCGTCCAGCGCCTCGCGGCCGTTGGCCACGGTGTGGAGCTTCACGCCGGTCGGCTCGAGCAGGGCGCGCAGGATGAACTGGTTGGTGGCGTTGTCCTCGGCCGCCAGGATGCGCAGCGACCGGATGTCGCCCTCGCTGGGCGCGGGATCCGGATGGTCCGCCGCGTCGGCCCGCACGAACGGCAGCCGAAAGCTGAACGTCGAGCCCTTGCCAGGCGCGCTGTCCATGCGCAGCGTCCCGCCCATCCGCTCGACCAGCTCGCGCGAGATCGCCAGGCCCAGACCCGTGCCGCCGAAGCGACGGGTCGTGGAGCTGTCGGCCTGGACGAACTTCTCGAACAGGGCGGCGATGCGCTCGGGCGCGATGCCGATGCCCGTGTCGGTCAGGGTGAAGCTCAGGCCCGGGGAGGCGGCCTCCACGCTCAGCCGGATCCGCCCCCCGAGCGTGAACTTCACGGCGTTGGACGCCAGGTTCGACAGCACTTGGCGCAGGCGCACGCTGTCGCCGCACCACGCGCCTTCAGCGTCGGGCGCGATCTCGGTGACGAAGTCCACGTCCTTCTGGGCCGCCAGCAGGGCGAAGGGGCGGCAGGCGGCGGCCACCGTCTGGGCCAGGTCGAAGACGTGGTCGTCCAGCTCGAAATGGCCGGACTCGATCTTGGATAGGTCCAGCACGTCGTTGAGGATGGCGAGCAGGGTCTCGCCGCTGTCGCGGATGATCTTCAGGTGCTCGCGATGCGGAGAGCCCAGGTCGCTCTGCTCCATCACCTGGGCCATGCCCAGCACCCCGTTCAGGGGCGTGCGGATCTCATGGCTCATATTGGCCAGGAACTGCGACTTGGCGAGGCTGGCGCTCTGGGCGCGGTCGCGGGCCTCGACCACCTCGGCCAGGGCCGCCTTCTCGCCGGCCTCCGAGGCGTCCAGTTCGTGCAGCACCTGGCGGATGCGCAGGGCCAGGGCCAGACCGGCGACGATCAGCAGCAGGACGCCCGGCAAGACCAGGGGCGCGGCCTGGCGGACAGCTTCCAGGCCCGGCTGCTTGGGCGACCAGGCCAGCCAGCTCACGGGCTTGCCGTCGGAGCCGCGCAGGGCGACCGCCGCGGCGCCGTTCGGTGGGGTCGGGACCAGGCGCGGCTGGCGGATATGCATCTCGCTGGCGAGCGCGGGCAGCAGGTGCCGGTCGAGCCGCCGGGCGCAGAGCGCGATCATCGCCGGGGTCTTGCGACGCGGCCGTCCGGCCGTTTCCGGTGAGATGGTCGAAACGGCGACCAGATAGATCCGTCCGTCCACCGAGACGATCCCATGGGCCGTCTCGGCCACCGTGGCGGCGGTCGGATCAGTCGGCTTTGGGGCGAGATGAGCGAGCCGCTCCTGGCGACGGACGCTGGCGATCAGAGGCGCGATCGCGGCGACCATCTTGGCCTGGCTTTCGGGCGTCGTGCGCGCCTGTTCCAACCACGCGTAAAAGGGCCTGCCGGCGGAATCCAGGATGACGGACAGGTCGTCGCCGCGGTTATTGGCGTAGTAGGAGCCGATTTCGGCGTCCATCCAGGCCGGGTCCACACCCGGGCGGACGATGTCGAAGGCCTGGTTCCAGACCGCGGCGGAGGCGACATCGCTATCCATTCGGTCGAGGGCGCGCTCAAGAGCCTGCTCGACGACGACGCGCTCTTCGCGAGCCTGCAGACGGTCGACGGAGACGGCGGCGAAGGCCAGCAGGGCGCAGCCGCCCAAGACGACGATCGTCACGACGATCGCCCCCAAGGTCAGCAGGCTGCGCACCGCGCGGCGTCCCGCCGGCAGGCCGTTCAAGATGCCATTCCCCCTGCCCATAGCCCCCCATTTGCATGCGCGCGTGTTGAAACGGTAAAGGTCGCGCCGCTTCGTAACACCGTTCGATCAGACCTGTTTCAAGCTTCTACGGCTTGATGTGTGGGATGAGGTTGCTCGCCGCCAAGGCCAAGGAGCCCAGGATCACGGCGTGGAAGATCAAGCCGACCATCACGGTGCGCTTGACCGACCAGCCGGCTTCGGCCGCGAACGCCTGGGCCAGATCGTTCTGCAGGCGGCGGGCCGGGCCGACGACGGACACGTCGCTTTCGTTGGCGAGTCTCAGCCTGGACCGCTCAAGCGGCGCAGAAGAGACAACGATAGGGTCTTCGACGTATTCGACTTCGACGATCCGCTGCTTCTGCATGGATGAGCTCCCTTTGAATGGCGGAGCTTGCGACGCCCGTGGATAACAAACCGTGCGTCATCGAGCGGCGTTCAGTGCGGCGGGGTGTCGCGGGGGCGCTCCAAAAGAAAAGGCCGGCTCCTTTCGGAACCGGCCCCATCTCTCGTAACGGTCGCTTCGCTTAGTATTGGAAGCGGACGCCCACCTTGAAGGTCCGACCGATCAGGCCGGGATAGTGGAAGGCGCTCAGGTAGTTCGGGTTGGACGTATAGGCGCCCGGCGCGACCGGGGCCTTTTCGGCGAAGAGGTTACCGATGTTGGCATAGAGCTGCACCTGGTCGTTGACCTGGGCGGTGCCGTTCACGTCCACATTGATGAACTTCTTGATGTAGCAGAACTTCTCGCCCATCGCCGCGTCGCCGTTGTTGTACAGGTTGCCCTTGGCGCAGCTGGTGTCCTCATACACGTCGGCGGCGACCTGCTTGATCTTGCCGACATAGTAGGCGGTGGCCGACAGGGTGTACTTGTCGCCGAACTCGAACGTGTTCTGCCAGTTGCCGCGCCAATCGGGCGTACCGTTGCCCGCCGACAGGCCGTTCGGGCCCAGGGTCCCCGCGTACTTCTGCACCTTGCCGTCGGCGGTGTGCAGGTCCGAGTTGAACACGTGGGTGATTTCAAGACGGCTGACCAGGCGAACGCCTTCGGTGACCGGAGCCTTGGCCGTGACGGCGAAGTCGGCGCCCGAGGTGATCTGGTAGTTGGCGTTGACGAACGGGGCGTTGATGATCAGCACCCGCGGCAGAGCCGAGGGGAACAGCGGATCGACGCCGTCGACGACGTTGCACGAATAGCCCGGACCCACGGCCGCGACAGCGGCGCAGGCGTCGGTCTGGTTCGTCTTGCTGTAGTAGGCCGCGCGCGCCTGGGCGAGCAGCGGACCGGCGACGATCAGGCCGTCCTTCTTCACGTTGTAGTAGTCGACCGTCATGCTGAGCCAACGGGTCGGCTCATAGATGGCGCCCGCGGTGAAGCTGCGCGAGATTTCCGGCTTCAGGTCCGGGTTGCCGTTGTAGCCGCCGCCGATCGAGTACTGGCCGGCATAGGGGTTCTTGTTGCCGCCGGTGACCGTGCCGCCGTGAGCGTTCTGGAAGCTGACCGGCGGGGTGTAGTTCGAGAAGCCGGCATATTGCGAGCGCGGGCTGGCTTCGGCGAAGGTCGGGGCGCGGAAGCCTTCGGCATAGGTGCCGCGGAAGGCCAGTTGCTTGATCGGCGTATATTTCACGCCGATCTTCGGCGAGAAGTGGCCGTAGCCTTCGGAGTAGTGGTCGTAACGGCCCGAAACGTTCACTTCAACGTTCTCAAGCACGGGGGCCAGAACTTCGAAGTAGCCGGCCGACACGGTGTGCTTGCCGAACGCCGACGAGGTGGTCAGGGTCCAGGTGTCCAGGCGGGCGTTCTGGTTGTTGTTTTCCAGTTCCTCGCGACGGACCTGGCCGCCGACGGCCAGCTGCATGTCGCCGCCCGGCAGGGTCCACAGGCGCTTGGTGATCGAGCCTTCCAGCGAGACCAGCGACGAGTGCGAGGGCGTGATGATGTCCGGCGAGATCGAATTGCGGACCGCCGCGGTGTTGGCCGACGGGTTCACGAAGTTGTAGGCGCCGGTGTTGATGGCGTGCAGCGTGTTGGCGATGTTCAGATAGCCGTGCTGCTCGAGACGCAGGTTGTCCCGGGCGGCGACGCCGTCCACGCGCCAGTTCCAGTCATCGCCGAAGCTGCCGCTCAGGCCGGCGGTGCCGCGGATGACTTCGTTGGTGCGATCGCTGCTGAACGGGATGTCGCCGAACACGTAGTAGATGCGCGCCGCGCCGTTGGCCGGGTCGTTGGCGTAGGCGGCCGCGAACGGATTGTTCGGGTTCAGGGTGCGGCCGGCGGTGGCCGGATCGGCGCAGTTCACGCCGGTCGGGCAGATCCACACCGGCAGGACCATGCCCGGGTTGTTGGAGGCCACGGAGGCGGGGGCGCCGAACGGCTGGCGAAGACGCGTGTTCTGCGGCTGGCCCTTGATGCTGACGTCGCTGCGCGAGTAGCTGCCGGTGGCGTAGGCTTCGATGTTCTCGCTGAGACGGACGCTCAGGCGGCCGTTGACCGCGTAACGCTTCTGCAGCGGCGCGATCTGGTTGTACATGTCAGCCAGATTGTACTTGCAGCTCGTCCCCTGGGCCGAACCCGAGGCGATGGTGAACGTGCCGTCCGGGCAGTTCAGGTTCAGCGCCTGGTATTGGTTGGTGAACGGAGCGCCGGCGGCGCCCGCCAGCGGGTTGTTCAGGTCGGTCTGGCCAACGCGGGTGACGACGGCGGTCGGCGTGCCGGTGGTCGGCGTCAGGCTGCTGTCGGCAGTGTTGTTGTCGACTCCGCCGATCGGGGTGAGGTCGAGGGTGTTATAGGGGAAGCCGCGGCTGTGGTTCGTGACCCGGCCGTCGGTTTGGTATTCGCCGTTGATATAGACGTTCCAGCCGCTCTTGGCGTAGTCGCCGTAGCCCAGGGTCAGGTCGGCGCGCTTGTGTTCGGCGTCGCTCTTCCAGCTTTGGCCGGCTTCCATGCTGCCGGCGACGCCGACGAAGGTCTTCTTCAGCATCAGGTTCACAACGCCGCCGATGGCGTCGGCGCCGTACGACGACGAGGCGCCGTCCTTCAGAACTTCAATGCGGTCGATCAGGCTGAACGGGATCGAGTTCAGGTCGACATAGGCGTTGTGGCCGTCGTCATTCAGCGGGAAGTTGGCCGAACGCAGGCCGTCGACCAGCACCAGGGTCGACGAGACGCCCAGGCCGCGCAGCGAGACGGCCGAGCCGCCGGCGCTGAAGCCGCCCTGGAAGCCCGTGGGGATCGAGCCGGCGCCGTCGGCCGAGATCGAGCGAATGGCGTCGGCCGCCGTGCTGATGCCGGCGTGAGCCAGGGTCTCGGAGGTCAGGACCGTAACCGGCGAAGGCGTCTCGGTGTCGGTCCGGCGGAACATCGAGCCGGTGACGACGATGGCTTCGACTTCGGTGTCGTCAGCCGGCGCGGCCGGAGCGGTCTGGGCTGCAGCCGAGGTGGCGCCGAGGAGAGCAACAGCGGCGCTGCAGATCATCGTCGACGCCATGAGGCGCGCACGCATAGGCTTAGTGATCAAGATTATGGTCCCCGTTGTTTCTGAACGCCGTCCGACGGTGTTCGATGACCAGCGATCCAGGTTTTCTGAACGCGGTTGCAGGAGGGCTACAGACAATTGGGAATATCGGTCAACAATCATCACATTGCTGAAATGTAACGTCGTTATTTCATTACAAATTGGAAAGTTATTTCCACAACGCTGACGCGTGATTGTCGCCGCTTTTCGATATGCGCAATCACGCTTATCGATAAATTCTGCGCAAAAGTCGAAAATATACAACCTTAGGGTTGTCGCTGCTAAATTGTCACAGTGCGGTAATTTTGAGCTTCAGGCCCAGGAGCGACGCCAAGGCGCCCGCTCTTTTGGCCGTCTGCTCGCCAAGCAGCAGGTCGGCGTAGCCCGGCTCGGCGGTCAGGAGCAGGTCGCCCTTGTCTATGGCGAGTCTCGATCGCGCCAGGAGCGGCGCGCTTCGGCCCGACAGATCGCAGCCCAGCCGGATGGCGGCCCCGACGGCTCGCGCGCGCTTCAACCGGGCGGGCGAGAGCAGCCGCTCCAGGACATCCATCTCCGGCGGGGTGAAGGCGGTGGCGTGGCGCGCGAAGGCCGCGGCCGCCAGGAAGGCGCGCTCGGGATGGGTCTGGCCGGCGATCGGGGCGCGCAGCACCTGCTCGAACACCAGATCGGCGCGATGGTCGGGGTGCAGCCGCGCGCCCAGGTCGGCCAGACGGCAGGCGGCCGAGGCCAAGACGGCGTCGCGCTCGCCGAAGCAGGGCGGCAGCTGGGCCAGGACCGGGGCCAGCCAGGCGTCGAGCGCCGCGCCCAGCTCGTCGGCCACGCCTTGTCGCGCCCCCAACGAGGCGCAGCCCTCGATCAGCGGATCCAGCCGGCGCACGCCCGGCGGCATGGCTTCGAACAGCAGGCCCTCGCGCACGCCGTAGGCCGAGATCTCGATGCGCTTGCAATCCAGGCTCTCGATCAGCTGCTCCAGCACCACGGCGGCGTAGGGCAGGGTCTCCGAGCGCTTCTTGCTCATGCCCTCGATACGCTCGAGCGAGCTTTTCGACTGATGGGCCACCAGCCGCACGGCCTCCAGGGCCTCGGCGCGGCCGATGGTGTACTGGTGGACCACATGCAGCGGGTAGCCGCTCAGGCGCATGTGCAGCAGGGCCATATTGCGCCAGGCGCCGCCGACCGCGTGGAAGACGTCGGTCTTGAAGGCCTCGGCCGCCGGAGCCAGGCGCTGGGCGCAAAGCCGACGCACCTTCTCCAGGTCGAACCCGTCCGGCAGGCCCAGGCTGAACGGGCCCAGCGGCAGGGTGACGCCCAGGCCCGCGCCGGTGGCCTCCAGCCGGATCAGCTCCAGGCTGGCGCCGCCCAGGTCGCCGACCACGCCGGTGGAGTCGGGGGTGCCGGCCAAGACGCCGAGGGCGGCGTAGCGCGCCTCCTCCTCGCCGGTCAGCACCCGCATGCGCAGGCCGGTCTCGTCG